>CAJXCW010000064.1 GCA_913051705.1 uncultured bacterium
AGGAACAGGAAAGCATGGTGGATGAAGATATAGATCTGGACGTGGTTGAAGATGGGAACGACCAGATAGACGATGACGAAGAAGATGAACAAGTAGTGGGAAATGAGGACGACATAGGAAACGAAGATGGTGACGGAGAGCCAGTGGATGGGGATGGGGATGGGGAAGCGAAGATAGAAGAAACAGACAGCGAGCCATCTCAGGATAGTAACAGGACAGATGAGGATGGCGAGGTAGAGTCGTATAAACCTAATCTATAATAAAACGTCAAATGGGAGATAGCAGACGACCACGATTCAGCCACCGACAATGGATGTTTCTGTTCATCCTGCTGGCAGGTCTAATCCTCCTGTTTTCAGGACGTTTTCTTGCCAGGCAGGCGGCATATTATCTGATATCCACCGACGCGTTGGAACCAGCAGATGCTATTGTTGTACTGGGTGCCTATGCACCGGACCGTATGATGTCGGCGGTGGATTTATATCAGCAGGGCTATGCGCCATATATCGTGTTGAGTACGGAGGAAAGACATTCGGCAACGGTGTTTGATAAGATGGAAGAACTGGGGATTGTTATCCCTGAGACGCATGATATTTCTCTTTCTATCGCGACACAACGAGGCGTTTCCTCATCCGCCGTACTCATTGCAGAGAACCGGGCCAATAGTACACGAACGGAAGCGCGGAAACTCCGTCCTTTTCTTAAACAGCATCAAATTCGGTCTATCATTGCCGTGACGTCTAAAACCCACACGACACGTACCGGCAAGATATTTCGGCAAGAATTAGGGGAGGCCATACGGGTGATCGTCCAGGTCTCCTCGTACGACGACTTTAATCCGGATGCCTGGTGGCAAACACGCTGGCAGGCACGCAGTGTGCTCTATGAATACCTGAAATTGATCGATTACTACCGGGTATCGGTTACGAGATGGATGAATCCCGGCGGAATCGCTGAAGGCCTATAGGATCCTGCAACGATGAAGGATGAAGGCGATATGAATACCTTACCCATACGATCCTTTGGCCGGACCGGCATGCGTCCGGCGGCGCTGGCGTTGGGCGCTGCCTACCTCCATGACAGCGAAGATACCGTTGAGGCCATCCATCTGGCACTGAATCTGGGGATCAACTACTTCGATACCTACCCCGGGCACCATGAAGAAAAATGGGGAATAGCGTTAGAAGGTGTGCCTCGTTCCTCCTACTATCTGCAGGCGAAAATCGGCACTCACCCGGACCGGAAAAAAGACTTTTCCGGTGAAACAGCCTATTGGAGTGTCGAGCAAAGCCTGAAGGCGATGAAGACGGATTACCTGGATGCTGTTCTGGTTCACGATCCGATAGATATTGAAGAACCGCTCCGTAAAGGCTATGTATTCGATGTGTTGTGTAAGCTGAAGGAAGAAGGCGTCATAAGGCATATCGGTCTGGGTGCCCGGTCTCACGATTGGCATGTTCGCCTGATCGAGACAGGGATATCGGATCTGGCCTTGACCTTCCTCGATTATACGCTGATCAATCAGTCGGCGGCCTCTACAATTTTTCCTATAGCCCGACGGCAGGGTGTTGGCCTTATTCTCGCCAGCGCTCAGGGAATGGGTCTTTTAACCGGTCGGGTGCCTGATCCCGAACGCGAACGCGGTATGTATCCCGGTTGCGAACCACAGGCGTACCAGATGTGGGCCTGGTGCCGGGAACAGGGCGTAAGCATCCGTCACCTGGCGATTCAGTTCTGCCTGGCAGCTCCCGTCGATAGTATGGTCATGGTCGGGCCGTCCAATATGCAGCAGGTTCAGGAGGCATGTGAGGCGGCGACTTCGCCTGTCCCTGAAGAGGTATGGCAGGCGTTTGAGGCGACGTTCGGGGTGAAGAGGGAAATGTGGGGCGATGAGGGAGGGGAAGCATGATTAAGGAATCAAATGCTGTTCCAGCAAAGATTTGTAAATTGTCTCTGCTGTCAGGCGGTGACCTCTGGCTTTCCAGTGTTTATTTACCATATACCACAATTCGCGGGTCCGATCAGTTCGGTTAGCCTCCACAAAAACAGGCGATAGATCAATAACCGGCATGGTGTTTAAAGAGGCCATCGCCTTATACTGATCCCATTGGGGCTTCCACATAGATTCAGGATTGGCCACCTGTTTAATATCCGGGATGAGCAGCATCACGGCTTGCCCCCCATTCCCCCTGGTTACTTCGGCGATCTCTCGAAATAGTCGGCTTGTTTTTTTATCAACAATCGGCTTGGTAAGGGTAACTGGTCGCTTCGATTGATCTTGACTCTCGTCGGCTCTCTCCTTCTCCCTATCTCCTACATCCGATAACGGGGCATATGTCCAAGAAGATTTGAGCTTATGGTAACGATCCGCCAGAAATCGATAGGCATGGAAATGAGCCCAGAGATAACCTTTGAACGGGATCGGCAGACCGGTTTTTTCGGTTTGAAGCACTATATTATACCCCTTCTCATCGTATAGATAGCCGTAAGCCAGGGCATAACGGTTTATGGGTAGTTGATTGTCCCTCAAATCATTGAACGGATAAAATCCTACCAGAACCAGATCCGGTTCCAACGCCAGCCCGGCTTCCTTAAGAAGTATGAGTTCCTGATGCGTACTATATCCAGGGGCGCCGCCGTTGATCACCTCAAAAGTTTGTGCGGTCTGTTTATTGAGGATGGATTCCAGAACTTTCGAAAACACTTCATGGTTCTGCACACCTATACCGAAAGTGAATGAATCGCCTATGGTGAGAATACGAAATACGCCGGGCGGTTTAGGCCCATAGCTCCGATCCCGGAACCCCTGTTCGTTAATCGTAATTCGAACGGTAAAATCGACAAACGTGTGATCTCCGTCAAACTCCGGCGTGAGTTGACACCCCCGTGTATCACTGAGCTGCCACATCCCATTCGGATGGATTTCAAGGATCTGGGGATTAAACAGGCGTAACCCTGCTTCGAAAAAAATAAGACCGACCACGCAGGCTCCAATGGTCAGAGTAAAAGACAGCAGGCAGGTGTAAAGGCGTTGCATTATAGGGGCGGAATCCTGATAAAATTAGTCACAATTTCGCTGATGGGATCACCTGTAACAAGGCGATAGATCCACTGTGGTAATTTCCACTGAAAATAAGGATAATGTCCGGGTACAAACGGCACGACGCTCAAAATATTGCTGGTCATGTGCAATAGGATCATAGAAACACCGAGTAGCTTATTTTTCTCTATGATTTTCGTAAGCAGATAACCACTGAGCAGGAAAACAAACACATAAGAGCTGGCCATATGTCGTGTCCAAATGACAAGGTATTGAGGCAAAACACAGTGGGTCATGATGATGCCCAGCAGTACAATTATCGGTAAAGCCAGGTAAGGAGAAGAGGACCATTGGCCGTAATAGAACAGGAGCCCAAGACCTACTGCTAATCCCATGAACAGCCAGCTACGGGGATCTACGACCCGATTAAACCACCAGGGAGAAAACGACGGCCAAACAACATCCAGCGCAGGTGCTATGAGATCCTTCAAAATGGTATCGCCTAATGGACTTAACATAACCAGAGTACCGACACAAACCGCTATGACACTTAAAACGACCCTTCTATTCCACTGATCTCGTCGGACGTATACATAGATCGGTATAAAAACCAAAGGCATACTGATTAGATTAAGTTCGAGGAGATATATCTTTAATTTATAGAGTACGGTAATCTGGTCCATCGACCAGATTTTCTGGAATAAGGTCATAAACCAGGCTGGACCATCGATATAGTTATCGGGCGTGAACCATGTCACCCCCGCTGAAAACAGGACTAAAATGCCTATTAAACCCCATAAGCGAGAACCACGAAAATGCCATAGAGCATGTAAAGTAAATCCAACGGCGACAGGCAGAAAAATATGGAAAGCGGTGAAGAAGGACAGGATCACCGCACCGGTTAACTGCAACAGGCCATATTTTTTCCGATCCAGTACTTCGAGATAAGCCCAGGTCAACCACAAGGTAGCCAGAATCGTTAGCGATGTATACCGCCCCTGTCGCATCAAGAATATTATGGGTGCGGAAGTGGCCAGCAGCAAAGCGCCCAACAGAGCCGGGGTAGTATGATGAAATATACGGCGCGCAACGCAGAAGAATGCGGGGATCACCCCGAGGGCAAACAGAACGGAAACGAGCCGAGCGGTCCAGGTAGAAACCCCCAGCCACTGAAAAAAAGCGACCGTCAGAAATATATTCAAGCCGGAATAGGTTTCAGGCTGATAAAATCCACGCTCTCGAATGATATGTTTAACCAGATCCCATAAAGTCGGCGTCTGGGCATACACATCCAGCGTCCATTCAATGATAAGCGCTTCGTCCGGATCAAGTACAAGATCACCCAGTCTATAAAAGAGGATACTCGCACTCCAGACAGTCATGGCAAATACGGCGCCCCATGGGGTTTGAAGTATCTGGAGGATTCGATTTGGATAGGGCGTAATATGGTTAAACAGGGTATTACTCATTATATTCTTTAAAAATAAAGACCGATTCACGGCCACCTGTAAATACAGGTTTGTATACGGTAGGTCTGGATTGCATCCATTCAGTAATCGTATCAAAACGCCATTCAATATCATTTACACGACCCTTGGAATCCCATCCGATAGCCAGAAGATAAACAAGATCAATATTCTGTTGTTGTAATTCCATCTCCCAATTCATGAGTTCTGATTGTGTGATTTCCGGTGACTGCAGGGAAGATATTTTCGGCATTACATGTACCAGCGTATTTTTCAGGTCGTAACCAAAGATAGGATAGGGGGCGGTATTGTAAGTTATACGTGCGCCCTGACCGGTCGTCAACTCTCCCACAAAACCCCAGCCGGTACCGTAACCGAATTTAGGCGGCCATCGGGCGTATTTCATATCGCGATAGGCCCATTCCCAGCCATGCAAGCTCCAAAGACCTATACATATAAGTCCTAATAATCCCGGCAGGGACACCACATATCGCCGGAACCCTATCGGCCATGTACCTGTCTGCCGCCAGGCCCGTAAAAGCCACCAGATACCGAGGCTGGTCAAAATACCGATTAAAAGGGATAACAGATCCGTATGTGGTAGATGAATAAACCATTGGCGCCAGACGCCCAATCCAGCATTTATGATGATAAACAGCACGAGACCCCATAATCCGTATCGCCGCCAGCGTTCGTTGAGATGGTGGACGCTCCAGCCAGCCAGAATGATGCATAGGGCCAGCGTGCCCAGAAGATGTCTAATGGCCTGCGCCCCTTCGTAATAACCATAGAGAACATAAATGCCGAGAGAAAAACACAGGGGCAGAAGAACAAACACGGGCAAAATTAACCCACGCACATTTGTACGAATCACATTTTTAAGTATTCCGAACAAAACAAAAAGGCTGAGGAGTCCCGTCAAACCTATATCTTTTAAGCTTTGAGGTGAAGTAAAGAAATGCCATAAGCTGAAGGAAGGCCGAGTAATCATGGGACTATATGTCCCGCCGAAAGGATACATGGTCTGGGAGAGAAAAAATTCATATACATAAGCAACACCACCGACGCTGATCGGAATGATAAAGAGTAAAAAACCATGCCCTGCAAACGATACAAAACGAGCGGCTCCTGCTTCTTTCAAACCCATAGCCCATGCATAGATGATCAGCAGGACAAGGGGAACCCCATAGTAAACCGAATTGTATTTCGCACTGAGTAACTGACCGAGTGCCAGTGCCAGCAGGATGATGGTACTGAACCGGTAGCTGCGCGCCAGCGATAAAGCAAAATAAAGAGAGACCAATAAAGCACCGGCCATCTGCGTATCCGGGTCGGTCAAGGCAATCCCATTGGCCAGGTATGCCGGCATCGTCAAGACGGCAAGTGCGGTCACGAGGGATAATGTGCGGGACATATCCAGAATCCGGCAGATGCCATAGCTGGCAAAAACCCCTAACAGGATAAACGGAATCTGGGTGAACCGGGCAATGAAATCGTGGTGGAAGGGGTAGAGACCCCACAAATATATCAGAGGATTACCGTGAGGATAAGCAAAATAAGTTTCCAGTCTAATGGGAATATATCCGGTTTGCAACCAGTATACGGCTTGCACTAAATGGAAAAATATGCTGTCAATACCGATTGGTGGATTTAATGCACTGACTGCAAATACAAACATAAACGTAAAACCGGAGACCACACAGGCAACCACACCCACTCCATGACTGCTGCATACGCCGGCCGCCTCCTGGATGGCCATCTGTCCCCTTGTAAGGCAAGTCTGCCAGTCAGGGAGACGTATCCATCCGATCCATACTGCAATCAAAGTTAACCCCAGACAGCCCATTTGTGTCAGTACCACCTGGGTGAGGCTTAAGTAACCGAACAGACCGGGATAGAGTTGGGTCACGGTAATCTGGGAGAGTGCAATAACGGAAATGCCCAGAATATCATCAAGGTATCGGGAAGATGCCCCCAAATTATGATAGATTATAACGGCGTTAATCAGGACCAGCCCATTCATGAAAAAGAACAGTAAATAACCATGAAAAGGAGGACTGATAAACGTGCCGATCACCAACAGAATACCAAGATATACCCCTATCTTTTTTTTCATTGTGATCCTCCTTAATGCGATTTTCTCAGTGTGGTTATCGCAGCCTGAGAACGATTGATATCCCCGCAAAATACCCCGGCAAATGTATTTGCCGGAATCGCATTATTTATGGCCTCTGCTTGAGCCCGCTTTGGTTTATCGGCGCAACAGCATAAATATAAAAATACGTTTGTTCCGGAAGGAAAAGCACGGAAATAAGTGGTCGGATGACTGACCACTTGAGCCATGGTAGATATAGTCAACGGATCATTCAGCTGAAGCCCGGTCAGACCAGCTACGCGATCAGGGCGATGCACATATTTTTCGCTGAGAGGAAGTCCGATGGCATGTAGATTGACGACGACCATGCCGTGGGTCGTCCATGCAGGCACGACCGGTTCATGATCACCCGGCGCTTTAAACAACCGGGTTCTTGCCCCATCGGCTTTAACCAAACAGAGATCCGGCCGGCAAGCCTTCTTCAGTATATCCAGATCCTTCAGACTCAATCCACGTAGTTTATCGGGTCGTGGCCGGCCTCCCAGCACCGTTACATGTTGATGCCTGTCGAGCTCACCGGGTATTACTTGAAGCCAATTCGATATTTCTTCCGTGATATATAACCCATTGGTCTGGAGAGAGGTAGGCGGATGGAGGTGAGTCGTGGATGTGGTTATAACTGTATAGCCCCGGCTGACAGCTTCTGCAGCCAGACGATACATGAGCGTCGCCTTGCCTCCACTTCCGGCAATAGCGACGGTATCCCCGGCTTGAATGCCGAAAGCATCCAGAAACGGTGTGTGCAACATCATATAGGCAATCCTGATCCTTTATCTCAAACCCGATAAATCCAGTCTGAATAGTTTCTAAACCACAAAGGACACAAAAGGGTAAAAGATAGAGCGATTGTCAAGCTAATCTTACCAGCGGTAGACGACTGTATAGGTCACTTCAGCCTCACCGTCGGGCTGCATCGGGATGTCGAATTCGATGGTACGGGCATTCAGTCTTTCATAGGGGTTACTGGATTCTGAAATGGACCAGGTCTGATTGTTCAAATGTTCTACGACTCTGATGGATACGTCTTCATCGGTATGATTACGCAGGACGACCCGGATTTGTTCTTCTCTGGAGCGTTTCGACAGGGCGCGGCTATTCGTCTGAATCCGTTCGCCAGCCAGATCAAAAGCCCGACCGACCGTTAGATAGACCGTTTCATCTCTGGCCAGATCTTTGACACGATCTTCCCCAACGAATTGAGGTTTGCCCTGCGCATCCTGTTGATACAGACGGATCGTACCTCGGGGGATGGGTTTACCGAACCCCATATTCTCTTTATTTTGGAATCGTATCCGTGTCTGTACGCCTTGAGAGACCATCATCCCATCGTAGACATATTGTTTGGAAATGTTACCGGTCGTATCCTTAAATAATGTCAGTTGCACCGAGGCCTTATCCACAATCGTCGCCCGTCGATCGAGCGTATAGGTGTGGTATTCGAACAGATTTTGCTCGTTGAATTGCGGTGCGGCATCAGCTCTTTCCATTTGCATCATACTTTTTCTTGCCATCCTAGGCTGTGGCGATGAGACGCGATTGGGATCACCGGCCACGAGCGTAATCAAGGCATTATCATACGTCGCGCCGGACCGATTGTCGATCGTCGCCCATCCGGAGAGCGTCATTTCGGTATTGGTCTCATTCATAAGCGCAGTATACTCCGCATGCCAGGTCAGGCCGCCGGTGAGGTATGTGATTTCCAGCCGGTGCATCCCGGCCTTACGTTTATTGTCCAGCAGCCAGGTCAGGGTCGGTGTCGTCACCAGATCTTCGGGTAAGGCCGGCAAGCTGATGCGCTGTATGACCTCCCGGCGTATGATTTCTACCCGTCCATCCTCAAGCTGAAGCGTTAATTGATCCCTATCGGCATGTAACAAACGTCCAGTAACGGGTATATCCGAATCACCGAGTATCAGCTGTATGTCCTGATTCAAGTATCCGGCCAGAATGAGATTTCCAGTGACGATGTCATAGGTATATCGCTGTTCGAGAATGGATAGCTCTTCCGGCGCCGTAAGAGATTGTATCCGTACGGAAGTCGGGTCGATTTCGGCAGCGACCTGAGAAATAGTCACCGTGCTGCGTCCACGCGATAATTCTATGGTCCGCATGTCCCGCACGAGGCCGAGGCCGTTCGAGTATACGGTAATCGCCTGTTCCCTATCCTGAGCGAAAACACATTGGGGACAGGATAAAACGATCGTTGCTATACATAAGAGGGGTATGAATTGATGCATAAGACACCTGGAAGTGGTGAGTGAGTTAGGAGGCGCACGGCGTACCGTGCGCGTACAGGTGAAGTGGTGAGTTACCATTCCCCACTAGGATCGATGATAATACGGCGAGAACGGGGGCGTTTGAATCGGCGTACGAGAAACATGCCGACCAGAAAACCGCCGATATGGGCGTACCAGGCGATGTCGTCACTGCCTATGCCTATGATTTGCCTGAGGAACCAGAACCCCAGGATGAAGACTGCGGGGACATAAATAATCTGGATAAAGATAATAAGGACGACGAACGTTTTTATTTTCGCCTTCGGATATAACACAAAATATGCACCCAGAATCCCGGCTATAGCGCCGCTGGCTCCGATCATCGGGATGGTGGAGTTCGGGTCGGACAGCACATGCACCATCGTCGCGCCCAGCCCGGTGATCATATAGAATATGAAAAACCGCCCATGGCCCATGGCGTCTTCTATGTTATTACCGAAAATCCATAGATAGAGCATGTTACCACCAAGATGCATAAATCCACCATGAGTGAACATAGCAGAGAACAGCGTCAGCGGAAAGGGCAATAAGGCCGCGGGATAGGCATATCGTGTGCTCGGGATGGCGAAGGTCGTGCGGTCTACATAATGCGTCAGTTCATACGGGATGACGGCTGTCCCGAAAATGAACAACTGCTCACCGGCAGGCCCCAGGATCATTTGATATATGAAGACCATCACATTGGCGGACAGCAGAGCGACGGTTATGACGGGCTTGGAATAGGTCGGATTTTCGTCTTGAATGGGAAGGAGCATGGCATTTTGATTGCAGATTCCGGATTTATGATTGCGAATTTGAAGAACGTATTAGCTGGGGAATATACTTTATGTCATACTTCTGTCAACCTGCTAACCATTATCTGCCATCCATACCAACATCAGTACTTGACCAGAATGCGGTCGAAGTCGACACCATGCAATTCCGGGGTCTGTTCACGGTCGAGGTAGCCGGCTTGTACTACTACGCTTTCCCGGACATAGGCGTACAGTTCACCGACGGTCACGGCGCTGTTTCCATTCTGATCAGCGTAGCCCTGTAGACCTTTTAATATGAAATAGGTGAACAGGCCATGTGATTTCTCAGGATAGCTGGAACTGACCTGGTTGCCGTGGGCTGCGGTTAAAACCACCAGATGTGGCGCGGGCGTCACCCGACGCGTCTCGACGGCGATGCCCCTGGCGCCGGCCAGGACCATCTGAATCCGGTCGCCACGGCCCACCTGGCCACTGAAACAGGCATCGATGATCATGGTAATCTGACCGGCGGGCAGCCTGTTCATGCTATGATAGAGTTCATCCAGGCGAAAACTGGTCGCCGGATAGTTCGGATCGCCGTCGGCCGGTACCAGATACGCGTCCTGCGTGGCCGGGTCCGGCACGCCATGGCCTACAAAATAGATAAATACTTCCGTTTTGCCGGGTTTTATGCGTTTAGCCAGCCATCCCTGGACCGGGTCAAACACCTTGAGGAACTCGCCTTGTGTGGCGTCCCTATCCGTCCGGATATATATATTACTTTCTTTAAGACCGAGGGCACGCACAAAATACTCATGAACAACCAGGGCATCGTGACGAGCATACGGTACCGATGGGGCATACCGGTAATCTTCGACACCGAAGATTACACCGAGGGCATCCGGTCTACGGATGCTGGATTTCACGACTTGATCTACATCTACGACAGGTACCATTTTGTTTTCCGTCGGTTGTTCTTCATAGCCATGCGGCACGGATACGACCTGCTGCCGATCTTCCCCAACCACCAGGCTTAGGGCGACCGGTTCACCGGCGCGCATCACATCCAGGATCAAATCACCGCCGAACCGGACGGTCTTTACGACCTCTTTTTCGAGGGTCTCCAGATCATCTACCGGTTTACGGTTAATCCGGCTGATGATGTCTCCTTTCCGCAATCCAAGACGTTCCGCCATGGTCCCTTCCAGGACACTGGAGGCCATCAGGCCCAGGCTGGTTTCTTCTATTTTGGCACCCAGAGAGGCGGTCTGTTTCTGCAGTGCTTCTATCATGGCTGTGAGGGCGGATAGATTCTGCCGGGCAATACGGTTATCCGATGATCCCGCCACGGCCTGATCGTAGGCATTTTTCGCCTCGGCGTATTTCCCGGCGTGCTCGTAATACACGCCCAGATTGTTCCATGCAGCCCTATCTTCCGGGTGGAGATCCCGTATGCGGCGCCATTCCCGACCGGCCTGATCCCACTGATTATTGCGGGCATATTTAACGCCTCGATCTACCGCTTTATTGGATTGTAGCATGCGTACTGCACTGATCTGCCGGGGAGAGATTTGTTCTGATAGTTCCCTGGTCGCCGCCACAGCCAGATCCGAGGCGATCGTCCGGCGATCGGGGATGTTGGCGCTGCTACGCCGGCCAGAGGACGACGCATGGGCTGCCGTTTCGATGAGCGCATCCAGAAATCCACCGAATGAGCCCTCGTTACTCTGCCGTCTGACCCGACTCGACGGCGGTTCATTCGATGAGACCAATTTACGATGGCTCGCCTGCCGCGAAGCACTTCTGGAAGCCAGAATATTACCGGTTGCCACATCGATAAAACGCAGATTGACTGTAATCGTCCCACCCCGTTCCAGGTATTTTTCCGTATAGGTTACCTGTTCATAGATCGGCACTTTTTTCCTGACAGGCACCCGTTTTACTTCGGTGATCTTTTTATTTTTTGTGACCCACTTGCCTTTTTCCTTTACTCGGACCTTGACCGTTTTTTGCACCCGCCGGGATTCGTATTCAACCACTGTTTTGTACCGGGTCAGAACCCGCTTGGTATTAGTCCGGGTAGAATGATTATCTGAAATCTGTCCATCGACATTTCCGATGATAATCGCATCTACACCAAGCTGTCGACCGATCTGAAGCCACTGTTCCTGATTTTGAGTGGTCATAGATATCAGATTTTGATTGGCTTCTTTTACAGAAAAAAAACCATGCCGCATCAGATCCTGGATCAACCGGGTTTCCACGATTTTGCCTGTCTGCCGATCAGTGGCCTCTATTCTCAAGACGCCGAGCGTTTTAATCAACGACACATCGAAATCGGGGGGCTGGTAGGCCATAAACGAAATCGTACGCGTCCCGGAACAGCCCAGCGCTAAAAGACCAAGAAGGAGGAACCCCGATGTCAGAGATCTAGCGACCGATGGGTGAAGAGATGCGCTGATGCCCATGTTATACTCCTGAAATTTCACACGTTACCGTTCTACCGTGGTCATTCGATAAATAGCCTGTCCGTACCAGGCTTTGTCTCTGGTCAGTCGTTTAATCACATCCGTCATGGTCCCATGCAGTAGAATACCACCATTGATTTCACGTCCTGTCGGTGGTGCAAATGGTATCGAGCCGGCAATGGCGACCAGGTATTCCACGCCGAATGGCGGTTGTACGACGAAATCGTACGCCGCCTCTGCATCCGGGATCGCAACCACCTGATCGGCTATAACCCGTTCATCTCCGCTCATGCTATTGGGGAAAATCTGGATAATCGTTCCATCGACCTGACGGTATAACAAACGAAGATACCCATCAGATTCGGTCTGCACGAATACGGCCAGACGGTCGCCTTCCACATACAGTCCGCCATCACCACGGTCTGTCCAAATATGGATCGGAATGCCGTTGGCGGGCGGGGCTGGTAGATCCGGGTCGATTGCCGGAGGACGAACCACGTAGGTAACAGCGGCGCGCGGCATGAAGATCTGTGCCGAAGCAAGGCGTACGCCATCGCTGCCTGTCAAACGGGCGCTAACCAGGATGCTGTCCCCCTGTTCCCAATAATCCCCCCAGACCACGGCATCTGCCTGTGCGGACCTGGCGAAGGTTTCTACTGTTTCCGGATTGCCGTATCGCGCGGCGGTGGCCGATAAGCTAACCTGCTCTATTAACCGCCCCGGTACTAATTCTGACAGTTCTTTCTTCAGAACGCGGCGCAGCGGACCGGTGAACGGACCGGCGACGCGGGTATCCTCATAGGTGAAACGACCGACGACCATAGACCTGTCTTCTGGTAGATGACGACTTAACCGAAAGGCCAGTTCTCCGAGCCCATCTTCAAGACCGAATTCACCGGGGTTCATCCTATATCGGGCCTGTACCTCTCCAAGCAGATTCAGCCAGCGATCTATCATCGGACCAGACGATGCCTGGGTGCGTATCGCTGCGGTATCAATGGTGGTTACGACTTCACTGAAGGGCTCTCCTCCTGGCAGCATGCGATATACGGATGACCGAATATCGCCATCTGTACCGGATGTACCTCGCTGGTCCAATTTTCCATATCCCTGTGTGATATCGAATCGGACGGGAAAACCGGAGACAGGTATGGTCTTCTGTTCCCAACGGGTCGTCAGCCGCGCCGTCAGGGGCTGGTCAATTCGCCCCTGATGAATCGATTGGCCGTCCCCGGCGATTTTCTCAAACGACATATTCGCGACCATCCTGTTAATCATCTGCTCAATTTCCGCGTTATCCGGTTTGAAGCCTGAGCCTCCCAGCCCCTCCCCGGCGAGCAGACCGTCCACTGAATTAGAGGCCAGCACGCGATACATACTTTCCTCTACATCAACAGATGCCCGCTCACCTGCGGCCTGCAACAGCGTTAGAAAAGCCCGGTAGGTGGCCCCTTCCGCCTGATGACGATGCGCCTGATTTAAAAAACCACCCGCCCGCTGCGTGGCAGATTGAACGTCCTGCCCAAAACGATCCGCAGCATGCTGCCGGTTAAGCCGGGCAAGCGCGTAATAGGTCTTATGCTTTTTATCGTAGTGACGCTTATTGATCTCAACCCCATCCAGGGTAATCGAGACCGAGCTTTCGATCACCTGCTTAGTATCATACGCGATCCCTGTAACCGTATTCTCACGGGTGGTTGACGTCAAGCTGGCGTTTATGGTCACCCGCAATTGTCTCGCTATATCGGTCCGAGCCGCATCATCTGCCCGCTGGCGATCTGAAGCCTGGTCCCCGGTGGCATGGGCGATACCGATGCCGTACATATACAGGCTCGACGCTCTGGGTGGTTTAGCCATCCAATCCGGCTGAGCTAAAACCGACGCACAGCCGCCTGCCCATAGTAAGCTGGTCATGATAAACAGGTATGTCGGATATTTCATGGAACCTGACCCCCGGCCCCTTCCCTGCGAGGGAAGGGGAGGATGTGGAGTTTAGCTTGATGTGACTGTTAACGTGCTATTAAGTTTCTATAATTTAAAACGCACGCAGGCGGGGCGCGTTCCAAAATATCAGCAGGTTCACGGTACCATAAACCTGCTATTCCGTTGGTTGGGCCTCCAGCCGGGATATTTCGTCGCGTAGTCGGGCGGCTTTTTCAAATTCCAGGTTGGCGGCAGCCTCATGCATAGCCTGGCGCAGTTCATCCAGGAGCGCGCCGCGATCCATTTTGGCAATGGTATTGAGGATAGGCATTTCTTCTTCTACCGTTCTGGCGTCGGCAACCATCGTGGTCCTCATAATCTCGTCGATCGACTTATATATCGTTTCCGGTTCGATGCCGTGCAGATCGTTGTACTCCCGCTGCAGCACACGGCGTCGATTCGTCTCGTCCATAGCCCGCCTCATGGAGTTGGTAATGGTATCTGCGTAAAAGATCACCTCGCCCTTCACGTTACGCGCTGCACGTCCGGCTGTCTGAATTAACGATCGTTCCGAGCGTAAAAAACCTTCCTTGTCAGCATCCAGAATGGCGACCAGAGATACCTCCGGCAAATCAAGCCCCTCACGTAGCAGGTTGATACCTACCAGCACGTCGAATTGCCCGATACGCAATTCCCGTAATATTTCAACCCGTTCGATGGAGTTAATCGTAGAATGCAGATACCGCACACGCACATCCAACTGCCGAAAGTAATCCGTCAGATCTTCGGCCATACGTTTGGTCAACGTCGTCACAAGCACGCGTTCCTTAAGCGCTACACGCTCTCGAATCCGGGCCAGCAGGTCGTCGATTTGATTTTCTACAGGCCGCACGGTAATTTGCGGATCCAATAGACCGGTGGGACGGATGATCTGCTCAACGACGACGCCTTTACATTGCTCCAATTCATAGTCACCCGGTGTGGCCGATACGTATACGATCTGGTTAACCACTGAATTGAATTCGTCAAAAGTCATCGGGCGATTGTCCAGAGCTGATGGCAATCGAAAACCGTATTCCACCAGGGTTGTTTTACGGGATTTATCGCCGTTGTACATGGCCCTGATCTGGGGAATACCGACATGTGATTCATCGATAATGACCAGGTAATCATCCGGAAAAAAATCGAACAGACAGAAGGGACGCTCCCCGGCTTCCCTTCCGGACAGATGCCGCGAATAATTTTCGATCCCTGCACAGAAACCGATCTCCCGCATCATTTCGAGATCAAAACGTGTCCGTTGTTCGAGTCTTTGCGCCTCAAGGAGTTTGTTCTCGTTATACAGCTCACGTAGACGTTCATCCAACTCAATCTGAATTTTTTCAATGGCCAGCGACAGACGCGGCGCCGTAGTGACAAAATGCCGGGCCGGGTAAACAGCGATACGATCCCGTTCTTCCAGGACTTCTCCGGTAAGCGGATTGAATTCGGTGATGCGATCAACCTCATCGCCGAACATCTCGATACGAATGCCCTTTTCCTGATCCGCCGGCAGGATATCTATGCTGTCGCCACGAACCCGGAACGTGCCACGGGCAAAATCGTAGTCATTGCGATTGTAATGCATATCGATCAGTTTACGAAGAATGTCATCCCGCTCATAGGACTCACCACGTTCTACTACCAGGATGAATTCCTTCCACTCATCGGGTGATCCAATGCTGTATATGGAAGATACGGAGGCCACGATGATCACATCACGGCGTTCTAGCAGCGCACCGGTTGCCCGCAGCCGGAGCTTGTCGATATCCTCATTGACCGAAGAATCCTTTTCGATAAACGTATCGGTGACAGGCATGTACGCTTCCGGCTGATAATAGTCGTAATAACTGATAAAGTACTCTACCGCATTGTGGGGAAAGAACCCTTTGAACTCCCCGTAAAGCTGAGCGGCGAGCGTTTTATTGGGGGATATAATCAGCGCCGGCCTTTGTACTTGAGCGATAACCTGGGCCATCGTGAAGGTTTTACCGCTACCGGTAATGCCGAGCAGGCACTGGTGTTTATCTCCACGCCGAAGCCCTTCGGTCAGTTCCTCGATGGCTTTCGGCTGATCTCCACGGGGTTCGTACTCGGATACAATGGTAAAGGGAGGCATGGACGCCTGATTGATGATTGGTGATAGGTGATAGGTGATAGATTAGAACACTAATATAACCAATTTTCTTGTTTCGGGCAACCTACATTAAAGAACAAATTCGCCAATCGCCAATCGCCAATCACCAATTATCTCAGCAGAACCATTTTACGGGACAGCACGGTGGTTTCGATCTGTAATCTGTAAATATATAAACCCTTGCAACGAGCCGATAGCAGTAGGTGGTTTCCATCGCCACGGCACTATCTGCAAAGGATGCTTGCGATACCCAGCCCAGCGAGTCTGATAACATAAATTGGTTATCTTCACTTCTCAGAACCAGATAGTCCGACAGATCGGGTTCGACATTAACCACCCAGTGCAGGGCAATCATCCCTCTGATCCACTCGGCTGTTGGCATGGCTGGCGGATTAGGGGACAGATGGTCCGGAACAAGATGCAGGGTAGCCTGAACGACCTCACTGGTCGGACTCTGATTACCTGCTGAATCGATAGCCGCCAGGCGATAAAAATACGTCTGTCCTATGGTAACCTCGTCGTCTATGAATGTCGTTGTCGAAAATGGTAGCTGTGCTCTTGGCACACTCGATATATGCTGTTCATCGTCTTCTCTGAAAAGCAGATAAGCGGCCAGATCCGGCACTGAATTCGCTGCCCATTGCAGGAACACACGGCCGTCAACTGCAAACGCAGCCATCTCAGTGGGCGCCGCTGGTGGTATGGTATCCGGAGGCAGTGGGATCAAAACGGATACCCGGTTGCTGAAGGCACTGATGTTATCGGCGGTATCCAGCTTGGCCTGGCTGGCTGGTCCGCCGTCCCCCGCAAAACCGGGTGAACCTGTCCCTGCGGCTGTACCTATTATCCCAGGCGACTGACCATATGCCGATGCGGCCCAAACAAGCAGCACACAAAAGGCCAACCGATATGGCCACATCCCGCGCCACGCCAGAGCAAGATAACGGATATAAAATATAACCATCCTGCCGGTTCCTCACTATGGGATCATTAAATATAACAAAGTGCCGTAGCAAATCGTTACAATCAGTCCATACTATGTAGGGTGTCATGGAGAGGATCGGCAGGATGGCAGGGATACTTTGGGGGGAAATGGATCGTGGAAAACAAGGTCCGACAGATCGGTTTTATGAATTTACATGAACGCCCATCTCCAAAGGACATATCAGCGTTCTAAAAAAATCTGGTTATGGTTTGAAGTAAGGTGTAAATTATAGATATCAGACCATCACAAAACCGGCCGGGAAGACGAACCATGAGCCCGGGATTATTGGGTAGACTTTTTATGGATGATCATCATTTACATCGTAATGTTTGGTGGATCCGTGATTCAGCGAATCCGGTCTTGCCCCCGTTAAAGGAGCAGGTGCAGGAATCGAGCTGCTGTATGAATCCGTTTGCGGTTCGTATGGAAGACACCTACCGATTGTACTATGCGGGCGCAGATGATGACGGTCATCGCCGTATCTGCCTGGCCACCGCGCCGATTGATCAACCCGCGGTATGGACGCGTCACGGCGTGGTGCTGGACCGGGGGGAAGACGGGGATTTCGATTTCAACTGGACCGTCCTGCCGCATGTGGTCAAATTTCCGGATCGCTGGCACCTGTATTATACCGGCAATTGCGGTAAAGGCACCGGTCTGGCCCAATTCCCCGGTATCGGTCTGGCTTTCTCCGACGATGGTATCTCGTTCACCAAATATGATCAGAATCCTATTATCGCCCCGAGCCATGTCGAAGGCGATCCGGATGCGCGGGGCATGGCAGGCGGCTCCGTGATCCATGTCCGCCTGCCGGGCGACCTTACGGAATGGCGGTTTTATTATACCGGGTGTCCGACCCTTGGAGAAGATGTCTTTCTGGATCAACAGAAAGTGGTATGTTATGCCGTATCACAGGACGGCATACAATGGGAGAAACGGGGGGCCGTGCTGTTTCGTAATTCGAAGCGGGATTATGTGAATATTGCAGCTGCCGGACCGGTTGTGCTTCAGGAGGCGGATGGTTCCTACAGGATGTTCTACTCCGCCATCGGCACCCGGTGGGGATATTATTCCATCTGTTATGCCGAATCGGAGGATGGCATTCACTGGTCATCGGGAAACGGGTATGGAGACGATCTGACGCTCGGCCCGACCGGCAAGTCGTGGGAATGGCAGATGGTGGCATACCCGTCGGTCATCCAGGAAGAAAACCGCTTACGCCTTTTCTACTGCGGCAACGGATATGGCGAAACCGGCATCGGGACCGCCGTCTCCGGATCGTTACGGGCTACGGCTGAGACAGGCCCATGTCGCCTGAATGTGGTTTCCGCACTGACAGGCGACCGCTGGTCGTATCGCATCCCCGAAGGACTCAGTTGCAACGAAGGCGTTTTTAAAACGCATCACCACCCCATTGTAAACTGGCATGGCCCTACAGGGGAGGGCAGACTCTGGCATGAATGGACCACCAACGATACGGATTCTGCCGAACTGGACCGGGATGCCCAATCTACCGAACTGGGTCTGACCTTTATCCAGGGCATTTGGTACCGGGTACTCATCGACCATGTTGAACAGGGACTGGACCTCAAGTTTACCGCGAAAAACATCAGTGATCGCACCTGGCATCATGTGGTCGGTGTGCCCTGCCTCGGTCATCCTTCGGATGCGTTCCGTGATCCGGATCTCGAACGCACCTACGCCGTTATCCAAGATGAGCTGACCCTCCTGAAGGATACCCATCGCGGGACCGGCGATCCACGCCGCACCCATTATTCTATTGACGGAGAGAAGCCCATACACTATTGTGCTGCGTCATTTTGGGGTGAATTGAGTGATACCGTTTTATCCAGCGGTTCGATTCTGCGGATAAGCGATGATGGCCAATTTACCATCGGCACAAGCTGGGAACGTGTGGTTGAAATCTGGGACAATCAGGATCAGCATGGCTGTGTCCACTCCAATTTCTTACTCGGTGATCTGGCGCCCGGAGAAACAAAGAGCGTACGTGGCAGAGTAAGATGTATCTCCGGTAGTCCGAAAGATTTAATTGAATTATTACAGTGGTAATGTGAAACAACGAATCGACGATTCCTTGCCTCAAGGTTCAGGAGGAAGAAGGGGAGACTCATGTTTCGGAAACTGTTCTCCAGTTGGAGGCGGATGACACCCCGGTCATTCATCTGGTCAACCTGATCTTACACCAGGCCATGGGAAGCGGCGTCAATGATATCCACATCGAACCGCGAGAAAAGTTGTTCTCCGGTTGCTGGACAAAGAAAATCTGATGGCGGACGTAGAAAAATTGGGGCTGAACGATATCCACAGGCAATTTTTCATGAACGCGATATCCCGACCATTCGGCCTTGAACGGGTTGGTGAAGGTACTACGACGCTGGAAGAGATGCTCAGGACAGCGGTGTTGGATTGAGATGAAAGAGGCAGGATACAAGATGTGTTTTTATCTTATATCGTGTATCCAGCCATTCTTACCACGCCATACTTACCTGCATCGACCAGTCGGATTCCATTAAAGGGGTTTTGAGTTGAGCATGTCGGGTCACCCGAGTTTGGGCGTACCGCATGAGCACTTCAATCCCCGGCATGACAGGCCCTTTCATCAAGAGGGTCCATCGAGATCGTTGCGAACCAGAAAAAACCGGCGTATTCAGGCTGCCTTTGACGTGATTGGACAGGGTATACTGCCATTGAATCGACAGGTTCACACGTTCTTTTGAACGATAGCGCGTGGATATCAGCAATTGATGGTCCGTTCCATCAGCGACGTTCCGGCGACGTTCGAGTCTGCCCCGCCATTGAATTCGGCCCCGTATTCTTCCTTCGACCTGACTCTGCCAGCGGGAGTGGATCATCCCGGCTCCAACTTGCTGCTCATCTTTCTCCTGACTCCACGCGCCAGACAGGATAATCCCATATCGCCATCTGTGCCGGAGTCGGACTGTCCGTTTCAACAGCATGTAGTGCACTTTTCTTTGCGGTTCGATGCTTAGCTGGACCACCGTTCTCTGGTCAGGCTTCCAACGGAGCAACAGACTGCTCCAGCTTTTGGCGGTGTCGTCTAAATAATAGACGTGCGGCTCATGATGCACCGCCAGACCACTCTCGATATTTCCCAGACGCCAGATGATCCCGGCTTGCAATACAGCATACTGCCTGCCGTTGAATACAATCTCCCCAAACAGATTCGTCCGATCTACCAGGATGTCCATATCTAAACCATAGAGATAGGTTTTCCCTTTCACGGCAATAGACGTTCCGATAACGCCCCTGTGATGGGCCCACATCCATCGGCCACCATGGGTCCATTCTCCTTTCTTATTCCGGAATACGGTCCCTATAAATTGCAGGTGGCGCCCATTGTATCGCCCGGCGATACCACGATTACTGCCGGTGCTGTAGGTGGTTCTGTCAGGCCGAAAGCCACGACTTCTGCGCTTTACCGATGCGCTGAAGGTACTCAGCGATGGTCTGGTGGAACGGCTGCGCCAGATCAATCCCTGTCCAAAATCCATCTCAAACCGACCGACCAGGAATTGGTCTATGACGCTTGCACCGTGGATTAGCGCGTAACCCGACTGCCATCGATAGACCCGATTCGGTATACGCCGTTCAAAACGCATCCCCCAACTGAATCGTTCTCGGATGTTGACATCAGATTGTATACCGAGCCTGCCGTTGCCCTGTACGCCATAGCGGTCATGCCGGCTGTTTGTCATGCGCCATTGCCCATGGGTACGAGGCGTATGACCACCTGCGGTGATAAAGGGCGTAAGACGATCCAATATGCTCTCGTTCATGCCCGGAACCCGGATCAACATCCGTCTGTTCAGGAACGGACCATAGGCGCCTCGCCAATCCACTATGGCCTGGGCCAGGTCAGGGGGTATCCAGGGTAATTGTTCCCAGTCTATTCTGTCGGCCTTGTTGATATCCAACGGCATCTGCCGCAGAGCTTCCAAAATCGGCAGATCTTCCGAGCCGACACTCCCTTCTTCTATATCAACAACGGCTTCGATGGTATGATCGATATCCTGGGCAAAACTCCAGGGCGGAAGGTGAAAGATAGCGAAGAGGCAGAGTATGGTGATAAGTCGGTCCATCCTGCCCTCCTTTTATTCAAATCGGAACGACAGCGAAACATGGTGACTGGAACCTAGGACAGGATGGGAAGACAGGGCGTATTCGGTTACCATGCGATTTATCTGCATGCCGAGGCCGACAAAGACCAGCGTGGGCGAGGTGGTAAGACCCGCCCGTATTGATAGGGGTTCAATTGGATGAAATTCCTGACCGATCCGGGTGGTGATGCCGTAGCGCGTCTCATGATCAATTTGAAACGCAACCGTAAGTCGATGGCTGCTCCGGCTGACACCGAGGCTGGTCCGTCTTGGACTGTCATCGCGTTGTGACGCCAATTTCAGACGGTTGATGTTGTGAACCGTCATGCCAAGGCGCGTCTGATACGGCAAGAAGACAAGGAGGCCTGCATCGAGCGAGGCTGTTCTCGCTGCCCCGTAGTCCTTTACCCACAGAGTAAGCATCCGTACAGCGCTACCTGCCATGAGGCGAGATCCAAGGGTATGGCTCCATGCGACACCAAACGTTGATTCTCTATACAACGGACCGCCGAAACTCCGGTAAAACAACCCCAAATGCCCTGCGGGGGTGGATACCACGCCGGACAGCATTATTTGCGTCAGTTCTTTCAAACCGAAAAGCATGGTGTAATAGCTGGTTAATTCGGTATACCGGAGTTGTGACATACCGGCTGGATTTAGAAAAGGGCTATGGGCATCATCCGCGACGGCGATATAGGCGCCGGCCATCCCCAGCGGACGTGCACCGGCCGGTAGCAGTTCAAAGGTGGCATGGGCCGGTGTAATGATACATAAAAGTACGGTAATAATAACGGGTGTATATCGGTTCATCATGCATCCTCTTTCTATTAATGGTGTGGACCTCGGCGTTCAGGTTTTGATCAGAATGTCGCCCTACTTTATTCTGTCGCAGGGTTTCGGAAAATCTCGTAAAAATTATCCGAGAGATGGCTGGAATCTCATATTGACAGATAGAGTAGAACGCGTATATTGAGGAGGTCATGCGCCCCAGTAGCTCAGTTGGATAGAGCATCGGACTTCTAATCCGAGGGTCGCAGGTTCGAATCCTGCCTGGGGTATGGGAAACGACGAAATGACGAAACCCCAAGCTTTATGATGTAAGCTACCTAACGGTGACTTAGAGCCCTTCGGGGTTCGTAGCTTTGTAGCTTCCCTCTTGCATCTGTAGCTCAGCTGGATAGAGCAACTGACTTCGGATCAGTAGGTCGGGGGTTCGAATCCCTCCAGGTGTATTTAAATAACAACAACGGACAGAAGGACTTACGGAAGTTCAATTCGTGAGCCTTCTGTCCGTTGGTGTGTTTCATCTACCGGCTGTCTACCACGCGAGGGAAAAGAGTCAGCAATTTCTACGCTTCGGGAGCAGAAGGTCGGGAGTTCAAATCTCCCCAGCCTGACTCAGATCAAATGAA
>CAJXCW010000065.1 GCA_913051705.1 uncultured bacterium
CGGTGGTGGAAGGGTTGAAGGCGGATCATCTCTATCTGGTCTGGACTTCCTTTCTGATAGGGCTATCGGCACCGGTAACCTGGACGCCCTATCTGCTTGATGTCGAGCTGTTCGGGATAAATCCCGGCCCCATGCATGTGGTCAACGTCGTCTGGCATACGATCAGTGTGCTGTTGCTCTTTTTCATCTGGCATCGATCCACCGGTGCCCTGTGGCGCAGCGCCCTGGTCACCGCGTTAACCGGCATCCAACTGATGCTGGGCAGAGCGCTGCAAGGTAGTGGACAGATTGACGCCGCCATTATATTATATAAAGATGTACTCGAGCGCACCCCTTATGACCCACAGGCCCATTATCTGGTAGGAACCGCCTATGAGACTTTGGAGGCGTATGATAAAGCATTGACCAATTACACCGAATCCGCTCGTCTGGATTCGAAATACCCCCCTCCTGAGAGACCGATTGACCGAGCGTTTACAGCAAGAAGAATAAGAATTATGAGACGCACACAATGTATCAACCCCATACCGGCGCAGCCGTTGCGCCTATTCTGAAAGGAATTGCCCATGATGATTATCGATTTTCATAACCACGTATACCCGCCGGACTATGTTAAAGAAGTAGAAAAAGGACCCAGCGCCTATTCTGTAACCTATGATGACGATGGGAATCCGGTCTTACATTCACCGGGCGACTACAACATTCTGGTGCCTGGACACCGGCTTATGGATGTACGACAGCAGGTCATCAAAGATGCCGGTGTGGACAAGCAGATCATCTCGTTTACAGCGCCGGGTACGTTGATAGAGACGCCGGACCGCTCCGTCGAGTTGAGTATGAAAATCAACGATCTTTATGCGGAGATCCAGCAGGCCTATCCGGATCAGTTTCCTGCGCTGGCGACGTTGCCGCTCAATAAACCGGACGCGTGTGCCGCCGAACTCAAGCGGGCAATACGTGACCTGGGATTAAAAGGCGTGTGCCTGTTCAGTAATGCGAATGGGGTGGCGCTCAGTGATGAATGTTTTTGGCCCATGTATGAAGTCGCCAATGAGTTAAACGTCGTCTGTTTTATTCATCCCACATTCCCTACCGGTGTCGAAGCGATGGAGAAGTATATGCTGATGCCTGCCGTCGGTTTCTTGATGGACACGACGCTGGCCACCGCCAGTCTTCTTTTCAGTGGCGTGGTGGAACGCTTTTCGAATCTGCGATGGGTGCTCGGCCACCTCGGCGGCGCCGTGCCGTATCTGGCGGAACGCCTCGACCGGTGTTATGAAGCCTTTCCCGAAAGCCGTGCCCACCTGTCGGAACATCCGACGACCTACCTGAAGTCGCATTTCTACTACGATACCGTTAACTTCGATGTGGATGCGCTGGCCTTTGCGATCAAATTTGCCGGGGCCGATCATATCATCGCCGGCAGTGATTATCCCCATCAGATCGGCAGCATCACGAAGATGATCGACAGCATCCATCGGTTGGATATATCGGATGAAGACCGCGCCGGCATTCTGGGCGACAACGCCGCCAAACTCCTCAGCTTATAGCGAGGTTAGGTCAAAAGGATCCCCCATGAAAAAACAATGGTTTATATGTTGCATCTTCTTACTGGCCGTCGGTGCGTGCGGCAGCCCATCACAAAACACCTCGGACATATTGGTGGCCGGCGGTACGATCATCACCGTAGATGCAGAGCAACCGGAAGCGGAAGCCATGGTGATACGTGATGGTAAGATCGTCGCTGTCGGCGCCCGAGCTGAGTTAGAATCACAATATCCCGACGCCCGGTTGCATGATCTGGAGGGAAGGACGATGATTCCGGGCGTGATCGATTCCCATGTGCATGCGCATGAACTGGGCCATGATCGCCGTAAAGCGGATTTAACAGGGGTGATGACAGAAGACGACATGATAGCACGGTTGCAGGCCTTCTATCCCAATCCGGAGCCGGGAAAATGGCTGGTGGGACAGGGGTGGGACGAAGGCGTCTGGGCATCCAAAGGTTACCCGGATCGCGCCAAATTGGATGAAGCTTTTCCGGACAATCCGTTGCACCTCGAGTCGCTGCACGGTTTCGCGGGATTTTACAACGGCAAAGCGCTGGAAATCGCAGGCATTGATCGCAGTACATCCGACCCGGAGGTAGGGAAAATCATCCGCCGGACCGACGGCACGCCGACCGGGGTTATGGAGACCCTGGCGCAGAGACTGGTCAATCAGCACATCGCACCGCCAACCCTCGAAGATATCAAGGCGAATATCGTGGCTGGTCTGAACACGCTGGCTGCAGTGGGCGTTACCTCGGTCCATGAAGCCGGTATGGGAGCGGATCGGCTACGGGGATTTAAAGAACTGGCCGATGAAGGCCGTCTCCCGATCCGGGTTTACGGCATGTTAAATGGTAATGATGAGGTTTTGATGAACGAATGGTTTGCAAATGGCCCACTCATAGATCAGAACGGGATGTTCACGGTGCGGTCGATCAAAGTGTTTTACGACGGGTCGCTGGGATCGCGTACCGCCTTGCTTGCCGCCCCCTATGCCGACAAGCCTGAGCTGGCCAATATGACCGAACGCATTACGCCGGCGGCGGTCACCTCCCTGGGCGAACGCGCTGCTGAGCGTGGTTTTCAGATGTCCGTCCATGCGATCGGAGATGAAGGCAACAACAGGACCCTGACTATCTATGAAAACGTATTGGAGAAACACCCCGGACAGGATCATCGCTGGCGCATAGAACATGCCCAGGTTGTATTACCGGATTACTATGAACGGGCTTCTGAGCTGGGGGTTGTTTCCAGTATGCAATCGAGCCATGCGGTCGGCGACAGCAAGTGGGCCGAAGATCGGATCGGCCCGGAGCGTATCCGAAATGCTTACGCCTGGCAGCGTATACTACATGCCGGCGGTCGCTTGCTGATCAATACGGATCTCCCCGGTGAGCCGTGGGAGCCTGTCCAGACCCTCTACTTCGCCGTAACACGGAAAAATCTGGACGAAAATGCGGAGGGATGGTATGTCGATCAGGCGCTGACCGTCGAAGAGGCGCTGTATGCCATGACTCTTGCAGGCGCTCATGGGGCCTTTCAGGAAGATATGCTCGGGTCCATTACGACCGGTAAGTTCGCAGACCTCGTCGAGCTGGACCGCGATCCACGTCAAACCGCTCCGGATGAATTGAAAGATATAAAGGTGGTACGGACCTGGGTAGCGGGAGAGGTCGTTGGAGAGAATTAGCGGGATGTACTCTGTACTATTTAAAAGGATTGGACTGGATTTTTTTCAACTTCGCATCCATCTCCGACTTAACGATCTGTTCTATGGGGTCTCGTTTTATACTTCGAGCTTATGTGAGGTAGCTCCTTTGAAACATATACCAGCAATGTTTAATCCTACTTTCAGACTTGACACACCCTGGGCCCTGCTATAGCATACCTGTTATAAAAAACAGCCATAAGAATAATCAAAGATTTGGAGAGGACTTATGAAGTGGTTCAAGCCCCTTGTTTTGTTCATTTGCGTTGGATATGCTCCTGTCCTGTTTGCCGCCGATCCGCTCGATATTCGAGGGGCCTGGCGGACGGAATAATACCGTCTTAAAGACGGTCCTACGCATCAGGTGACGGGCTTGATCACGTTTAAGGAAAAAGACTGGTCCGTATTATTCCTGATCATCAAGGATAAGGAACCGCTGCGTGGTTCTGCAGAAGGCGGCACTTACACACTTGAAGGCGATAAACTGGTATTTCGGCATCTCTATAACCTGTCCGGTGGTCATGCCGTAGAAGGGATGGCGGTAAGCGACCTGACCATGAGAGCCCGCGATCCGAAGATAGCAGACGTCCCGGCAGAATCCTGTACCATTCAGGTGAAGGACGATGTATTAACCATTTTCTTCCCCAGTGGTAACCAGATGACCTTTCGCCGCAGCTCTGGACCGTAAAAGAAATTGAGTGATTGTCTGATTGGTGATTTTGTGATTGAAAGGATATGCGTTTTTAACTAATCACCAATCAAAAATCCACCAATCAGATGCCCCAATCAGACAATCAACAAATCACACAATCAGATGCCCCAATCAGACAATCAGACAATCAACAAATCACACAATCCACCAATCCCCCCCTGCCCCCGTCGACGGTGGGGAAAAACAGAACTCAGCATCCCTGTCATTCCATTCGGCACGCAAGGCTTCGGGAATAATTTCGGTCAGGTCTCCGATGAAGAGGCGATGTCTCTGATCCGGAGTGCGGTCGATCTCGGCGTGAATCATTTTGACTGTGCGCGCTGCTATGGCGATTCGCTGCGAAAGCTTGGATTGGCCATCAAGGAAGGCGTGGTACAGCGTGGTGAGTTAATCATCAGCGGCCGCCTCTGCTGTCATAGTGCCGCCCGGTGGGGCGGGTATGGTGAAGGGGCGCCGGACTATTCTGCAGAACGGGCGCTGGCCGATATGGAAGACCAGTTGAAGATCCTTGGGATCGATACATTTGACGCGATGCTTATTCACGATCCGGGAGATATAGAACCTACTCTGGCGTCCGACGGCACGCTCGACGGCCTGGAACAGGCGCGTAAACACGGTTGGGTGGACTTCCTCGGTTATGGCATGAATCCGCACGACTATCATCTGAAAGTGATTGAAACCAGCAGGACGGAGGTACTACTCACCTTCAGCGATTACAATCTTTTACGGCAGAGCGCGGCTAAGGATATTTTACCTGCTGCGGCAGAGAAGGATATGGGCGTCATAAACGGCTGGTCTATCATGCGCGGCTGGCTGACCGGGGCGACGGTCGAGTCGTTCATCCCCCGGGAGAAATGGAATGAAGATCATATTCGAGCAGATCGGATGCGAATCTGGTGCATGGAACGCGACATGAATATGCTTGACCTGACCCTGCAGTTCTGTTTGCAGGAGCATCGCATCCACGGCCATCCCATCGGCAATCTGAATATTGAGCAGTTGAAGAAAAATATCGCAGCTACACAGACGACTTTGTCTGATGACGTATTCGAGGCATTCTCTGATGCGGGGATGTAAAAAGAGGGTGTCCGAACATCTTTTCCGCGGTTAAATCAGAGGTTATAGTACACGACAGTAAAGATATATTTGTCATCTCGACTGAGCGCAGCAAGTGGAGAGATCTGCTTATAGTCGGCTCGCAGTAGATCCCTCGACTATGCTCGGGAGGACCTCAACACGTTTTGTCGCGTACATATAATTAGAGGTTTTATTTATGTATCGTAGCATTTATCACCGTCTCCTATGTTTACTTGCGGTTGCCTTGCTGTCCTGTAGCGATCCCGACCAGCCGGATATCATTCTGTACAATGCTCAGATTGTCACACTTGATGTCGATAATACGATGGCCGAAGCGATGGCAATCAAGGACGGCCTGATCGTTGCCATCGGCACAAATAAAGAGGTGCAGGCGTTAGGCGCCGCCGCTGAATATGACCTGGCAGGCCGTACGGTGATTCCTGGTCTGGGCGATAACCACTATCACAGCATCGGCGGTGGGTCGGGTGTCGATCTATCCGGCGCCCGTCGAATGCAGGACGTGCTGGACGCCATTGCCACGCGGGCAGCGGCCTCCGGACCGGGTGAGGTGATTGTCACCAACAGCGACTGGCACGAAGGACAGCTTGCCGAGCAGCGTCTGCCCTATCGCGATGATCTGGACAAGGCAGCGCCCGATCATCCGGTTGTGGTCGTTCGCGGGGGCCATGAATATATTCTTAGCAGCGCCGGATTAAAACGGTGGAACATCACCCGATCAACGCCGGAGCCGGAGGGCGGCCGTATCGGTCGGTATGAGGATGGCCGGTTGAATGGTGAACTGGTCGATCGGGCCAAGTCGCTCGTGACTTTGCCGGAACAACCTGCGCCCTCGTTCGAGGAACGCGTCTCGGCCCTGGCGGAAGAATACGGTCTATTGAACGCGGTCGGCCTCACGAATATCCGCTATGCCGGCGGATCGCCTGAATTGTACCAAGCGGTTCAAACTCTAAAAGAGCGGGGTCAACTGACGGTGCGCGTCACCTTCTTATTCCGGGTACCGAATTCAGCCAGGTTGGAGGATCTGGAGGATCTCATTGCGCAGTGGGATGCCAGGCCGGGGGACGGCGATGACTGGTTGCGCGTCGGTGGCGTCAAGTTGATGGTGGATGGCGGGTATGAAGGCGGATGGATGCGTGAGCCGTATGAAGAACCCTGGGGAAAGAAGGGAACCTATTACGGTTTGCAGACGATGCCTTCAGAGGTCTATACACAGATTGTAGCCGATCTGAACAATCGAGGCTGGCGCGTGGCGACCCATGCAGTAGGGGATGCGGCCATGGATCTGGTGCTCGACGCGTATGAGCAGGCCAACGAAAACAAAACCATCCAGGACCAGCGGTGGTCTATCGAACATGGTTTTATGCCGAGAGCGGATCAGTTCCCGCGTATGCGGAAATTAGGTCTGCTCGTCTCGGCGCAGAGTCATCTGTTTGTAGCCGGCCCGATCCTGGTCAAATACTGGGGCGCCGAACGAGCCCGGATGGTGACGCCCGTGAAAACCTATCTGGACGAAGGCATTATCCTGTCAACCGGTACCGACTCGCCGGTCAATCCGTATAATCCCTTCTGGACCTTATATCATTTTATCACGCGGAATACCATTCATGCCGGTATGCTGGGAGAAGGGCAGCGTATCGACCGGGTAACAGCCCTCCGGATCAGCACGCTCGGCAACGCCGCCCTGACCTTCAACGAAGATTCCAGAGGCGCCCTGGAGCCCGGCAAATTTGCAGACCTGACCGTCCTGTCGAACAACATCCTGTCCTGCCCCGATGAAGAGATAGAAGATGTCACCGCCGTCATGACCATCGTCGAAGGTAAGGTGGTGTATAAGCAAAGCGCCTTATGAGATAGACTTCCGCCGTACGTTTAATGTATCCCCTCATTCCCCGCCCTGCGCACGGCAGCCTCCACAAGTTGTTCCAGATGGACCTGATCTACAAGATCCATACCGTCTATACGCAACACGATGGTATTGGTCAAGTGGGGCTTCAGCATATGCGGGGCATCCGTGATCGACACACCGCAGTGGACTTCTTTCTGCACCATCTCAAACTGGGCCGTATTGAGAATATGCAGGGTAGAGGCATTGATTTCCCCCTGGGCGTCAAACATGACGGATTTGACGTCATGCAACGGCATGGATGTCCTGGTCAGTTTCTTATCCGAACGCATCGACGCGAATTCCACGCCATCCGGATCAATCTTCAATTGATAGACACCGAGCAAATTTCCTATGGTCCGAAACGGGTGTACGCTGACAATGCCGAACAACACGGTGAAAAAGAGACCGAAAAATACCGTAATGTCCCAGCCCTCAAAACTGCCCTGTGCTATTAGAAGCATCCCATAACAGGCCGTGCCTATACACACGGCGAGGATAAAAAAGAACAGGTGCTCGGTGGAGAATTTGTTTTTCCATCTGAAGATCGCCCCGCTGCCTGTTTCTTCATATTGTACAGGACGGGGCACTTCAAGGCTTATATTTTCCAGACCCTCAGTCTGAAGGTCTGTGGCCTGGTTTAATTGATCGATCAACTCATCGGCCTTCTCCGCTTTCGACACCGTCTTAATATCCCATACACTACCGTCTTTTTTGTACCAGTACACCACATAATCATAGTAGGTCTGCGTGCTGCCGGGTGAGGATGAACTTTCTGTACGCCTGGAAAAACCGGCGATATCCTGATAAGGAATCACCACACTCCGGCCTTTCTGTTCAATACGAACCACATACCGGGTGTTATCGAAGATGATCGTATGAGGGTCAGCCGTGCCGTTGAAATAAAACGATAGGCCCGCTGTTGTAAAAGTACACCCTATACCGAGCAGCACATAATCCAGGCCTTCGAGCCTCCCACCAGCCCGGCCAGACGCCGTAGAATTGAAAGTACTCATAACCCAATATACCGAGCCCGACCAGCCCGGCAAAGATAAGGAGTCAGCCGCCCCCACCGGGATAACTGAACCGAGCGCCGTTCTGGCCGGTTGTCACGTTATATTCAAGACTCATAGGTTATCCATTGGCCCAATGATTTTCACTCCGCACTCCGCACTCAAGACACCTTCCCCACATCCGCCCCCGTATGATCAATCGTCATCATATGCTCGATCATCATGGATTTCAATTCGCTGACGACGGTCTCCGTGCCCGGTGTGCCGTACAGGTTGGTCAGCTCATGCGGATCGTTTTCAAGATCATATAATTCCGTGGTATCCTGCACGTAAATCACCAGTTTCCAGAGCGGGGTGCGAATATAACGCATTTTGCCGTAACCGCCCAATTTCATGGCCGGCCTGAAATCCGGGCTGAGCGGTGAGGCGCAGGTCTCATACGGCTGGTCTTCCGGTATGGGATACGGATGACCGCCGTATTCACCGTAGACATAATCCCGGTCTTCAAAAGATCGGCCTTCGAGCAAAGGACGTAAATTCCGCCCCTGAACCGTATCAGGGATGTTGAGCCCGGCGTAACTGAGCACGGTCGGCATCAGATCTTCCAGACTGACCGGTGTATCGAGCGGTTGGGATCTCATACCGGGGGCACGCATGAGAAGCGGCACGTGGGTCAAGCAGTCGTAAGCGGCTTTGGATTTACGGATCATGCGATGTTCGCCCAGATATTCCCCGTGATCGGACACATAGATGACCAGCGTATCCTGATCGAGGCCCTGTTTGGACAGGGCGTCCAGAAACCGGCCCACTTCCGTATCGATGAAGGTATTCATGCCATAGTAAATGGAGATCACCTGTCGAATGGTGTCTTCATCAACCTGGTCGCCGCACATGACCGCATGATCGATCTGGTGCGCTCGGGGTTTAGCGGCCATTTCATCTGCCTTGAACGGCGGGAGGTCCACCTCTTCCGGTGGATACATGGAGGCATAGGGTTCACAGGTCTGAAAGGGGATGTGCGGATCGGGTATCGAATACCAGAGAAAAAACGGTTCGCCGCCGTGATGGTCAAGAAACTCAATAGCTTTGTCCGTTACCCAGGCGGTGCCGAGCGCCTCAGGCGGATGCGGATTAATCGTCCACCCCCAGGCGCCTCTGAGCGCCTGGCAGTCGTGTAAATATTGTGTCGCCGCCTTTTGGGCCGGACCGGCCGACGGAGAGGTTGGTCCGTAATGGAAGGCTTCTTCGAGATAGTCGAAGACCTGCATCTCTTCTTCACGGAAACAATGGTTCTTACCCGCCAGACCGATGGTATAGCCGGCCTCCTTCAGCAGTCCCAGGAGATGGGATGTGCCGGGTTTCATCAGGACCGAATTGTTGAGCGATCCATGGGCGGAAGGATATTGACCGGTGAACGTGCTGACCCGCGCCGGCACGCAGAGCGGGCAGGACGTAGAGGCCTGTCGGAACAAACTGCCTTCCTGGGCCAGCGCCTCCAGATTCGGCGTGTGGACAATCGGATTACCGTACATCGGTAGTGAGGACGCTTTTTGCTGATCGACCATGATCATGACGGTATTCATAGGCATAGTCCTTTGAAGGTCGTTTAGGGAACAGGACAGAATGTATCTACATCCAATGCACGCGTCAATATTTCATGTGTGTTTTCATGATAGGATAAACCCTTGATTTTTGTGCTGTAATCCGGTTTCTTTAAATAACCTGTACGCCGATATCCGAGCTATTGAGGAATTGACCATGCCCCATGAAGAACAGACAAAATTGATGAAACAATCCGTCGGCATCGAAGCTGCCCGGATGGTTAATGATGGGGACATCGTAGGGCTGGGTACCGGTTCTACGGCGATATATATGATAGAAGAGCTGGGACGCCGCATCCGTGATGAGGGGTTGAAGATTTCGGGTATCCCCACCTCGTTCGACTCGGCGGTGCTGGCCCGAAAACACGGTATCCCGGTTCAGACGCTCGACGATGTAGACCATATTGACATCGCCATCGACGGGGCGGATGAGGTGGATCCGCAAAAACAATTGATCAAAGGCCGCGGCGCGGCACACCTGCGGGAGAAAATCATCGACGGTATGGCCGTGCAGTTTGTCGTGGTCGTCGATGAGTCAAAACAGGTAGATCGTCTGGGGACGAAATGCGCAGTGCCTCTGGAAGTGCTCCCGCTGGCGGTCCTTCCCGTAATGGCCCGCCTGGAGGATATGGGCGGATCTCCAGCCCTTCGCATGGGGGTCAGCAAAGACGGTCCGGTCATCACAGACCAGGGGAATATGGTCATTGACGTTCGTTTCAACGGCATCGATGACCCTCGAAAAATGGAGTCAACACTCAATAATATCCCCGGTATCCTGGAAAACGGCCTGTTTATCGATCTGGCCACCACCATCCTCATTGGTCGGGTTACAGCCAACGGTGAGGTGGAGGTGGAAAAGAGAGGTTAAAACTACGGAGGGACGAAACAGCGCAACGATGCCAATTTTGAACCCGGGTTCAAAATTGCACATGCGTATAACTCATATAAAAATAAACAGGTTATAAATTTATAGTACCCGACAAAAGTTAAAAAAGTGATCATCCCCGCAGGCTTTAAGCGGGGATGACAGTTCTATTTATTGATGATACGTCACCTCATTTGTGAAATCGACCACTTAGGTATTGTTTTTTTGCTGTTGTATAATTTAGTAGTATGATAATAGCCATATTTCTGTTATCTTTACACACATGATGAAATATTGTGCAGTTTGTAGGTCCGTCCGGGACAACGTCTTTGTAGTTTCAACAACCCTGATTAATCTCAAACTAAGGTTGATAAAAATATGATTGATGTAGGCTATTTTGCTTTATTGCTCGCGTTTCTGGCCGCGGGGTATGCAGCAGTAACGTCCGTGATCGGCGCTCGTGGGCGTAATCCGCAATTGATTGCCAGTGGTGAGCATGGGGTGCTGGCCGTGTTCGGTATGCTCACCTTGAGTGCTGGCGTGCTGGTGTATCATCTGGCAACCGGTAACTTTCAGGTGGAATATGTGGCCTCATATACGAGCAGCACCCTCCCCACATTTTATCGCGTCACGGCGCTGTGGGCCGGTCAAAAAGGATCGCTGATGCTCTGGGGCTGGACGCTCTCCTTTTTTGCCGTGGTCGTCCTCCTCACCAATCGGCGTCAGAACCGGGTGCTGATGCCGTATGTGCACGCTGTCATGATGTCCATCACCATGTTTTTTATTGCCCTCAACGTTTTCTTTGCCAACCCATTTGCTTTGCTGCCCTTCGTCCCTGCAGAAGGTCAGGGCCTGAATCCAGTACTTCAGATGCCGTTGATGGTTATTCACCCGCCGATTCTGTATCAGGGGTATGTAGGCGTTGTGGTGCCGTTTGCCTTTGCTATTGCGGCGCTGATCACCCGGGAACTGGGCGATCAATGGATTCGAACCATTCGGCGATGGACGTTGTACGCGTGGTTTTTTCTGGGATTCGGCGTTATCCTCGGTGGTGGATGGGCGTATGTCGAATTAGGGTGGGGTGGCTACTGGGCCTGGGATCCGGTTGAGAATGCCGGCCTGATGCCCTGGCTGATGATAACCGCTTTTTTACATTCGGTGATGATTCAGGAAAAGAAGGGTATGCTCAAACTCTGGAACATGACCTTGATTATTCTATCGTTCGGTCTGGTCTATTTTGGTACATTCCTGACACGCAGCGGTGTCGTACAGTCGGTACACTCCTTTACGGCCTCCGGTATCGGCCCCATGTTTGCCGGTTTAGTCGTCGTCTCTATGATTTTCTCTTTTGGTCTGCTGATCAGCCGGAGAAACAGTTTGAAAGCCCGAAGCGAACTGGATTCGTTTGTATCGCGGGAAAGCAGCTTCCTGCTTAACAATCTGGCGCTGGTAGGCGCCTGTTTTGCCATTCTCTGGGGGACGATCTTCCCGGTGATCTCCGAAGCAGTTCGAGGCATAAAAATAACCGTCGCCGCTCCCTATTTTAACCAGATCAACGTCCCGCTTGGCATCTTCCTGTTGTTTATGACCGGCGTCGGTCCGCTGCTTGCCTGGCGGCGTACCTCTGTTGAGAGTTTAAAGAAGCATTTTACGATTCCGATCACCTGCTTTACCGTAACGGCAGTCGCACTTCTGGCCGCCGGCATGAGCCATGTGTACGCGATCCTTTCGTTCAGCATGTGCGCTTTCGTAATCGGCGCCATCTTCCTCGAGTTCTATCGGGGCACCAGAGCACGTCATTCAACAAACGGTGAATCATATCCGCTCGCTTTCATCAAACTGGTATTAGGTTACAAGAGACGGTATGGCGGATACGTTGTGCACCTGTCCATCGTCCTGATGTTCGTCGGTTTTACCGGGGCAGCCTTCAATATTGAACAGAACTTCCCGGTGCGTAAAGGCGAGTCGTTTTCCATTAAAAATTATACGCTGGATTTTTTGGATCTGACCCAGACCAATCAGGGAGAATACGTGTCCTACACCAGTACGCTCCGGCTGTCGATTGATGGGGAGCCTGTCGCCATGATGTTGCCTGAAAAGCGGTTTTATCCTATTCAGGATCAGGTTACCTCTGAAGTGTCGATCAGAAGTTCTATGGCCGAAGACCTGTATATTGTTCTGGCGGAATTAGACGACACCCTTGATGTGGCGACGTTTAAAGTCTATATCAATCCGCTCATCAACTGGGTATGGATCGGCACAGGGCTGCTGGTCTTCGGCACCATGATTCTATTTCTCCCCGACCAGCTTGGGAAAAAGAAATCAGTGCGTGGCCGTCGGCCATCACGGCGTGACCCGCGTGTAGATGAGCCTGAAACCGAAAGCGTCGAAGTTTGATAGGCGGATTAGTCCGTCCCTGGCTTTCCTATTGCCAACCCCACAGCCTCTGGTTATATTCCAGATAATATCCTTATCTATATGGATGCTCACCCTGCCTTGTGGTGAGAGGTAGACTTTGGCTGTTTATTTTAATTTTATGAGACTTGCAGGAGTTATGTCATTATGGATTTTTTATTACAGAACCTGAGCCAGCTCTGGATGCCGATCGTTGCGCTGGTCATTGTTTTGAGCATTATCGGGTTGGGCGCCGGTATGATATGGGGCCGCCGCAAGACGGCGGATCTGAAAGCCCGGGCGGAAAAACGCACGCAACGGATGGTGAAAGAATTGGAAGTTCAGGGGAAGGCCACCGTCCTGGAAGAGAAGCGAAAATGGCACCAGATTCGTGCCGATCAGGAAGAGAAAATGGGTGAGAAACAGGCGGCTATTGATGAACGGGATGAGGAACTTGCCTATCGGGAAAAAGAGTTTGACCAGCGTAGCGAGACCGTCCAAACCAGAGAAGAAGATCTCTCCGTTCGAGAAGATGAGGTGAATGATCTGAATGCGAGACTTAAATCACAGGAAATCAGATTGAAACAGACCTCAACCGAATATCGTACCCGTCTGGAATCACTGGCCAGATTGACGGCAGAAGAAGCTAAAAATCAGTTATACGATGAAATGATCCATGATGTGAAGCAGGAAGCGGAATATAAAGTCAGGGAGATCATGGAGTCGGTGCGAACGAATGCGAATCGGGAAGCGAAAAAAATCATTGCCCTTGCGATCGACCGATGTGCAGTCGATCAATCGACGCAATCCAGCGTAGCGGTGGTGTCCCTGCCGAATGATCAGATCAAAGCACGCATTATCGGTAAAGACGGCAGGAACATACGAACCTTCGAAGCCGCCAGTGAAGTGAAAGTCATGGTGGATGATACGCCTGAAGCCGTGGTGATCTCCTGTTTTGATCCTATCCGTAGAGAAGTAGCCCGCGCGGCGATGACGGAACTCGTATCCAGCGGTAAGATCACACAGACTCGTATTGAAGAGGTGATTGAACGGGCTAAGGGTAAGGTCGAAAAGCGGCTTCTATCTGAGGGCCAGGAAACGGTTAACCTGCTTAAACTGGAGCCCATGCATGATGAAATCAAGAAGATGCTCGGTCGTTTGCGTTTTCGATCCAGTTACGGCCAAAATGCGTTGGAGCATTCAAAAGAAGTCGCATTCCTGACCGGCATGATGGCCGCTGAACTAGGAATGGATGAGATTCTGGCCAGGCGATGCGGGCTCCTGCATGATGTGGGTAAAGCATTGGATCATGAAATGGAAGGATCGCACCCTGAAATCGGTCTGGAGTATGCCGAACGATACGGCGAACCGGAGGAAGTGAAGAACGCCATCGTGGCGCATCACAACGATGAGGATGAGGAAATCACATCGCCTATTACGTTTCTGGTTTCTGCCGCCGATGCCATATCCGGTGCCCGTCCCGGCGCCCGCCGGAATGATCCCGAAGATTACATCAAACGGGTGATCGCACTGGAAGAACTGGCCCGGTCCTTCGACGGCGTGGCAGAGGCCTATGCCATCAACGCCGGTCGTGAGATTCGTGTCATGGTCAAGATCGAGGAGGTGGACGATGCACAGACCCACGTACTGGCTTTCGAGATGGCTCAAAAAATCCGTAACGATTTAACCTATCCCGGGCATATAAAAGTAACTGTCATACGTGGTAAGATTGCTCAGGAGTGGACTAGCGATCCCGGGGGCAATCAACAGAAACAGCGTGGCGGTGGTCGACGACGCCAGCACGGTCGCCGGGACCAACGTCCGTCCCGTGCATCCGGCAGTCACGCAGCAGCAGGATAAACGTAGAGGCGCATACATATCGCGACTCGGAAGAAAAACAGCAACCAATAGAGGCGATTCAGGCGGATCGCCTCTATTTATATATCTATTACCGATCTCATCTATGTCCTTCTCAGAACGCATAAAAGCCTATGCCCATCAACTCGGCTTTGATCTGGTCGGCATCACACCGGCGACCGCTCCGCCGAATGGCCAGGCGTATAGCGATTGGATTACGCAGGGTTTTGCAGGGGAAATGGGATACCTCGAACGTCATGTTGAAAAACGCCGGCATCCGGATTATGTGTTACCGGGGGTGCGTTCGCTTATTGTCGTGGCTATGAATTATCGCTGCCCCGATGCAGAAGCGATTCCTGACGACCGGCATCGGGGTAAAATCGCACAGTATGCCCGGGGGTTGGATTACCATGATGTGATGAAAGAAAAGTTGCTGACCATGCTCGAATATATTCAGCGTGAAGCTGATAAACCGGTTCAGGGCAAGGTGTACGTGGATACCGGGCCTATCCTGGAGCGTGATTTTGCTGAACGGGCTGGTTTGGGATGGTATGGTAAGCATACCAATCTTATTCATAAACGTCTGGGTTCGTGGTTATTACTCGGTGAAGTGTTGGTTGACCTGGCATTGGACTATGATCGCCCGGCTACCGCCCATTGCGGAACCTGTACGCGTTGTATTGAAGCTTGTCCCACCGAAGCGATCGTAGCGCCCTATGTGGTTGATGCCCGTCGATGTATCTCTTACCATACCATTGAATTGAAAGGTCGTATTCCCGACACATACCGTTCGATGATGGGGAATCGTATTTTGGGTTGTGATGATTGCCAGGATGTGTGTCCATGGAATCGACGTGCGCCGGTCACACAGGAACCAACCTTTTTACCCCGGCCCTGGACGGAGATGCCGGGATTGATCGAATTATTGCAATTGACGCCCGAAGCCTTTCGGACCACTTTTAAAGGCAGCCCGATTAAACGAACCAAACGGCGCGGACTGCTGCGTAATGTAGCAGTTGCTCTGGGTAATACAAAAGATCCGAACGCCGTACCGGCGCTGATAGAGGCCCTCGATGATGAAGAGCCGTTAGTACGTGGTCATGTCGCCTGGGCGCTTGGCCAAATAGGTGATGATCGGGCCTTTGCAGCCCTTGAACAGGCGAGACAAACAGAAATCGATCCCAACGTGCTTGATGAAATTGAAAAGGCCCTTCATTGAGTGATGGCAAGTGTCGTTTTGCCCACTTCCCCACTTCCCCATGCTTGATCTAACCCTCATGCGCGGATTTATGTTTGTCTGGAGCGGTATCACACTGACCGCTCGGATGATCTATGCTCGGCGGGCGCGTGTTCGAAAGGCCCGTTCCGGCGCAGAAAAAACAGCCCCGGCCCCCATGGCCATTCTGGCTATGGGGGCTTGGTGTGCAATCATCGGGGTTTTTATTATTATGCCGGAGCAGGTAATGAGCCAGGTTTTACGATCTCCGGTTTTATGGATCGGACAGACCGCCGGCATAATCGGCCTTGTATTCGGATTCTGGCTATTGGTTCGTTCACATCAGGCGCTCGGTGATTTTTATGATATTAAGCTGTTTGTCAAAGATGCGCATCGGGTCATTGATGTCGGCCCCTACAGCTATGTTCGCCATCCTATGTACACGACCTATTTTATATGGATCGTTTCAACCGGTTTACTCCTGCCACACTACATCTTTTCGGTTATCCTGCTGATGGCCGTTGTTGGATTTCGTCGTATGGCCAGGAAGGAAGAGCAGATACTCTGTCAGGCCCTGGGCGTTCCTTATCGCGCATATATGAAACGGGCTGGTATGTTTTTGCCAAAATGGTAGCCAGGTGGGGCGAGCACATAGGCAAGCCGGTATATAGCCGGAATAAATGTATATACAAGCAGGACCGAAACCTACGGCCTGATCAACATAACTTAATTCTTGCTTTTCATACAACGCACTTTATATTAAGACGTTATCATAGGGACCTGAACGAACACTTCAATACATGGTGCTAACGCTCATGACGGTGGTGATATGACAAGATCCAATTCTTACGTTTGCCTATTAGTGATGTTTCTGATCTTCATCGCTTGTGCAGGACCGGGTAGGGTACATCAACCCCCATCTGAAATTATCGTACCCCCCCCGGAATTTGTAGTACAAGGAGAGGATGAGGAGGATCTGTCTCTGGATCAGATTACACTGGCGGATTCTTTGCTCGTACAGCAATCTCCGGTACGTATTCTCCAGGAAGCCCGGCATCGTTATAATACCGCTATTACGTCACTTGCGGAGGCTGATACCACATCTGCTCGTACAACTATCGACGAGGTTCTTAGCCTGATGGTCGTATTAAATGATGTGCAGGACCCAACCATTACAGAGGGGCGAAAAGCGTTACTGGGACAGGTCAATCAGTTCATTTTGGATATACAGAACGGCCGGCAAGCGTCGATTGAAGTCAAGGGCGTGGTGCCGCGTGTACTTAATAGAAGTGTCAGGAAGAATATACAGCGGTATACAGGATCAAATAACAGCGGGTTACATGCGGCGTATGCGCGCTCAGGGCTCTATGGGGATATGATCCGCAATGAATTAGCCCTCAAGGGCATGCCGCAGGAGCTGCAATGGTTGCCGGTAGTCGAGAGCGCCTTTAAACCCAGAGCCTATTCCTGGGCGGATGCGGTCGGCATGTGGCAATTCATATACGAAACAGGCAAACGATACGGGTTGACTCGGACCGGTTGGGTGGATGACCGGATGGATCCTTATAAAGCCACCCCGGCGGCGTTAGGCTATCTGAGCGATTTATACGATATGTTCGACGACTGGTTGCTGGCATTAGCAGCATACAACTGTGGGGAAGCAAGAGTGCTCCGGGCGATGAACCGGTCCGGCACCCGGGATTTCTGGAAGCTGAGTCTGCCGCGGGAAACAAGAAACTATATTCCCAAGTTTTTGGCCGTCATCCACATTCTCGACAATCCCGTACAATATGGGGTCACTCTGCCGGATCTTCTGCCGACCTATGTCTTCGAAGAAGTCCTTGTTGATAAATCCATGACCTTGAAAGATGCGGCTGAAACGCTGAATGTGCCACTGGATGATCTAAAAGCCCTGAATACCGGCCTTCGGTACAGCGTAACGCCTTCCACCGGATATCCGCTTCGCGTACCGCTCGGCGTCGGTTCCACCCTGATGGCCCGTGTGGATGATATTCCGGTGTCTAATTTCAAGCCGCCGCCGGAAGTTCGCAAATATCGGGTGCGTAGAGGCGATACATTGGGCCACATTGCCGAACGTTTCAAGACGTCTGTCCGTAGGGTGAGAAGCATGAATAAAATCCGAGGTAGTTTGATTCGTATCGGACAGACGTTACGTGTGCCCGGTAAAGCCTACAGTGGGGATGCCTGGACCATGGCTTCTACACCTATTAGCTCCGTGAAGTCGACGGGACCTGCCGATCTGGCCACGTTGTCCCACACGGTACGGCGTGGGGATAATCTGTATGATATCGCCCGGCGCTACGGCACGGCCATTTCGATCTTGAAACGGTCCAATGGAATGAGCAGCAACACGATCCATCCCGGTCAGACATTACGTTTGCCGGACCGAGGCGGTGCAACGCCCGGGCAGTCAGTTGCATCGTCCGTAGTCCATACGCCTTACAAAATTCGCCCCGGAGATACCCTTTCCGAAATTGCTGAAAAATCCCATACGTCCCTGACCGCCATAAAACGCGCCAACCCTTACGTAAAAGCAAACAGGCTTAAAGTAGGTCAGGTGATCAACATTCCCGGCGCTGGTGTATCACCGGATGCCATAAAGCGGCCTGATGTCCATATTGTTCGACGTGGCGATTCCATCTGGAATATCGCTCAGCACTATGGCCTGAAGGTCAACTGGATATTAAATTTAAACGGTTTGGAACGTGGTGCCGTGATCAAACCGGGGCAAGTGCTGAAACTTACGTGACGGCGGAAGGCAGGGTGGGTGGAAAGATAAACATCCTCCCCTCCACCCTTCCTTTCCCAACCATCTCAATGTCTCCCCTGCTAAAAGACCAGGAAATAATTATCGACGTGGAAGAACTGGTATACGGCGGCGAAGGGCGTGCCTGTTATAATGAGCAGGACGTACTGATCCATCGTGGTGTACCGGGAGATCGCCTGCGTGTGCGTATTACCGGCTTTAAGGATACAGCAGCCCGTGCCGATATTATAGAGGTCATTACGCCTTCGGATATACGGCAGGTGCCTATATGCCCGGTATTCCTGGAAGGCTGTGGCGGGTGCCAGTGGCTGCACATGGATTATGAGGCGCAATTATACTGGAAAGGACGCATGATCGCTCGGATCATACAGGATTATGAGACGCTGAGCCATGTGCAGGTGCATCAGGTGATGGGTATGGACGATCCATTTTACTACCGCAATAAAATGGTCGTACGAATGAGGGGACCGAAAGAGGCGCTCAGAATAGGGTTCCAGGATAATAAAAGATGGGTGTTGAATGTGTATAATAAAGAGAGCGGGCAGTGCTATATCCAGCATCCGTTGAATAATCAATTGGGGCGAGCGCTGGCGGTTTCTCTGACACAGGAACGTCGGCCGCTGAAGTCCGCCACTATCCGTGTTTCCGACGAGGAAGAGGTATCACTCGACCTGGAAAAAAAATGGCGAACAGATATTGCATCCGACCTGGAAGGCATAGGACGACAAACGCCGTATGTGCACTATACCATTCATGACCGCCGTTTCCGTGTGACGTCGCCGTCCTTTTTTCAGGCGAACACCCGACAAACCGGGGTGCTGGTTGAAACCGTATTGGATTTGCTGCCGAAAAAACCGGCTAAAACAGCTATAGATGTATATTGCGGGGTCGGGTTATTTACGCTGTTTCTAACCGATCGGTTTGAATCGGTATACGGCATCGAAGAGTCGAAAACAGCCCTGGAAGATGCCCGTCATAATGCTGAAACCCTGCATATATCCAATGTCCAATTTATATATGACAAAGCAGAAAATGCCCTGCCCGAAATCATGCAGGCCGTAGAACGGGCAGAGGTAATCCTGGTCGACCCGCCCCGTTCAGGCTGCAATCCTGATGTGCTGCACGCCATCAGTCAATGCCGGCCCGGGATACTGGTCTACATATCCTGTAATGCGTCTACATTGGCCCGTGATCTGGATATCCTTGATCAGAACGGGATGAAAACCACAGACATCCGTCCGGTCGATATGTTTCCCCATACTTATCATGTAGAGTGTGTGGCTCGATGCGTACCGGGATAACGAAAATAGGCAAATGACAAATAGCTACTTGCTATTTACAACGATCTATCAAGGAGTCACATACGATGGGATTTATTAAAGCAGCAGACCTGAATGAGTTACAGCCCGGCCAGGTTAAAATGGTGGCAGGAGAAGGCAGGGAGATCGCCCTGTGTAATGTGAATGGAACCTATTATGCCGTGGACAACATCTGTCCGCATATGGGGGCGCCCCTTTGCGAGGGCGATTTGGACGGCACCGACATTTGGTGTCCGTTCCACGGTGCGTCGTTCGACGTAACCAACGGCGAAGTGCTCTCACCGCCCGCCTACGAAAACCTCACGTGCTTCCCGGTACGCGTTACCGACAGTGCTATAGAAGTCGAGATCTGATCTTACCCTGGCGTCTTCTGCCGGTTCAGCCGCACATCAAGCACCTCACGAGTCACCCGGGCCTGCGGCGTTTCGCCTCGTAAGATCCGCGCAAAGTCATCCACAATGATATCGACCGCCTGCACATTGGCATCTTTCGTGCGGCCTGCGATGTGCGGTACGTGCAACACATTGTCGCGTCCTAATAATAGATCATCTGCCGGTAGGGGTTCGAGGTCGTATACATCGAAGGCGCCGATCAATTCATCAGCATAAATACGTTCCCGTAGGGCGGTCATATCAATACCGTGCGCCCGTGTGACGACAACGACGATCGCGCCGTTCCGTAAACGGTACACCCGATCTCGGGACACAATTTTATCAGCCGAAGGTGTGGGCGGCACTGTGACAAACAGCAAGTCGACTGTATCGACCAGGGTATCCAGATCGGACGGCGAGGCGCCGCAGGCTCTAACCGCTTCTTTCGAGATAAACGGATCATAGCCCCATACCGTTGCGCCCAGGGCATCACACCAGGCGGCGACACGACGCCCGATCTGCCCGAGACCTACGATGCCGACCTGCTTCGATCCCAGCGTCCCGTTGACGAATCGAGAGTCGTCGCAATACTGATCCGCTTCATACTGCCAGACCGTCTCCGGCGCTTCGGACCGCATCCGCTGATGCCACCAAGGGACCCTGCGAAGGGCGCTGAGCGCCAGGCCGAGGCCTAATTCCGCTACAGATTGAGCCCAGCCCCGGGTACCGTCGATGATCGAAATATCACTGGTAAACAGAGCCTCTACAGGTAGCCCCATACCCGCATTATCGGTTACAGCACCGACCATCTTCAGACGGGGCGCCGCCTCGATACACGCGTCCGTCAACTGTGGACCGCCATCCCAAAAGATCACGCCATCGATATCGCTCAAGTCCATCTGAACGGATATGGGACTCTGGTCATCATTATTAACCACGACAACTTCACCGATTTCCTGCAACCGGCACACAACCCGCTCCGGCACAAACGGCCAGCGCGTTTCCAGATTGGTAGAACGAATGAACAGGAATTTGGACATGGGGATATTGTTGAAGCGGTGATTGGTGATTGGTTTTTACTTCACCAAATCACCAATCACCACTTATCTAAAGTGCTCATATCCTTCCGCACGTAACAGGTGAATGCCATTGGTATCAATCCAGGAAAAGCCTTCGGATTCAGCCACCACTTCACCGATCGGCGTCAGGGAGAGGCCTGTTTGATCCGCCATTCGGGAGGCGAGGGATTCGACCTGATTCGGATCTATTGTACACAGCAGCTCGAATTCTTCGCCGCTTTGCATCGCCAGCTTGACGGGATCTACCTGAAGTGTTTGAGCCGCTGCTTTTGTTTCCGCCGTGATGGGCAGCGCGTCGGCATGTATAGACAGACCGACGCGGCTTCCATGGCCGATATGCAGCGCGTCGGAACTCAAGCCATCGCTGATGTCGATCATGGCATGGACAAAGCCGCTGTCGGCTAGAAGACGTCCTTCCTGAACGCGTGGTACCGGCGATAGATGTTTAGCAATGGTATCTGCATAGGGTTCCAATAGGGAACGATCAGGCTGTTGCCGCGTATGTTGAAGCAGACGCAGCCCGGCCTCGGAGGCGCCCAGATGACCGGTTACGCAAACGTAATCGCCCACACGGGCCCCCGAACGCTTTAGAATATGTTCAGGTTCGGTCTCACCGATCAGCGTGATGGAGATGACCGTAGGACCGGTGATGCCGCTGAGATCACCACCGATAATAGAGATCGACAGATCAATGTGATCTATAAGCCGATCCATACCTTCATGCAGGCCGTCTATCTCCTCGGCAGTCCGGCAATCCGGCAGACAGAGCGTCGTCAATGCATACAGCGGCAGACCGCCCATAGCGGCGATATCACTGACATTTGCAGCCATACTCTTCCATCCGATCTGTTGCCAGGTCGAAAACGCCGTGTCGAAATCGGTCCCTTCCACAAAGGTGTCGGTCGTCACCAGCAAGGCCATACCCGGCGTTGGACGCACAGCCGCCGTATCATCGCCGATACCGAGAAGGACACGGTCAGGTGCCGTCGGGCGTTGATGTCGGATACGATGGATCAGTTCGAATTCGCTAAGATTCATGAAGTACAAAGTACAAAGTACAAAGTACAAAGTACATTATTATGTGATTTTATTTCAGATTTGTGACAGCGATCACAACATTTTTGAAATAGTTGCCGTATATTATGTTTTACAGAACGTAATAGTATATAATTAAGGAATATTATAGTAACGGTATGTTTCAGAACTTCGGGCTCAATATTTATACAATGTAAAGAAATTAAAAAGCGTTCTATCCTGCATTATTCACAAAAAGGGCAGTTTCCTTATCCAAGTAGTTGGTGTATATTA
>CAJXCW010000066.1 GCA_913051705.1 uncultured bacterium
CAAACACAAAGGACGTTACGCGGTCTTTGCGTAACATCAATCATCAACATACAACGGTTCGTTCATCCGGGCAGCGTTTCGCCGCCTCTTCCGGCGTTTCCCCTGATTCTACCTGACCATCGGGGAACAGATAATAGAGGGTTTCATCTTCTCGTAGCCGTTCGATGAGAGCCACCTGATTGTCCTGTATGACGATGGCGCCGACACGCATGGCATATTCCTGAAAGAGTGGAAAGTCCGACTGCTCTCAATAAGAGCATTGATCATAACCGTTAACTAACGTAATATATGTATTACAGGCTTATATTGCACTTACTATCTGATGTTACGGGAGCCCTACATGTGAAGCGATTTACCATCTGTATCATCGTGCTGTTATATCAGGCCGACCTATTAACGACTCCGCAAGTCTTTGCCCAACAGATCAACGCCATAGGCCGCGTTTTGCCCGCTGATGCCGCGCCGTTGGACCAGCAGATCTTCCGGTTCTTCGAAGTCGACGGGGCCTATATGGAGTGGTTCAAAACCATCTACAAGCGTAGTCCCGCCACCGACCTTATCTCCGAGCCGCTCGTCCGCCAGGATAAAAACTACGAGCTGGTGCCGGCCGGCGCGAAATCGTGGGAGGCGACGCCGGACGGCTATACCTGGATTTTTCATCTGCGTGCCGGAATGCAATGGGACGACGGCCGACCATTTACCGCCCATGATTATGTGTTCACCTTCCGCCGCGGGGCCGATCCGGAAAACGCCTATGATTTTGAATGGTACTATCAGCAGATCAAAAACTGGCGGGCGGTTGTCGGCCGGAAGTTACCGGTTGATTCTCTGGGGGTGGTGGCCATCGACGATACCACGCTGGCCGTCACCACTGAACAACCCGTGCCCTATCTTCCCCACAACCTGATGCAGAGCTGGGCTTCGCCGGAACATGCGGTAGCCAAATACGGAGATGAGTGGTCTACGCGTCCGGAGTGGTCCGTGTCGGCCGGCCCGTTCAAGCTGACCGAATGGCGAAAGAATGATGCGATCGTCCTGGATGCCAACCCCATGTATCGTGGGGCGGAACCACCTTACCTGGAACAGGTGATCATCAGCACCTTCGCGCAATCCGCCCAGCCTCTGCTCTTGTCGGCGTATGCGGCAGACGAAGTGGATATGATTCTCGTATCCGGCCAGGCCTCGTTGGGACGGATTCGCAACGACCCGGTGGTCAGCAATGAGCTTCATTCCATGGTCAATTTTATCACTTTCTACTTGACGATGGACACCTATAATCCGCCATTTAACGATTTACGGGTCCGGCAGGCCTTCAGCCATTCTATTGACCGGGACGCGTTGTTGCGTTCCGCCATAAGGGATATCGGCGTAGCGGCCTACAGCATGTTGCCGCCCGGTTTTCCGGGGGCGAGGCCGGAGGCGTTTAAATCTACACATGGATACGATCCGGGGCGGGCGCGACAACTGCTCGCGGAAGCCGGTTATCCTGATGGTAAAGGGTTTCCGCAGGTAGAAATCTGGATACGATCGCTCGAACCGGAGCAAACGCGTATGCCCGCAGAAGCCGTCCAGGCGATGGTTTCAGATGTACTGAATATTCAGGTCGGCGTTAGAGTAATTGAGCGAAAAGTGTTCACGGACGGCCTGAACAATCACGAAGTCGCCCTTGCCCTGGTGCCCTACTCTCAGGATTATCCCGATCCGAGCAATCTACTGGGATTATGGCTTTCCAGCGGCCGCCACGCCTGGCATGATGACGCGTTCGAACGCCTGATCCGTCAGGGCAATGAATATATGGGCAGCACGAAGGATCGGTTTGCTATCTACCACGAAGCGGAAAAACGGCTCGTGGAAGATGTAGGGGGCGTTTTCCTCTGGCACCCGAAAGAGCACCGTTTGTGGAAATCCAATTTCCGCAGCCCGGATCTGACGACCAACCGCCTCGGCATGGAACCCTGGAACAGCCGGGCTTTGATGAGCGGGTATTTTGTAAATCGTGAAAATATCGTATCGCCGTCTATGGTAGATCGGCTGTGGACCTGGTTGAAGACTGCATTTGATTGAAGTAGACCTGAGAGTCACAAACGTCTGCCTGCTGTAAACAGGTACAAAGCCACTGGACTCGGCCTTCGCCGGGATAACGAGTAGAGGAAAGGAATATCATGGACGAGTCGGAGAAATATCTATTCGATGTACACGGGTATATTGTCATTAAGGGGGCGCTTTCAGCGGAAGAGCTTTCGGCGGCCAATACGGCGATGGATCATCATTCGGATCAAATTAGCGTAATGAACAATAGTCTGGCCAATTCATCTCCCACGCTCTTCGGTAAAACCGGCCGCGGGAACATGGGGAATATGCTAACCTGGGAGAAACCGTACTGTGATGTATTTCGGAACATGATGATTCATCCGGCATTTGTATCGCGGCTGGAGACTGTATTGGGGAAAGGGTTTCGGCTGGAAGGCATGGCCGTCGGTGCCATCACGATGGACGAAGGGGCCAGTGGATTCTGGTTCCATGAAGGCGGTGAACCGATCGATCCATCCCGCGCCTATTTGTATCGAAACGGCCGCATATATTGCGGAATGACCAATATCGCGGTTCAGCTTACCGATGTGGGACCCGGTGATGGCGGATTCGCCTGTCTACCAGGCAGCCACAAGGCCAACTTCCCTTGTCCGGATGATATCCGACTCTATGAGGCTCATCAGGATCGTATTGTTCAGATCACCGCTCGGGCTGGCGATGCCATCATCTTTACGGAATCCCTCATGCACGGGGCCCTGCCGTGGACGGCCAAACATCAACGGCGGACGATACTCATGCGCTATAACGCAGGAACCACTGGTGAGTCCATTACAGGAACCTACACACCGCCGCCGTTTTACGATGAACTTACGGAAAAACAGCGGGCCATCATTACCGCACCGCACTACAGACAGCCGGATAAAGGATCGAAGCTCTATAAATCCCAGTAGATATTCATAAACATTATTGACTGATTGACTGATTGAAAATAGCACTGCTGAGCCAATCAACCCATGTATAGAGATTTGAAAAAGATATAGGTATACCCGGAGAGCCTTACGTGAAAAAGCCAAACATCATTTTCATCCTGATTGATGATATGGGATGGAAGGACCTCAGTTGCTGCGGCAGTACGTTCTACGAAACACCTCATATCGATCAGTTAGCTGCTCAGGGCATGCGATTTACCGACGCGTATGCTTCCTGCCCCGTCTGCTCACCCACCCGCGCCAGCGTGATGACGGGAAAATACCCGGCGACCGTAGGCATTACCGACTGGATCAACTGGGGCGGCAGTCTGCATCCGGCGCGAGGGCGTTTGATTGATGTGCCGTACCTGAAAGATCTGCCCACCTCCGAACACACAGTGGCCGGCACGTTGAAAGAGGCTGGCTATGCCACCTGGCATGTCGGCAAATGGCATCTGGGCGGCGAAGGGCACATGCCGCAGGACCACGGATTTGACGTGAATATCGGCGGATGCCAGACTGGGTCCCCCGGTCACGGCGGGTATTTCAGTCCGTGGAGCATTCCCGTACTCGAGAATGCGGATGTCCCGGAGGGGACCTATCTGACGGACTATCTGACGGATCAGGCGATTGAACAGATCCGGAATAAGGGCGAGGCGCCGTTCTTCCTGAACCTGTGGTATTACAGCGTCCATACCCCCATCCAGGCCAAACCCGAGAAGATCAAGAAGTACGAAGCCAAAACCAGGGCCATGGGACTGGATACACAGAAGACATTTGAAGAAGGTGAATTCTATCCCTGTGAACATAAGAAAGACAAGCGGATCCTTCGCCGTCTCATCCAGTCTGACCCGGTCTATGCCGCCATGATCGAGAGCCTCGATGAGAACATCGGACGCCTGATGAGTGCGTTGGAAGAGACAGGAGAAATGGAAAAAACGCTCATTATCTTCACCTCCGACAACGGTGGTCTGGCTACGTCCGAAGGATCGCCGACCTGCAACGCCCCACTGGCGGAAGGCAAAGGGTGGATGTACGAAGGCGGCACGCGAGAACCGCTCTTTGTGAAATGGCCCGGCGTTGTAGAACCCGGCGCAGTATGCCACACCCCCGTCACCACGCCTGATTTCTATCCTACCATGCTGGAGGCGGCAGGGGCTGACGGGAATCCGGATCATCAAGTCGATGGGGTCAGCATCATGCCGCTGCTTAAGGGGGTGGGAGCTCTGAAAAGAGAAGCGATTTTCTGGCACTATCCTCACTACGGCAATCAGGGTGGAACCCCCGGCGCGTCCGTGCGTAAGGGTGATTATAAGCTGATCAACTTTTTTGAGGACGACCGACTTGAATTATACAACCTGCGTGAAGACCCGGGTGAAGCACGCAACCTGACTGAAGCCTGTCCGGACCTGGCCCGTGAACTGAAAGAATTGCTTTCCGCCTGGCAAAAAAAGGTCGAAGCGAAAATCCCGCAACCTAATCCGGACTGGGAGAATAGATGATCATGAGAACCGTCATAGGACTATCTTTTCTCCTACTCATAAACTGCACCAATGAATTTAATCCAGTAGGCGCCGGCCCTGAAGTCCGTCTTGGAAATGAATTCACTGTAACACCAGGAACCGTCATATCTATATCCGGTGAACAGTTGACCGTTCATTTCGTGACGGTGTCGGAAGACTCCCGGTGTCCCACAGATGTGCGGTGCGTATGGTCCGGCAATGCAAAGGTCGGCATCCGGATTGTAAAGTCGGGCCTTACAGAACAGGCCATCGAACTGAATACCCATCTTCAACCACAGGAAGATGATTACCTGTCTTACCATATCCGACTGATAGAGCGCTTGATCCCCAGCCCCTGTCGAATGGCGTCATTGATCTATCGGACTACAAATCAACGCTGCTGGTTGAGCATACCCCATAATGCCTGATAATCTCTTAGAACAATTCGGTAATATCGATATCTATCTGTTTGATCAACTGTTAAAAGGACGAATTGATCACACACAACGGATATTGGATGCCGGGTGCGGCGGAGGCAGGAATCTCATCTATCTCCTCAAACAGGGATATGATGTCCATGCTGTGGATCAGAACCTCCATGCCGTAGATCATGTAAAACATCTGGCCGCCGAACTGGCGCCCGATATACCTCAGCGTAATTTTCAGCAGAGCCTGATTGAACATCTTCCCTATCCCGATCAAACCTTTGATGTGGTCATCAGCAATGCCGTGTTGCATTTCTGTAGAGATAAACAGCAGTTTGAAGACATGCTGTTTTCCATGTGGCGTGTCTTGAAAGAAGGCGGCCTTCTCTTTGTCAGACTGGCTTCCATGATTGGTATTGAAAAGGGGGTAACAGACCTCGGCGACGGGCACTATAAAAACCCGGACGGCTCCGAGGGGTATCTTGTGGATCAGCAGATGCTCCTTGATTATACGACACATCTTAAAGGACGGCTAGTAGAAGATATTAAAACGACCAATGTCCAGGGGCTGCGGTGTATGACGACCTGGTGTTTGGGCAAGTAGGCAGGTGGGCAGGTAGGCATCAGCACGGTGCGTCAGCGCCGGGTAAGCAGATAGAATATATAGACCAATGGAGCATATATATGATCGTATTGAAAATATGGACAGGGCATGCCGGACGCCTTCAACCTTCGACCGCTACGTGAACCGACGGCGACAGACCCACTGGCGCTTATTCTCGGCATCGGCGTCTGTGATCTGGAGCAAAACACGGTTATGGCGTGGTGTGCCTGGAATGTAGACGTAAAGCCGAGTAGGGTGACTATGACTACACAACAGGAATTTGGTAGTTTCGCGGCTGATATCGAACGGACCGTATCCGTAAACGGGCGGACGGTCCGTTCCCATACGCGTGTCAGAAATACGGGTCGGGGAACGCTTCCGATCTATTGGTTTCCGCACCCTTTCTATCCCCATCCGGATACCGACGAACTGTGCAAACTGAACCTGCCGATCTGTTTTCCAGAAAATCCGGGATACGAACAGGCACCGAGTGGTTTTATCCGGCGTAAGGGATGGCCCCAGGAAGGCTATTATCAGCTCCTTGATCATGACGCCGCATACCCGCTCATTATTATTCAAAGCATCCGTTGCTCGGTCAGGTCTCTGCCACGTGCAGCTACAGGCCTGCCTTCTTTCCCATCTGAGACAACGACCGCACATTCTCCTGGGAACCGTTTCTAGAGCGTTCCCTGGCAGTGAACCAGGAAACCACGTGGCAGATAGATTACGATTTTTAATTGAACCACAGCATTAAAAGGAGAGCATGGTGGACGTAAACCGGACCCTTCAGGACCTCTGCGGAACCTGGGCGTTGATCGTGAATCAAAGTAGTGATATCGGTCGGTTTGTGACCTTGAGCCTGGATATCTCTCTTGAAGATGGCCAATTGCAGATAGAAGAAGATTGGGGGAACAGAAAGTGGAGGCGCACACTGAGGTTGCCCATCGACGGCGAAGCCTGCACCAGGTCTGTTGAAGACCGGGTTTTTCCTTCCAACATCTATACAGCGATTTCCTATATCCCCGGTGAAGAGATAGTGTACCGCGGCGTCTGGTCGGATACAGGAGTGCTAGAGATCAGCGAACGGTTCGAAGCGGTCGGTTCCCAGGGCACCTATCCCATGGAGATCTCGCATACCTACCGGCTGTCCCCTACGGGTGCGGGGCTGATATACACTGCTGCGCGCTCATCAAGGCAAGGGCACGAAATCCGGCATACGTTTCGCCGAAAAGGAGTGGGGGAAGCGTGGATGATGCGCATGGTCAACGACTGGACGCTTGACGGCGGTCTGCCGGAACAGGCGGGTATCATTTCGCTGCAGGGTATTGTCAATAGACACGTACCCCGGTTGTACCTGGTGTATCCGCCGGAGTGGGATTTTAAATTCACGCCCCATGTGCTGGGCTATCTGAAAGAAGACCGGTTTATGGCATTCACCGAACTGGACGGTATAGATAGCGCCATCGAACAGTTCCGTGAGGATATAAAAGGGTATATCGTCTGGGATCAGAACGTCCGTACCAGCCTCATCGTCTCGTTTACCCTGGCCGGATTGACGGATGCCATCGTCATTGCCGAAGATCTGATTCCCCTGGCGGAGAAATACGGTCTGGAACTGATCCACGATTTCCGCGGTCAATTTGAAGGGCAGTTGGATTTTGAGATCTACACCTGGGCTTATGAACAATACTGGGAGCAATGCAGCCGGGATTACATCGTCTGGATGGGTGGGCAGCATGGTAATGTCATGATGCCAGGTGTGGCGGACTGGGGAATTTACAACAAAGCGTTTTTTACAGATCTGTCTGCGCGTCCCGAAGACACGGAAGAATACGACATGGCACGTACCCTGCTATCCAAACAGAATAAATACTCCTTTGTATTCGGATGGCATTCCTACAGGAAAGACAAAGAAGAGCAGCATGTGGCGCTGACATCACAGTATGCCCTCAGGGTCGAGGGACTTCATACCCTGCCCAATATGAGCTTCTCCTGTCAGATTCCCCTGACACCGGGGTTTACCTTTCGCAACAACCACAACATTCAGGCTGACGAGACCATCGTGCCCAAAGAAAAAGTCTACATCGCCTGCATACAGACCGATTGCCTGGGCATCGGCGGATGGACGGAACCGGGACGCGGTGACATTCCCTATGCATGGGAAGTGACGATGAACTGGGTATGGCTGGCGCCGGCCATGATGGAATTTTTCTACAAACAGGCCACGTCCAACGATTATTTCGTCGGCGCCCTTTCCGGGCCGGGATATATGTATCCGCGGTCTGTGCCACCCGAGGATCTTCCTCCCTTGATCGAAAAAGCGCGTGAACTGATGCAGACCCTTGACCTGAAGGTGTTCGAGGTGATGGAGTATACCGACGGCGGATTCTACACAGGCTCGCCTGACCTCCCCAGGTCGATCGTGGATGCTTACTTTGATGGCATGCCTGAGGCCATCGGTTTTGTCAACGGCTATACGCCCGCGTATACCTTTACCGTGCGGGACAAACGGCCCCTGATTTCCTACGATTACTATCTGTCGCCCACCCAGCCCGAAGCGGATGCGGCGGCCGACCTGGAAGAACTGGCCGTCATCAACAGAAAACGGCCTTACTTTCTGCTCATGCACGTACGGAACTTCAGCGATATCAAGCGGGTCCAGCGCGTGCTCAACCGCCTGAGTCCGCAGTTTGAATTAGTCCCTCTGGATACCTTCCTTAAAATGGCCGGTGAGACACCGACGTTTGCAGAGCGGTATCGGGGGGACACTCAAGGAGGTTGACTGCGTGGATGGGGTGTATTATGATAATTTATGGATGGGGCTGGAAATATGAGTGCAGAATGCGAAATGCGGAGTATCACTTTTTGAACAGGTTTTTCAATCACCATTCACCATTCACTAATCACCAATCGGAATTGCCATGACCCTCTCCATATTCACCGATGAGATCAATCGCCATTCCCCTGAAAGAGCCGTTAGCCTGGCGAAAACATGGGGGCTTACACATGTGGAAGTACGTTCTTTATCTCAGGGCCGTTTTCCTAGAGTGTCGGACCAGGAATTCGAAGATTTTCGCTTGCTGATTGCGGATGCTGGTCTTTTAGTATCCGGCGTTTCACCCGGTTTTTTTAAATGCCCGCCCGATGATCCTTCCATATCAGAGGATCTGTCAGAGACCCTGCCTCGCGCATGCGAATGGGCACAAAGGCTTGGTATCAATCAGGTCTCGTCTTTTGCTTTCAGGCGTGACGACACAGAGACGCCTCCCGCCATGGTCATTGATCTGGTAGGAAAGATGACTGAGATCGTTCGAAAACAGGGTTGCCGATTAATTCTTGAAAATGAGGCCGCCTGCTGGGGATCAACCGGAACCGAAGCCGCTCAGATCATTCGAGCCATCGGCTCTGATAAAATCAGCCTCTGCTGGGATCCTGGTAATTCAGCGAGAGCGGGGTCGGCATGTCCTTTTCCGGATGAGTACGAGACGATCAAAGATTTGATCTCCCATGTGCATATGAAGAATTTCGACCCTGAAACCGGCTCATGGAGCCTGATAGACCGGGGTAAGGTGGATTGGCCCGGACATATTGCAGCCCTTATCAGAGATGGCTACGACGGCTATCTTGTTATCGAAACGCACACAGATATTTCACCGGATGAATTTACCGCTCGCGATGAAACCTTTTCGGATCTGGAAAACAATTCCTTGTATAATCTTCAGCTCGTCCGGTCTTACTTAAACCGGGATATCTGATGCACCTGCCATCTTCATTTATCGAAAGAATCCATCGCGTCTTCGGTGATGACGGCCGGGCGTGGCTGCCTCATCTACCGGATATCGTGAGGCAGTGCCGGGATAAGTGGGATTTGTCAGACGGCGTGATGAGCTCGAATATGAGTTTGAACTACATCGAGTTCACCACAACGGCAGACGGAACGCCTGTGGCGCTGAAAATCGGTGTGCCTCACTCGGAACTGTTTACGGAAATGGAGACGCTACGTCTGTACGACGGCAGCCGCTCCGCCCGTCTGATGGATGAGGATCGCGCGTTGGGCGCCATCCTCATGCAACATCTGAAGCCCGGGACTATACTCCGGCAACTCAAGGACAACCGGCAAGAGACTGAAATAGCAGCATCGATCATTAGTGAACTTGCTGTTCCTGTCCCTTCTACGCATCAACTGCCTTCATTCTCAGGGTGGGTGGAACGGGCCTTCCGGCTCACAAGAACAACATGGGACCTCGAAGAGCGTATGCCGCGTGATCTTCTTGACCGGGCAGAGCAAGCCTTCACCGAGATCCTAAAGAGTTCTAACGGCGACGTTATTCTGCACGGTGATCTGCACCATGAAAATATCCTGCTTGATGAACAAGGCGAGTGGACGGCCATCGACCCTAAAGGCGTCACCGGCCCTCATTGTCTCGAAACAGGCCGGTATCTCCTGAATTTTCTGCCGGAGAATCTGACCATGACAGATCGTGAAAAGATGGTTCGTGAACGCGTGGCCATCTTCAGTGCCGAACTGGGTTATTCTGTGGCATGTATTGCAGCCTGCGGACTGGTGGACAGTGTGCTCGGTCACTGCTGGAGCTTCGAGGAAGAAAACCTGAGTGATGACTGGAACGAAGGCGTTGAACAGATCAGAATATTGGAGCGTATGCTCGGGACGTAGATAAAACCTATTAGCCCGGTGTTTCATCAGCGCCGGGTCGGAGGCGTACATGAGCAACGAAACATTATACGAACATTTATTATCCGACGAGCAGGTCGAAATATTTCATGACCAGGGGTTTGTCGTTTGCCGCGGGTTTATACCACTGGATATGGTCGAAGAACTGCGGGTAGGTTACGATGCGGCGACGCGTGGAGAAATCGAGTTCTGGAAAGACCTTTGGGCGCCGGAAAAGATCCTGCAATTAGGTATGCCCAATAAGCATATTCCCGGTTGGGAGGACCACCCGTATCTGCGTTGTATCATCGCCGCAGGGAAACAGTTGATGGGCGAGGATATCGAGTACAAATACGACCAGCTTATCTACAAGCCACCGGGTAATGATGTGGAACTGCTCTGGCATCAGGATGCGGGTTACGGTTGGCCTGGCAAAGCCAATTTTCGAGCACTGACCTGCTGGCTGGCGTTCACCAAGGTGAACGAGGCCATGGGGGCGCTGCACTTCCTGCCCAGGTCGCACAAGAAGGGCATCGTTGAGCACATCGACGCCACCCACCGCAATCCGATCAAGGCCGCTCTCGAAGCGGTTGTAGACGACAGCGAGGCTGTGGTGGTCGAATACGGTCCCGGCGATGTCACGTTCCACCAGGGGCGTACGCTGCACTATTCACCCGGCAACAGCACGGACCAGCCGAGACGGGGCCTGTCGACCCACCTGTGGCCTGAGCCCAATGAATGATGGAATGTGTCTTGTATTTGACAGACGTCCACCATGTCCGCGCTACGCATGTTCTAGTCCGTGCGCGTATAGGTCATTCGAACGGCGCGCCCCTCCTGGCTCTGGCCTTCGTACGACCAGGAGTAGTGAAGCGCGTCCGTCTCGATCTGCAAGGCACAGTCGCAGCGATCCACGTTATTGCCCTCGGGATCGAGCCACAGCTCGCCACGCCCGGTCCACTCGGTTCCAACCAACCTGGTGAGCCGTTGCGTTGCCATCAATACCTCCTTGAGTTAGGTCAAGATGTCCACTAAAACGGGGGGATTACCCGGGCCGGTGAGGCTCCTTGTCAGCTGGATTTATTGTTCCGCCCACTCAATGACCTTTTGTTTAAACTCTTGTGGGTTTGTAGGCGTAAAGCGCAATTTTTTGAGCATACCACAATTACGCTCAATACCAACGTGCGTGTAAAAATCTGCAAGATCAAGCTTTAGAGCCCAAAAAACCGTTCGTATAACCGGTGGTTTATATACATCAACTTTCACAAAAGCATCTTTGGAAATAACTAATATTGTAAAAAGGGGACGGCATTGTAATTCTATACGGTCACTGAAGATGCTGTATGTGTTCCAGAGACTTTTCGGTGAGCCTTTAGATTCATAAAGCAGAATGTTTGATGATTTGGCCATGATAAGAGTAATTTGGTCTAAAAATCAACGGTGCGGCGCGGGAAACGGGCCTCTTTCGAGCGTGCATTCGGCAGCGTCTGCCACGGCGACGAGTCCTTGATCATCACCTGTCCAGGCGTTCCAGCCGAGATGTGATGCCGCGATCTGGAGTTCGTAGCAGTGATGGCGAGCCGGAGCATCTACGAGGTCACCCTCGCCCAGGTCAGGGGCTGCGAGCGTTCGGCGCCATATATCGGCAGCCGCAATGCTCGGATGCAAGGCGCCCCAGAAGGTGCACCACGCAACATCGAACAGGAAATCACCGCGTGCCGAACACTTCCACGAGAATATAGCCGTCACGCGTGCGGCATGGTCCGCGACCAGAACATTCTGGTGGAGCAGGTCGCCATGGATGAGATCCCGACGCTCCGGGCATGCGGGCAGCAGTTCCTCGATGCGCGATTCACAGACCTTGAACAACGCGTCGACCCGGGGGTTCGATGCGAGCTTCGCACGCCATCCGCTGACACGATCGTCGGGATCATCGACGAGACCGGCACGCAGCCAGGCGCGCCACGTCACATCTGCCGAAGCTTCCCGGTCGTACCAGACCACCGCATCGTCAGGCTTCGCCGGCACGGCACGCATCGCTGCCAGAAGCACTTCAAATGCGCCGCCGACAGCGCTCGCTTCTTCCACGGGCGTGGTCTCGATGAAGCAGCCATAGTGACGTTGTGAGATCGCGAAATGCAGGCCCAGCGCTTTACCCGTATCGACCACCACCGGAACCGGCAAATTTGGCGCTCTAAAATGCATCGCCGCGACGTCGATCGCAAAACCTTCAGGCATATCGCTGAGCCGCAACACGAACGCGTCCTCGCCGACGCGATATGCAAAAGCAGACGACCAGAAACCGCCTGAAAGCGGCGATAGATCCAGGACTGCGCCGTCATGTCGGCTAGCGAGCCAACTCGCTGCCTCCGCAGACGTTGGGTGCAGGTTTCTGTCCATTGGTCATGGCGCGATTTCCAAGAAAACTCTCCTATCAAGGATATTAGATGACGCGATCGAGTTCTATTTTGATGAATAACAGATCAAAAAGTTCGCTCTGCCATTACTTATGTACAAAATCTTCACCAATAAGTCTTACGGCACAAAATTTTCAACCATAACAAATAACAAGTGAAAAAATTCACCAATAACGTACGAGAAAATGTGTGCTTTTTCGATTATACGCTGAAGTGAGAGATCGTGAGAACGGACGTATCCATTTATGACGTATCATGCTACTATTTTATACACCATTCTGTCAAGCACCTTGACATGACTAAGTATATACATATATACTCAAGGCCACAGATTTTGAAGATTTAACAAAGAACAAAATACAAAGCACCCATATCAATTTTCCATATCTACATTTTATCAAAGGAGGATGAATATGTCTCATTCCGTACGTTCAGGGTTTATACTCGCTGCAGCGCTTTTCATGGTTATGACCGCATTTCAAGCCGCCCATGCGCAGAACTCTGCCGCCAACCCGTATCACGAAGTGGAGGGTGTCTGGGGCCAGATAGGGCGGGACTGGGGAGCGACGAGTGCGGTGGATATTGCACGGGACGGCAGTGGTAATATCTGGGTGGCCGAGCGATGTGGCGCCAACGGTTGCGAAGGGCATGATGATGTCAACTCCGTTTTCCTGCTCAAGCCCTCCGGCGAGTTGGTTAAGAGCTTCGGCGCGGGGACCATCCTTCAGCCGCACGGCATCCACGCGGATGTAGACGGCGGCGTATGGGTCACCGACACAGGCAGGAAAGACGGCAAAGGCTATCAGGTCCATAAGTTTAACATGGACGGCGAGATCGTGATGACGATCGGGACCCCCGGCGGCACAGGAAACGGACCGGATAGTTTTAACGGACCGTCCGACATCCATGTGGCGCCCGGTGGCGATATTTTTATCGCAGTCGGCCATCTCGGTCGCGGTGATGACAATCGCATTACCAAGTTTTCGAGCGACGGCAAGTTCATCAAGGCCTGGGGCAAAACGGGTAAAGGCATCGATGAATTCCATGATCCCCATGCGTTGGCTATGGATTCACAAGGCATCCTGTATGTTGGTGATCGGTACAATAATCGGATCCAGCTCTACGATCAGGATGGTAAATATATCGCCACCTGGACGCAGTTCGGCCGGCCAAGCGGGCTGTACATCGACGGCAACGACATCCTGTATTGCGCCGACTCGGAATCCAACCGGCGCCGGAATCCGGGCTGGAAACGCGGCATCCGCATCGGCGGCATCAAAGACGGCGGCTGGGTGCAGGTTTTCATTCCCGATACGGAACTCCTGCCGGACGGGTCAGGCACCAGCGGCGCGGAAGGTATAGCGGCTGCCAGGGGCAGCGTGTATGGGGCTCAGGTAGGCAACCGGATGTTGAGGAAATACGTCAGAAGGTAAATAGGATAATGGTATGATAAGCAAACGAAGCCGGAGCGGGTCTCCGGCTTTCGTTGTTTATAGCTGCCTTCTACAATCTATTACAACACTCGATTCCGGGTCTTATCAGGATGGACGAGCGCATGCCGTTCCTGTAATTGGGTGAGGTGCTTCAGACGGGCGTCATCGGCGGTATCGAACATGAGGTCGGTGTACATGCCACCGATTTTGAAGCCGTGGGCAACGGGGCAGTGATATTTCAGGTAATTATCAATCCGGTCCAGGTCGCCCTGGGTCTTCCCATGCTTGACCATATTCATGGTGAACATACGCCGGCGCTTGCTGCCGCCGAAGGAGGCGTGCAGGAGGTCGTGATAAAAAATCGCCAGATCGCCCGGTCTGGTCTCTAACGGCATCTGTCCGGGGACCTCGGACGGTGCGACGCCCCAGGTCTCCTCAGCCTGGCTCGGCTGCATATCCTTCTGTTGCCAGGGCGATTGCGGATGGTGACTACCGGGGATCACACGCAGACACCCCGTATCCCGGGTGACCGGGTCCAGATAGAACGCGATCTTGATGGCGAACAGCTTCGGATACCGACCGTCCACATGCCATCCGGTATCGCCGCTGTAGTAGTTGCCGTCACCCGAAGCGTAGTTGAAATCCGACCCCAGAATAGCGCTGGTGATGCCGACGATCCGGGGATCATCGAGCAGAGTACAGAGATATTTGTTGTGATCGATCGTCGGCACGATGAGGGTTCGATTCGAGCCGTCATGCTGATCGCCGCCGCCAACGGTCTGGATCACCGTCTCAAATTCATCCGTAATCCGTTTTATTTCGGCGGCATTGAACAACTGTCGGAAGACCACATAGCCGAATGTATGAAAATGTTTGAGCTGTTGCTCTGTGGGGCGCATGATAGTATACTCCTGTGGTTAAACATCTATAGTCCATATAATGAGAGATGATCCTATGTCAAATCTAACGCCCTGGAAGCAGATTCAGGCTAAAATCGTATTTGAGTCGCCTTATATGAATGTGGTGGAAGATACGGTCGAACTGCCGACGGGTAAACAAATAAAGTGCCTCCGGTTTGATAATCTGCCGGATGGCCTCAGTGTTATTTTAAAAAATGAGGGGGGACAAATACTACTGGCCCGACAGTATTGTTATCCAGGTCGTCATATGGTGTGGGAATTCCCAGGCGGCCGATGCGAAGATAACGAAGCTGTATAGGCATCAGCGCGGCGTGAGGCCGAGGAGGAAGTGGGCGTTTATCCGCAGACGCTGGAAAACTTGGGCCGTTTTCTTCAGAATGCCCGTCGATCGGCCCATTATATTCACGTGTTCCTGGGTACCGACCTTGACATGCGATCATCTTCACCAGAACCCGTCGAGTTTATTGAGTGGTCATGGCATGAGGAACAGGAGACCGATGAGATGATCCGCCGGGGTGAGATAGAGGAAGTCATCTTACTGGCCGCGTAGGCTTTGTATAAGAATCGCGCCCAAAATATAGATGGAGATCATATCGCTTGAACGAATATACGTTTCCTGATTTACAGGGCATTTCGACGGATTACGACCGGGATGGGTTTGTCATCGTCCGCCACGTGCTGGAGGCCGGACTGGTGCTGGAGTTGGACCGGCACATCGACTGGCTGATGGACCGGCATCCTGAACTTCAACCGGAAGGGCTTGGCCACTGGCTGATTGCAGATGATCCCTTCTGGGTCCGTTTCCTAAGCGATCCCCACCTGCTGAATGTGGCAGAAGCGCTGGTCGGTTCCCATGTGGCCTTCTTCGCTGCCGACTATATCTGCAAGCAACCCGAAAAAGGGAAAGGCGTTCAGTGGCACCAGGACGGTCACTACTGGCCGCTTGAGCCGATGGAGGTCATTACGATCTGGTTCGCTGTCACGCAATCGGTACGCGCCAACGGGTGTGTGCGGATGATTCCTGGATCACATCGCCTGGGCCTGCAGAAACATGCTTCAAAAAGAGATGAGAACCATATTCTCAACCAGGTCGATCCAGCCGTTCTGGATGAAAGCAAGGCCATCGATATCGAACTGGAGCCCGGCGATATCTCGGTGCATCACCCGCTCCTGCTCCACGGCTCCAAACCCAACACCAGCACCCGCTGGCGACGCGGCGGTTCCATCCAGTACATCCCCGCCACCACACGGGTTGCGCAGGACTGGCCGTGCGTCTTTCTGTTCCGGGGCGCGCCTGTCGAAGGCATCAATACGTATCGCCCGTTTCCCAGGTATGTCGAAGGGGAGCATATGGCGTTTGAGGGGTGTGGGGCGTGGAGGTGAACAGCAAGTGGGCGGGTGGGCAGGTGGGCAAAAAACCTACGGTGCCGCCGCCTTCACTGCCGCCCGATCCCGTGCCACAATCTCCTTCACTTTCGCCAGCATCGTCGGTCCGTGATACGGAATACCGTCCTTAATCGTCCATTCCACGCCGCCGGTTTTCACCTCCCGCCCATCCACGATGCGGGAGACGCCCGTAGGGTAGAGCAGTTTCAGATCTTCGAGGGGATTGCCGTTAACGACAATCAGGTCCGCCAGATAGCCGGCGCGGATACGGCCGATGCGGTCGGCCATGCGCAGGATCTGTGCGTTGTTGCCGGTGGCGTGCTGGATGACCTTGATGGGATGAAAGCCGGCTTCCCGGTGCAGCTCCAACTCGCGGATCAGACCGAAGCCGTACATCTGGTAGATAAAACCGGCATCGTCCCCCACACCGATGATGCCGCCACGTTTTTCAAACTCACGCAGTGTGTCCATCCAGATGCGGTAGTTCTCTTTCCAGTACACCTCGTCCTCGGACGTCCATCCAAGAAAATACGACCCGTGGTTGGCCGGATCGGGGCGGAAATATTTTTCCAGGGTGGGATGCAGGTAGTCCTCGAACCAGGGCTGCGTCTGCGCCCGTTGCAGATCGCGGCTCGCCTCGTAGATATCCATCGTAGGCACCCAGGCCACACCGGATTCAATCATCGCGTCCAGCACCTGCATTAGCCGTTCGTGGTCCGCTTCGCGCCACAGACGACCGGCGTAGCGGAACCGGTCCACCTCGTTGTTGTAGTTGTACGACGCCGGAAACTGTTGAACGCCTTCCTCCAGGGCAGCATCCGGGATGCCGTACCAGTGTTCGATGCTGGTCGTCCCGAAATGGATATCATCCCAGGCGTTGGTCTCCTCCACGCCGGCATGGTGGGCGATGCCAAGGTCGAGCTTGTGCGCTTCGTCCAGCACGGCTTCCATGATGTCGCGGTCCAGCCCGAACAGCTTCAAGCCGTCCACGCCTTTCGCTTTCAACTCGCGTACCTTTTCACGGGCCTCGTCGGTATTTTTCGGCATAGGTCTGGACGAATACCGGGCGTACACGAGGATACGCGGCGCGGCCACCTCGCCCTTATTACTCTGCTCGGCCAGCTTGAGCGTTTTATCCACATCGCTGCCCACATCGCGTATGGTCGTAATGCCGCAGGCGAGCCACAGGCTGAGTTCGTAATCCAGCGGCTGTGGAATCCCGCCGCGTGAATCCTGTACATGCGCATGGGCGTTGATCAATCCCGGCAGGACGTACTTGCCGGTCGCATCGATCTCAGCATCCCCATCGGGCCGGTTCGCACTGCCGTTTTTAATCGCCACCGGATCGAGCGGGACAAGCGCCGCAATGCGATTGTTCTCCAGCACAATGTCGAACGGCCCCCGTGCCGGTGTGCCGTTGCCGTTCACCACAATGGCGTTGCGAATCACCAGTCGGCCGTACCGCTGCCCGCTGACGACATCTGTCTGGGCATGGGTGAAGTGGGGCGTCAGGATGAAAATCAGGGCAAATAGAGCAATATAGCGCATAGGGATACTCCTGAGTTAAAGACCGTGGGCGGGATATACTCTGTACGCTCGGTGGTTATTTCCATGGTCATCCACGTTCTATCGCCGTATGCTCTCAATATCCTTGCCGCTCGGCATCTGGTAGATATCCAGATCGAAGAGCGGCGTTATGGTAAGTAGATGGTCGAAGATTTTCGCCTGAATAGCCTCGTATTCAACCCAGGCGACCGTGCTGGTAAATGCGTATATTTCCAGAGGAAGCCCGTATTCACGGGGGGCGAGTTGGCGAACCATGCACAGCAAATCATGGTTGAGTTGCGGATGGGTTTGCAGATATAATTCTGCATATTGCCGGAAAAGACCAATGTTGGTAAGCGGCTCCCGATCCGGCCTGGTATCAGCGGGTGGAAAAATAGCTGCCTCGTTGAGTTCTTCCTTCAGTAACGCTATGCCACGCACCCGTTCCAGCAGTTCTTCGTCGCAAAATCGAAAGCTGTCCATCTTAAAATAGATCGCCCGTTTGATGCGCCGTCCCCCCGACTCTTTCATACCGCGCCAGTTCTTGAACGCGTCGGAGACAAGTACGTAGGTCGGGATCGTCGTGATGGTCTTGTCCCAGTTCTGTACTTTCACGGTCGTCAGCGTAATCTGAATCACATCTCCGTCTGCCCCATACTTCGGATTTTCGATCCAGTCACCGATACGGACCATATCATTGACCGATAATTGGATGCTGGCGACAAAGCCCAGAATGGTATCTTTGAACACCAGGAGCAGAATAGCCGACGTCGCGCCGAGCGTCCCGAACAGATACGGCAACGATTTGCCCAGAATAATAGACAGTCCGAACAGCACACCGATAGAGAAGATGATGATTTTTGCAAGTTGTACATAGCTGTCTATCGGCTTATCGCTGAGAGACGGCAATTGCTTGGTATAGTGCCCCAATGCGTTAAAAAAAGAAGACAGAATAATGAGGAGAATGAGAACGATATACAGTTCATTGACAGTTCTGGCAACAGGAATGACGATACGGAAATCGGTAAAAACAATCGGAATCATTAACTGAATGGCCACCACGTGGACCACATTGCCGATGGCACGCAGCACCCGCTTTTCGACAATCGCATCCAGCAACGGATTCTCAATCCGCTTGATGAGTTCTCTGATCCAGCGAATAAATAACCACTTGGTCAACCAGTCCAGGCCTACGACCACGATCACGGCAACAGCCAGCAGAAGCCCGAACTTAACGTAAACGCTCCAGTCCAGCGGAATACCGATGTCAAGCAGCCATTGGTTCAGAGATTGAAACATAGGGAAAGTGGTGAGTTGGTGAGTTGGTGAGTTGTGAGTTGAAAATTCGCCTTTACTCTACACTCTGCACGCTGCACTCCACATCATACAATTCATAATAATCTGTACATAGGCTGGCTTCCGAAATACTTCGGCCGTATGGCCCGGTTGGAGATAAAACAGCCAACCATCACCTGCTCGTTTGTACCAGCCGCCGCGATCCTGCATGATGATCTCGCCGGATACCGGATCGTCGCACATTACACCGAATAATACAGTTTTTTCACGACCGTCTATAACCTGCTGGTTAAGAAATACTTCCGTGTCGAAAAAATCCAGCGCGGGAAATGGACCTGGAATGCTAAATCCTTCGGACGGTTGGTACAGTACGGATCGGTCGTACTGAACGTTATTTGTGGTAATATAATGACTCGGGTTCAGGTTGACCAGCTTATGTGTCACATGCCCCGCTACCCGCCAGGCATGCTTCAGAGCGTCTTTCGGTTCGAGATGCAGTCCGGCCAGTGCGAGCCAATCTGGATTAAGTATCTTGGCAGAGGCCAGACCATGGTGCAGAACCAGAAGCCGACCGCCCTGTCTGGCATAGCGGATCAACGCCTCCTCAACACGCGTATCCATCACTTTATGAATATACATGATCACGACATCATAGACAGACAGATCATCAGGCAAGTCCGGCTCATTGGCCGCATGTGCTGCCACCGGCCCCAACGTCGTCAGCAACGCAGCCAGCGCGTGCATCGGCGGGCAGTCATCGCCTACTATCATGAGATCGATGGGGTCTGTATTAGGCATGATTCGTCTCATGAAGACAATTTTTAAATTATGATTTTTGAATTATAATTTCGAGCATTCATAATTCAAAAATCATCATTCATAATTAAATGACCGGGTTTTTCACATAGTCCTGCATACGTTCGACCAGTTTCGGACTGAATATCTTCAGATCCTGCAGCCACCCATCCTGCAAGGCCGCACGCAATGCAGCCAGGCTGCTGATACCGAAGCTCTGAAACAGGATGGCCGTCGTTTTGACGCCCACCCCCGGTATCTCCATTAATTCCAGCACCGTACGTGGCGTCTGTCTGGCATACCCGTCGAACTTCGAACTGGTGCCCGTTTTGAGGTATTCCATAATGGTCTTTTCCATCATCCAGCCCAGACCTGGAATCCGCTTAAGCCGCCGATCCCTGGCCAGAACCTCCACATCCACCGTATGGTTTGCGATCACGTTGGCGATACGGAGATACGGCCCCGCATACGTCTCAGGATGTCCGCCGATCACGAGAAAATCGTGCAACAGACGGAGATAGTCGGCAACATCGGCATTTCGTCGCATAATTAAAACCAGGGTGGGAGGATGGAAGGGGTGGAAGTGTGGAAGGGATTCGTTACGAAAATACGAATATGTATCATTGCCCCTTCCACACTTCCACCCCCCCCCACACTTCCATCCCAATAGATACTTCTCCCGATCCACTTCCCCATCATGCGCCAGCAAACGGACACCAAGGTCCAGCACATCCGCCCGGCGTCCGCCACCGGATTCGTATCCGACGCGACTGCGGCGTAGCGCCCGGCGGCAAGGATAACTCTTCGGTTGTAATAGAAAATTGAAAGTGGCTCATTTTAAAGTATCTTAATACGGATAGGTATGCAAACCCAGAGTATCTTTCAAGATATAGACTGTAACATAAAAACCTAAAGATATGTCATCTCGACCGAACACAGTGAGTGCAATCTATCTTAGGATACCCCAAACATGACCGCCGAATTAGAACATCTGGCCTTATTCTCTGATAAAATCCGGGATTCATCTCTCAAACGCTTTGAGCAGGTACCGGAAGGACAGGAAAATTTTCGGCTTCTGCCGGATGCGATGAGCATGGCGGATCTGCTGGTCCATCTGATTCAATCCGATAAAGTCCTTTTCTCCATCCTCAAAACAAAGCACATTCCTGAAAACCGCGGCCAGCCTCATATGGCGAAAATCAACGGACGAGCGGAATATGACCTATTACTTCATGAGTTCCGTCAACTCAAGGGCATGCGTCATCAATTTATTGTCGGGCTATCGGAAAAACCGTTGCAAATGAACATCACAAACAAACGTATGAGCGGCCTCACGACCATGTCTTTGTTGGAATGGCCCTACGGTTTCCTCGACCATGAAATTCATCATCGCGGCCAACTGGCACTGTACCTGAGTCATCTATCGATTTAGTCTTTGGATTTTCTTCGCGTCTTCATGTCTTTGTGGTGAAACAGAATAAAGGAGCACCCACCATGCAATACACCCGTCTTGGCCGTCTCGGCCTCCAGGTCAGCCGCCTGTGCCTGGGCACCGTCAACTTTCGCATGCATACCTCCGAGGAAGCTGCATTTCCCGTGTTCAGCCAGGCTCTGGAACACGGCATCAATTTTATCGACACCGCCGACATCTATAACGGCGGCCTGACCGAAACGACGCTCGGTAACTGGTTCGCAGAAGACCGAACCCGCAGGGACCGCATCGTCCTGGCCACCAAGGTCTACGGCAAAACGAGTGAGGAGCCAAACGATAGAGGCCTGTCCGCCTACCACATTCGCCGGGCGTGCGAAGACAGTCTGCGACGCCTCCAGACGGACCACATTGACCTGTACCAGATGCACCACGTCGACCGCCATACGCCCTGGGAGGAAATCTGGCAGGCGATGGAGCAACTGGTCCGTGAGGGCAAAATTCTGTATGTGGGCAGCAGCAACTTTGCCGCCTGGGATATCGCCACAGCGCAGAGCATGGCCGCCCGGCGTCACTTCCTGGGCCTGGTCTCTGAGCAGAGTACCTACAGCCTGTGCAGACGAACGATCGAACTCGAAGTCCTTCCCTGCTGCCGCGCCCTCGGTCTGGGCGTCATCCCCTACAGTCCGCTGGGCGGCGGCCTGCTCTGCGGTGTGCTGGACCGACCGACCGAAGGCCGACGGGGCTCAGAAAGTATGGCGAACCGCGTGGAGGCAAAC
>CAJXCW010000067.1 GCA_913051705.1 uncultured bacterium
GAAGGCGGCGCTGTGGCCATCGGCCGGGACGGGATAACCCGCATCTATCGTCATACGACCGGCACAGGCATCCGTATGGAGGATGTAAAGCCCATCGTGCCCGAATACGACGGTCATCAGTGGCTTATCAATGAATTTTTAGAATGGCTCGCCGGCGGTTCCGCGCCAGATACCTGTTTAGACCACAATATCAAGAGTGTCGCCATGGTCTTTGGCGCCATTGAGGCCTCGAAGACCAGCACGACGGTCAATGTAGAGGAGATGGTGGAAAAAATATGTGAATGATGAATGGTGATTTATAATTGAAAAACCAAAATGCTGAATCTGCCAATCAATCTTCACAATTTATAAATCATAAATCATCATTCATAATAAAGGAGTCAAACTGCCTATGAAACCCGGTATTACCCAACTCTGTCTCCCCCGGCAGGATCTTGAAGAAGATCTGAAATATACGCGCGCGGCCGGCTACGAAGCCATCGAACTTGTTTTCTCCGATGAAGGTTCACCCTCCATAGATGCCTCGGCGGCCGAACTCTCAGCCGTTAAAACCGCGTGTGCTGATCATCAGCTTGAAATATGCTCCATCTTGCCGACTCGAAAGGATGCGGGATCGTTCCTCTCACCGTCCGTGAGAGATTGGGAAAAGCGAATCGAAATTCTTCAGCGCGGTCTTGAGATCGCCGAAGCATTGGATGTAGACGGCCTCCTGCTTCATCCCGGTCAGATTGATCCGAAGACCTCGTACGCGTCTACCTGGGATCATTTGTGCGATATCCTGCAGGAACTGGCTCCCGAGGCCGAACGCCGGGGATGCAGCATCGGTATCGAAAATGTATGGAATCAATTCCTGCTGAGCCCCCGTGAAGCCTGTCAGCTTATCGATGAGGTGGGCTCACCAGCAGTCGGTATCTATCTGGATACGGCCAACATGATGCTCTACGGCTATCCGGAGATGTGGATACGCGATCTCGGTAAACGGATTACTAAGGTTCACGTCAAAGATTTCCGGCGTCGGGACAGGGCCTGGGTGCAACTGATGGACGGCGATACGGATTGGCCAACGGTGATGGCCGAGCTTCGCGCGATCGGATTCGACGGTGCCCTGGTAAGCGAGGTCGGAGGAGATGATGCAATGATGCGGGAAACGGCCGACCGCATACGACAGATTATGGCGATGTAATATCAGCTGACAAATCGTTCCATCAGAAACGGTAGCATATCGGCGGGCACTTCGCCGGAAGTGATATAGTCGGCCATCAATATAGCCGTGATGGGTGCGAGCAGGATACCGTTGCGGTGGTGGCCGGTGGCGACGAGGAGATGGTCCAGGGGCATGGGGCCGAGGATCGGTTTGCCGTCTTTCGACATGGGACGTAAACCGGCCCATGTTTCGAGGATAGGCGCCGTGGCAAGGCCGGGCGCCATACGAATGCCTTGACTCAGGACATGACCTATCCCCCCGGCTGTCACGCGGGTGTCAAAGCCTGTTTTCTCAACTGTGGCGCCCACCAGCAACCGACCATTGCGCCGTGGGACCAGGTATTGGCCAAGCCCGTTGATGACCCGGTGTATGGGCTGTTTGGACCGGATATCAAGAGCCAGCATCTGACCTCGTACCGGCTGGACCGGCAAGGTGATATCCGGTAGATGGTTGAGGACACCGGACCAGGCCCCGGCAGCGATAATGACTTTGCCTGCACCGATTCGCTCCGCAGGCAGGGTAACACCGGCCACCCGATTCTTCTTAATGATCAATCCGGTCACCGGATCACCGATTCTGAGCAGGCCATTCTGCCTGTCGATGGCCATAACCAGGGCCTCTACCAATCGCCGGTTTTCCACCTGATGCATCCCCTCAAACAGGAGCCCACAGCGCGCTTCAGGCGACAACGCCGGTTCAAGCGCACGCACCTCATCACCCGACAGCTTTTCTACGGGCAAATTCAGCTCGCGTTGATGTCGATACCGTTGCTCCATTTTAACAGCCTCATCATCATCAAGTGCCACATGCAGCCCCCCTTCCGTCCGGTATTCAATATCTATGCCGGTTTCATCAAATAGTCGGGCAGCATAATCTGCGAACATATCGCGACTGTTCAATAAGAGATGAAGATAAGGTAGATGATGCGGAAGCGCCCCCTGCGGCGCCAGTACGCCGGCGGATGCCCAGGAGGCGCCTCGTCCCGGCTCACAAGGATCAATCAGCATGACCTGCATCCCGCGAGAAAGCAGCTCGTGCGCTATCGAGAGACCGATAACCCCCGCGCCGATGATGACGATATCTGTTTTCATAGTTTTGTCTATTCGTCCTCTCGTCTATTCGTCCTTTTCGTCCTTTCGCCTTTTTTCTATCATTTTATCTCCCCAGGCGAGACAGCCCGGTGTTCCGCCATAGAGCGGTAGGCGGCGTGAACCAGTTGCAACGTTTGCAGATTATCTCTTCCGTTGGTCTCAGGGGCGCGATCCTGCTCAATCGCAACCATCAGTTCCCCCATAGGCCCGATAAAAGAATCCGGTACCCACATTTCTTCGAAGCGATGATCGAACGATATATGAGGATAGACTTTCCGGCTGGAGAAGGTCAACGTATCGGGTCTGCCGTGGGGATAATTATACAGCAATCCGAATGTACCGGCGGCGTATCCCTCTGTGCCGTCTACGCGGATGGTCGCATACACATCGTCTGATTGATTATTATGATTGGTGGAAATCAGGGCGCGAAACGAGTCGGTATATTCGAATACGGTCAGGGTACGCGTCTCCCCTTTAGCGGGCTGACCGGGATACGTACTGCCGGACGACCAGACCCGTTCAGGCTGACCGAATAAGGACCGAAAACTGTCAAAGTAATGAATACTGTGGTACATCAAATCGAGTCCTTCTACTTCCAGGAGCCACGGCCAGGCGCGCCAGTCCGTCAGGATACTGACGTCGATCGTCGCCGACACCGGCTCACCCAGCCACCCCCGATCCAGCAGGGTACGCGAGGCTCGAATCACCTGATCCCAACGCATTTGTTGATTGACAGCCAGCTTCACCCCAGCCGCTTCGCCCATCTCCACGATAGCGACCGCCTCCGTATAATCATTGGATAACGGTTTCTGACACAACAGGTGCTTGCCCGCTGCCGTGACCTGTTTGACCAATTCAAGCTGGTGCCACGGCGGCACGGCGATATCGACAATTTCCACCGCCGGATCGTTCAGCAAAGCCTCTACCGAAGGATAAACGTTCGGCACCTTAAATTGCCGGGCGGTCGCAGCCGCCCGGTTCTGATCCAGATCGGTAATACCGGCGACATGAAAACCTGCCTTGCGATAAGCAGGGAGGTGTGCAACATTCACAATCGCGCCGGCGCCTATGATGCCGATGCCATAATCCTGTTTTTTGCCCAGCTTCGGTCTGTAATCCAGATCCAGTGACAGGTTGGGCACGTTTATGCTCCTATGTTTGGCTCCCGGGTTAACCGTCCAGAGACGCGATTAAAAGACCCGCAAGGATCGAGGCCAGTTGCAGGCGTACCTGGGCTTCAACCGGTAACAGGGTGAACTGAAATGTATTAATCATGCCGTCAAACCGCACCTGATAGAGCTTTTCGTAAGATTGTCTTAACGCTTGTGCGTCGGAACTCGTATTCCCCTGGAGAATCTGGAGCGCGGCGGCCACATTATATACCCGATGGCGTAGTAATAAGAGTCGGACTTCGTGGAGGTCACGGGTCGTCGCTTTCAGATGTGAAAATCGGTCCAGGTCACGGGTCAACGAGGCATGGCCGGCGCGGCGATACGATAGGTACTCCCTATAATAACCGAGTCGAAATTGTCCCTCCTCGGTGGAGGCATAGTCCCCGGTCTCTTCGATTATCTTCGCCAGTTCGTCCAGGACCTCGACCTGTATCTCCGCACGTTGACGTTCCAGATCAGGCCGGGGGAGATCCGTGGCCGTCATGTCTGCCAGGTTGGAATCGTAGGCATAGGGCAGTTCTGAGACCGCTGTGTAGCGGGCGTCGTTAAAACGCATATTATACTGCATGGAATTCAGGCGAAACTGCGAAGTAAGCGCTGTATTACCTGATTGTTTAAAAAAGGTCTGCATGCCTTCGACAGTCGGAATGGTATGAAAACCCGGTGCGATACGAGCAAAACCACGCTGGCCGCCGCGGTCTTCATCATGAAGGGGCAACGAGATATCCCGACAGGCAGATGTCAGAAACGTGATCACCGGTTCGACAAATCCTGGATCTTCACTGCCGGATAGAAGAAACCAGGCACCGCCGGTAAAGACCATGCTGTGCAGGCTGATATGCGAAGCAATGGGCGCACAGGCGTCGAAAAAACGGGCGCAGGCCACATTCTCGGGGCGGACGCCTTCAATTTCGGCAGCATCAGATGGATACCCGAATTCAACATCATTTTGTGGCAGATCCCGATAGACATGCCGGAAATACTGTTCAAGAGAAAAAGAAGAGGAAAGCCATCCCTGGTTTCGAGCTAATCCATCCGGATTCGCTGTGGGCACCAGACAGAACCGGAACCGATCAAGCAAAGGACGCCAGTCCGGATGATCTTTTAACAGGCGGACCAATTGTATGCAGGTGATAATACCCGTCGGTTCATCCGCATGGGCATTGCCTTTGATGGTGATGACCGTGGTCCCATCACCTATCGCCAGCGCCTGGACGGGACGACCCTGTTTAGACGTACCGATCTGCTCCAGCGTACAGGCAGTCGACCGTTGGAGGTCTTCACAGACCGCCTCTACCGTCTTCGCGGTTACATAGGTTCCATCTATCGACGCGTTTAAGATACTGTGCCATGCGTGATGTATGCGTTCAGGATTCAAGGGACAATTTTATAATAAAGGAAAACGCGCCGCAGCACTGATGGCCGGGGCGCGTCTCTTACCGGTACATAACATATTAGGTAATAGGCGTTAGTTTTTCGTAGGTCCTTCTTTGGCTACCTTAAGCCGCTCCTCACGAACCAGCAGGGCAGTCTGGACAAATTTGATTTTCATCTCTACCCCTACGGAATCTTCTATGACTGTAAAATTCGTCATCACTGTCTGGTAGGCCTCGAATGCTTTTTTGTATTGGCCATCATCAAGATAAATATCTCCAATGGCATCCCAGCATTTTGAAGCGCCGTAACCGGTAGAGTCCTGCGCAAGCGCTTCATAAAAGATCAACAGGGCCTCGTCAACATGCCCGGCCTCTTTAAGCGTCTGCCCGACTTGAAACGTGGTCACAAAATCCTGAGACACCGCCCGCTCCGGATCTACAATTTCTTCTGAATCATCCCCGCCGCCGCCAAAAAGGAAACAGCCGCTCAGGCCGAGCAGCATCACACACAACAACGCGGGAAGTTTCGCCTGTAATAGAAGGCGCCTCAACCGTAAAAACATGCGATACTCCTGAAGAGAATTGTTCTATAAGCAGGGACTAATATAAGACATCTATTGTACCCAAGTATAAACGACCATATGTGCCTTGTCAATAGTAGAATAAATCAGGGAATGCAGATTAAATGCCTAAAAATATTGGTGTGTTGCATATAGATGCTTTATTTTATATCTAAACACAGCACTCTGTCAGTTTACATATTGGCGCTATATAGACATGATACAACCGCTCCCATCCTTCAGATCTATCATTCGAAACAAGCCATATATTATGGCAATCGGTATGCTGATCATCACCGCCGCCATCATGACCCGGATCCCGCTTCTGGACGACCTGGGTTTCGAGTTCGCCATGACGATGGCTGTGGTGGCAGCCTATGCCATCGGATTGATGAATATCTCTCTCATCACCTCATGGCGTGCTCACCAACAAACGATGGCTTTCTTTCCGATGTTCTGGTTGCTTGGCGGTGTATCTTTGTCCACGTTGTTTTTCCCCTATGGGGTCATGTTTTTCAAAAGCTGGATGAGCGACCTCTGCAATGTGCTTGAAGGCACGGCCTTCTATCTGCTGCTGCCGGGTATAACCGTCGTGTGGGCTGTCGCTGTAGGAATGGTTTGTGCTCTGTTGTGTCGCAAACGGTTATATGCCAGCCTGCTGTTTGTAGGCGTGACTCTGGCAACCTATGCTCTGGCTGTTTACCGCATACTGGCACACCCCCCGGTCTTTGTCTATAATCCGATTATCGGTTATTTTCCGGGGCCTATCTATGATGAGGTCGTTCGTATTACACCGACCTTGCTGATCGCAAGAAGTATAGACCTGGTCGGCGTCATCGCACTGATCACTGGATTCGGAATCTGTGTTGATGCGGCGGCATGGAAAATCCGTCTGCGCTCCCTGTTTTCCCGATATCGGTGGCCGGAGGACGCTGGGCGGAGTATGGCCCGCCTGATTTGCCTTGTCGCCTGTATTTTGCTGGTGGCAGCTTATCTCTACAGGGCGCCTCTGGGGATTGTTATCGATAGGAACTATATTCAGCAGACTCTCGGAGGCCACAAACAGACGGCTCATTTTGACATTTATTATGATGTCAACGCCGAAACAGCCCGGCATATTGATCTGATCGCCAGGGACCATGAGTATCAGTTCGCCCGGCTCGTTGACTTTCTCGATATCGACCCGCCCGGGCAACGCATCCGCTCATACATCTATGCTTCAGCAGACCAGAAAAAACGATTGATGGGCGCCCGATACACCTCGCTTGAACGTCCGGGTGATGATGAAATGCATCTCAACGACGCGGCCTTTCCACATCCGGTGATGAAACATGAATTAGCTCATGTGCTTTCGGCCTCGTTCGGTAATACCTTATATGGCGGCAGCTATAAAATGGGATTTCATGAGGGCATGGCGGTAGCGGCCGATTGGCGAGGAGACCGGCTGACGCCCCATCAATGGAGCCGAGCCATGCGGGAACTTGGTCTGGCGCCTCCACTTGAATCGCTCATCGGCACCATCGGATTCTGGACGGCGTCGTCCTCGAGAAGTTATACGCTATGTGGCTCTTTCGTTCGATTTTTGATTGAGAGATATGGGGTCACGTTGTTTAAAAAAGCCTTTCCTGATGGAGAGGTGGATAGGGCCTACGGACAGACCCTGCCAGCGTTGATCCGCCAGTGGGAGACCTATGTGGACAGCATCGCCTTATCCGAAGAAGATCTGCGTATCGCCCGGCAACGATTCCTGCAACCCAGCATTTTTCAAAGACACTGCCCGCACGAGGTCGCCGCGCTGAACGACCGGGCACGGCAGGCCTATCAAAACCGTCGGTATCCTGAGGGCATCCGGCTGTTCGAACAGGCCCGCATGCTGGAACCGGATAATCCTTCGTCCTTACGCGGCTTGCTGTATGCGACATACCGGAATGAAGAATATAGCCGCACAGACACACTCGCCGCTTATATGCTGGCCAGGCCAGGCCAGGTAGTCGGCCTGTTGACCGATGCCTATCTCATTCAGGGAGACCTGTCGTGGAAACGGGGTGATGTAGATACTGCCCGTGAACGATATGAGCAAGCCCTGGCCCTTCATGGCTCCGACCGGGTGGATCGGGAAGCATTGATTAAGATCAACACCCTTGAACAAGAGGATATACGGGATGATGTTTTGAGCTACCTCATGGCCGCCGGCAACCAAAATGCCCAAGTGATTCTCGTCAGCGAAGCGATAGACAGAGCGCCTGATTTTGCTGCCGGATATTATCTCATCGGACGGCGGCTATACCTTGCAGAATCCTACGCACAGGCTTTACCCTATCTGGTGCAAGCAGATAGCCTGTCGCTACCAGCACCCCTGTTACAGATAGAAAACCTCAGATTGATGGGTAGATGCTACTTGTATGAAGCGGAATATGATCAGGCGATAGAGAGCTTTCGGCGGCTTTCGGAAAACACCTCATCGGTATGGATGCGTGGTCAGGCGGAGGAATGGGTTATGCGTTGCCTGTGGTTTCGGGAGAACGGTGGGTAGGCACACGGCGCGCCGTGTGCCTACCACCCTGATATGGTTCGGTTCAAAATTTCATCCGCCATTTTACTGACGGCCAGTTCGATACCCTTCTCACGGTCTGTCTCTGTACCGGTCACGACCCCATAATCTCCGAAGGTCAATAATTCTTCCTCTTCCCAGAGCACATCCCTGTTACCGACGTCTTCAAACCGGACATTCACCACAATCCAAATCCTTAACTCATTGATGGTGCCCTGTGAGAAGGCGAGCGCTTCCTCGCGGACATCCGTTATCGTACCGATGACCATCGCATCCGCATCCCGGACATCCACCACCCGAAGTTGATTATTCTCCAGAAATTTTTCAACAATTGCATCAGTCAGTTGTTCTTTAATATCGGTTTCAAACGTCTCATCCTGGAACAGCGGGATGGCTACGGTTTTGATAGTAGACGGTAAGGCGCTGGCTGAGGTAGAATAGTAGCAGTTGGAGGAAAGGAATAGGAAGGGAAGCAATATAAGTAGAGTGCGGAGTGCGAAGTGCGGAGTGCGGAGTACAAAGATGTTTGGTTCCCTTCCCCTTAATCTTCCAACCTTCCAACCTTCCAACCTTCCAACCTTCCAACCCTGCATATCTCACCTCTCAATACGCCCGTCGGAGATCTACGCCCCGGTAATAATGTTTAAGGATCTGGTCGAACTGGTAACCCCGATCGGCCATGCCGATGGCGCCGGTCTGGCATAGACCAATGCCATGCCCGAAGCCGCCGCCTTCTACCATGATGTTCTTCGGTCTTCCATTGCCGTCTTTCTGGATCTTCAGGTTAAATAAGGTGCTGCGCAGCGCCGGGTTGCCCTGGGTCGAGCGGCGCAGGATCGAGCGTATTTCATCCCCTCGGAACTCCGCTTTGCCCTGATTGGTTCTGATTTCGAGGAGTTGTACCCGGCCGCTTTTAGATCGTTTGCGAATGCGGATATCATATAATTCTATCTTCCCTCCCCGACGACGTGCGCTTGCCGGTAGAGAAGAAGCCAGAATTCGTTCGAGAGAAGTCCGATCCCATCTGGCGCTCCACCGATACCATGGGGAGGCATAACAGAAATCGCCGAGGCCCCTGCCTTTATCCTTGACGCTGCTTAAATAGGGAATAGGCGATGACTTCCATCCTTCATGAATATTATCTGTGGTGCCTCCACAGGTTGACGAATAGTAGGTGTCGATCATTTGTCCCTTATACATGGCAATCATGCCATGCGTTTCCGCAATAGCCTGGTCCGTCACAGAGGATTCCACGTTATGGCCACGATACACCTGATCGTTCACAGTGCCGTAGACGTCAAAACCCAGGGCCTTACGGCGCCCCCGGTGGGCAAGTACATACGTTCGGGCGGCAATGGCCTGTGCTTTGACGGCTGCAATTTGAGAGGTTTTAAGACGACCGATCTCCACAGGCACAACCCCTCTCAGATAATTTTCGACATCCAATTCGTTAACGACCGTCAGCAGACCCTGACCATTGGTCCGTAATTCAATTAGCCCCCGGTATTCCCGGCCCGAAACCCAGATCCGGCCACCACGCTCAGCAGGCTTTATATGGATCGGACCGGTGTAGAGCCCCTGAGACTGGCCTTCCGGCGTGGTAGGTTCTATCCAGGCGCCGGAAGGCGCAAGTGCCCAAACGTGCCCCCGAGACGATTCACCGACGATTTCACCGCTCTCTCGATCTAAGACCTGAAATCGCCCGGTACCCGTGATTTTCACCTGTCGCTGATCCGTCAGGATACCTACCCGAATAGTGGGAATATGATCCCGTGATACCGGCTGGATCCGCACTCTCGAGGGGGGACCACCACAGCCCGAAAAAATCATCAACAGGAGTACAAGCCCTCTGCCCGTCAATGGCAGCGTGTGGGCATGTCGTGTGAGCATCTGAGGCCACACCTGCCCACCTGCCCACCTGCCGCTTTGTCTTACGCTCATGGTAAACATATTTTACCCAATATCGCCATACGATCAGCGCCTGTAGCACCCGGCATATTGCCCGGACGCCCCATGATGGTCTGATTAGCCAGGATGGCAAAAGCCACGGCTTCTTTGGCATCCGAGGATAAACCATAATCATCTGATATCATGACTTTCACGGGTGCCATACGTGCTGCCAGACTCTCAAATAAATAGGTATTCTTCGCTCCGCCGCCACTGACAATCAATTCATCCAATTTCGTAACGGGTTCAACAAATCGATGGTAGCTATCGTGAATAGATCGCACGGTGATCTCCGTCGCCGTCGCCAGAAGATCGTCTGCCGACATCTTATTTTTCCGACCTTCACGCAACAGGCAATCAGCATAGGATCGGCCGAACAACTCCCGTCCGGTCGACTTAGGCGGGGACAAATTGAAAAATGGCCTATCCAGCATGTCCTTGACAAGCACGTCCGATACAGTGCCCCGGCGAGCGCCTTCCCCACCGTAATCGATAGATTGATCCGTCAAGGTCTCAGACACCGTATCGATGACCATGTTACCGGGTCCGGTGTCAAAAGCCGTTACATCTTTCGGGCCGGCATCGGGCGGAAGTACAGTCATATTGGCAATACCGCCTATATTCAGTAAGCCTCGCGCTTTTTCCGTATGTTTAAACAACAGATAATCCACATAAGGAACCAGAGGCGCCCCCTGGCCGCCGCGTGCGATGTCTGCAGTTCTAAAATCACCGACCGTCACGATACCTGTGCGTTGCGCAATAACGGAAGGATCACCGATCTGAAGCGTCGCGCCTGTTTTTACACCGAATAGTTCGACCCGATCCGGGAGATGATGGATCGTCTGGCCGTGAGAACCGATCAGATCCAGGTCCGCCATGCTGTACCCGGCTGCCGCAGATACCGCACCTGCCGCTTCTGCAAACAGTTCGCCCAGAACGAAATGCATCCGGCATATGTCGTCTACACGGCCATGCTCAGGATCTGAAATTTCAAGAATCCGATCCCGCAGCCCGACAGGAAAAGAGATCGTATCAAACGCGAGCAGTGAAACAGATACGGCTTCTTCTTCCTTCTGCCTTAATTCTATAATGGCTGCATCAATCCCATCGGCGGACGTGCCCGACATCAGACCGACTATACGACGTTCTTTTTTATCTAATAAAGACGAGAGCATGAAAAGAACAGCAAAGCGCATGGCTTGCGGTACTTCACGCAAGCGAGCTAAAGGTTCCCCGCAGCTATGCTGCGCGGATAAGCGAGTGGGCTTCCAATAATTCCTCGTCGCAGACGAGGTTCCTTACTTTCGAGATAGCTTGCGGTACTTCACGCAAGCGGTGGCCCCGTAGCTTGCTGCGGGGAGTCTTCAATAGTCCATCCGCATTCTATATCGTTAACCTTTCCTATTTACACTACATTACATTCCATATTCTGTCAAGCAGTCCATAGAGAAATTCGGTTGACAGGCGGGTTGATTCCGGCGTATACATAGGGTGAAGCTACGAAACGAGGAAACGAGGAAACGACGAAATAATAACTCGTTCTCTTTTGATTCGTAGCTTCGCGATTCGTAGCTTCGTACCTTCCCACCGGAGTATGACATCATGCAGATCTCAGCTCAAGCTATTAGAAATCCGGCGGCGGCGGGTCGTTTCTATCCGGATGACCCTTTGGACCTGAAACGTCAGATTCAAACGTTTATTGATGAGGTAACCGAAGAGCCGGTTGAAGGGGATGTCCTGGCGCTGGTCGTTCCGCACGCCGGATATGTGTTCTCCGGATCTACCGCTGCGGCCTCGTTTAAATACATCGCCGATCTTCGGGTTGATACGGTCTTTGTATTGAGTCCGAGTCATTTCGATCCGTTCCGGGGCGTATCCGTTTATACGGGCGCCGGATATCGTACCCCGCTTGGCGTCGTGCCGATCGATCAGGCGTGTGCAAGATCACTTATCGACAACGCCCCGGATGTATTTTCGGCGACTGAATTGGGACATCGGGAAGAACATGGGATTGAGGTGGAATTGCCCTTTCTGCAAGTGCTTTTAAGTCCCTCATGGCAACTGGTGCCGATGGTAATGGCTGAACGGTCCTCCACGATTTGTCGACGTACTGCGGAGGCTATTCTGTCCGTTTCAGAAGGCAAACAGATACTCGTCATCGCCAGCTCCGACCTGTACCATGGTTATGAATACGAGGCCTGCCATGCGTCCGACGAACGCACCCTGCAGCATATCGAGCAACTCGATCCTGAAGCCTTCATTCAGGGGTTGGAGACAGAGGTCTATCAGGCCTGTGGCGGCGGCCCCATAGCAGTAGCCATACACATTGCCCTACAGCACGGTCCATGTCATACGAAATCATTGGCGCATACGACCTCTGCGGATGTATCGGGCAGACGCAGTGGATATATGGTGGGGTATGGCGCCGTAGCCATTTATAAAGTGGAAGAAGAGCATATTGCGTTGAATGATGAAGAACGTCGGCAACTGTTGACCCTTGCCCGTACATCGATTGAAGAGGAAATCGGCGCCGTTTCGGCGCGTGTCTCCTCCGAAGAAGTTTCTGATCAATTGCAACATGCCCGTGGCATCTTCGTAACCCTGAGATATCATGGTCAACTGCGTGGGTGTATCGGACAGGTTCAGACCAAAACGCCGTTGTATGAAACCGTATGTCAGGCCGCCCGCTCTGCGGCGACTCATGACCCTCGATTCCAGGCTGTAACACCTGAGGAGTTAAACGGGCTGACCATCAGCATCTCGATCCTCAGCCCATTTACACCGACCAAGACCAAGGATAAAATTCAAATAGGCCGTGATGGATTGTATATCCGGCGTGCCGATATGGCGGGACTATTACTCCCGCAGGTGGCGGAAGAACGGGGTTGGGATGCCGAAACTTTTCTGGCGCAAACCTGCCAAAAGGCCGGACTATGGCCCTCTGCCTGGCAGGAGCCGGAAACGGAGATCTTCGTATTCACCACCGAGGAGTTCGGGGAGAAGGAGGCATGAGTAAGGAAACGACGAAACGACGAAATGATACAAGACATCGTAGATTGCCCACCTGCCCACCTGCCCTCTCACACGCTGCCTTGCTCCACCCGCCAGGCCGTGCTCACATCCTGTTCCGTCTTGACTTCCATCTCCACGGGAAATCCCCAGAGCTCTTCGGTAAATTTGAGAACTTTTTTCACTTTCTCATCATCTAAAGGACGGCGATTGACCTGACGGTGCCGGAGGGTGAGGGTTCTATCTCCCTGGCGATTTACGCACGGCACTTTGACGATATTTACCCGGTTGATGAAGGCTTCGTTACGCCGGTTGTTACGGAACTCCTCCCACTCCGACTCATTCGAATGAGCCAGAATAATACCGTTAAATGGGATGGCGCTGAGGCCCTCTGTGCCTTTGTAGTTGCCTTCCTGTGTGGCCGTGAGCAGCGGGTTAAGCGTTTTGATCGGTGCTTTAAACATCTCGACGAACTCCAGGATGCCCTGATTGCCGCGTGACAGACCGCCGGAATAGCTGTACGCGTCCGTGTCATCCTGAGAGAATTCTTCCAGCTTTCGGATGTCCACCTTGCCTACCAGAGACGATATATCCTGATTATTTTCATCACCCGGCTCCGTTTTGGCCACGGCGACCTGTTTCAGGATGGACGGATACAACTTGACGACTTTGAACCGGCTGATATCGCCGTCGTATTCCTGCAATCGTTTGGCTGCCCAGGGCGACATGACGCGCGGGATATATCGGGCCGGAATGCCGAACTGAGCTTCCAGCGCTTCCCGCTGATAGGAGGAGGAAAACAGATCCAATGGCGATTCATGGATAGGAGAGCCCACCAGGACAGGCTCACCGATGGCTGCAAGCAACCGTTCGTGCGACGACGCATACATGGACGGATCACTCTGACATTGGGCCAGGTAGTCCTGAAGCGGGATGATTTCTTCTTTATGCTGATCGTATAGTTCTTTGAACCAATCCAGACGATTGTCGGAGGGGGCAAGTTCGTTCGTCGTAGACATAGCCGTACCTCCTGATAGGCGGTGAATTCATACAGGATGTATCACGCAGGAGATCTCTTAATAAAACGGCGATCTTAAAACGAAGAATGAAGTAGGTCTTATGTCTTGGGAATCAAGTACGGGGTGCTGTTTATCCAAGCCCCAAGACCTGAGACCTGAAGACATATATGGATCAGGATACATCGGAGTATGCCTGCGTCGACATCCGGGAATATAATCATATGCTACACCTCTCTTTACGCAAAAGCCTCGTTATACGGGATGGTCCGTATTTACTCTATTCAACGTCCTGAATACACAACAGGTCCCGCATTTTCCATGGTTAGCCATTTTCGGTATTCGGTTGATCTACTATGGAAGAACAAAAAGGATAATATCTGATATAAAACTTGACAATAGTAACATATAGGCTACTATTAATCTTATGAAAATCCAAGAGTATATCAGAGAAAACGGCGTTTCACCGTTTAAAACTTGGTTTGACAGTCTAAATTCACCGGCAGCAGCTAAAGTAACCGTCGCACTCGTTCGTTTAGAGTTAGAAAATACATCAAATATCAAATGGCTCTCAGGGCTTGGAGAATACAGAATTAACTGGGGACCCGACTATCTAATTTATCTTTTACAAGATGGGGAGGAGTTAATTATCCTTTTTGGTAGTGGTACAAAAAACGTCAACAAAATGGTATTAAAAAAGCCAAGGAGCTATTGGCAGAGTATTCGTTACGGAAAAAGAGGTGCCTAATTATGGCACTTACACGAGATTACAAGCAGACGATTATGGAAAGGGTAGAAAGAGATCCAAATTTTGCAGCATCGCTGATGAGTGAAGCGTTTTCGTCTATTCTGAATAATGAACCGGAGACGGCACGTATTATCCTGAGAGATCTGGTCCATTCTACCATTGGTTTCGAGCACTTAGCCAAAAAATTGGATAAATCCAGTAAAAGTCTACATCGTATGCTATCTCCTCAAGGTAATCCGACTATGGACAATCTTACCCATATACTTTCTGTTCTTCAGAGGCGGCTCAATTTCAACGTCGAAGTCAGACCATCGCCCCATAGCAAACGAATAAAGCAGACAGCATGACCGTAGCCCCTAAGGACGCATAGCTGCCTGGGCAGGCATTATAAGGAGATCAATAATGAGGTTAGAAGGCAAAGTCGCTCTGATTACAGGGTCAGGAACAGGTCAGGGACGGGCAGCGTGCCAGCGTTTCGCCAGAGAAGGCGCCGGGATTGTGGCGATGGACGTGGACAAAGAAAATGGGGAAATCACTGCCGATCTTGTCAAGGCGGCGGGCGGTAACCTCCTTTTTATTCATGGTGATGTGGGCGTTGAAGAAGAGGTGAAGCAGGCGGTGGCGACCGGGGTCGGCGCCTTCGGCAAGCTGAACATCCTCTATAACAATGCCGGTGTCATGTGGAGAGACCGGGATTTTGAGGTCACCCGAACCGATGAAGAGATCTGGGACCGGGTCATGGACATCAACTTGAAGGGGTATGTGTGGGTGGCCAAGTACGGCATTCCGGAGCTGATCAACCAGGGCGGCGGCTCTATTATCAATATCAGTTCCATATCCGCCCTGTTGGGCTTTAAACGGGCGCAGGATGCCTATACCTGTACCAAGGGGGCCATCATCTCGCTGACCCGCTCCCAGGCGATTGTTTACGCCGATAAGAATATCCGGGCTAATGTGATTCATCCGGGCATGATCGATACGCCGCTGCAGAAAGCCCTTGATGAAGACGCCAAAAAGACTATTGCGAGCGAAATTCCGCTGGGGCGTCTGGGACAGGCCGAAGATGTAGTCAACTGCGCGTTATTCCTGGCTTCCGACGAAGCCTGCTATATTACTGGTTCGGAGATTGTGGTGGACGGCGGGATTATGGTTAATGGGGGGTAGCGGGTAGCGGGTAGCGGGTAGCGGGTGGATTACGGAAGTCTCCAGGGATTGTAGTCGCACGGCGCGCCGTGCGACTACGCCGGATTGGCCGAAAAGGTCATCCAAAAAAAAGAGAGATGCAATGAATTATGCCGTAAAGATGCAGCTTGATGTACGTGTTCCTGCACAGGACGGCGTCACCCTGTCCAGCGACCTTTATCTGCCGGATACAGCCGGATCATTTCCGACCGTACTGATACGCACGCCATACAGCAATAACACCGATGCCATGATCGAACAGGCGCGGCGTTTTGCGAATATCGGGTATGCCTGCGTGGTGCAGGACTGCCGGGGTCGCTGGGATTCCGATGGCGAATATTATCCGTTTCGAGAAGGGCCAGACGGCTACGACACCCAGGAGTGGATCGGCAAACAACCCTGGTGCGACGGTCACATCGGCATGGCCGGTGGTTCTTATGTCGGGACGGTCCAATGGCAAAGCGCACCGCACCGCAGCACCTATTTGAAGTGTATTGCACCGCGTGTCATTTGTTGTGACTATTTCGATGGGCTGGTCTATCCTGGCGGAGCCTTTCAGCTCAATGTCCTCATGAGCTGGGGCATGCGGACCAACGCCCGGACGGGACAGAGCATCGACTACCACAACTGGATCGAGGCTTTCCATCATTTACCCGTAGATCAAATGGACGAAATGGCCGGTCGGTCCTTGCCGTTCTGGAAAGACTGGGTCGAACACGATACCTATGATGCCTACTGGCAGGAGATGGATGATGAACAGCGATGGGGTGAAATCGCCGTGCCTGCGTTCAATATGGGGGGCTGGTATGACCTGTACGCCAACCAGACCTTCACCAATTTCAACGGTCTGAGACAGCATGGTCGTACGCCGGAATCACGACAGAGCAAACTCATCGTAGGCCCCTGGCCTCATGCGCTGAGCCAGTCCACCAAAACCGGTGATATCGATTTCGGGAACGGTTCTCTGGCCGATCTGGATGCGGTGGAACTGCGGTGGTTTGACTACTGGCTGCGGGGCATAGACAACGGGGTGGTCGACGAACCCCCGCTGAGGCTGTTTATCATGGGCATCAATCAGTGGCATGACGAACACGAATGGCCCCTGGCCCGGACCGACTGGCAAAAGTGGTATTTCCATTCGCAGGGCGCGGCCAATTCGCTTATCGGTGACGGTGCGCTTTCTACTAAGCCCTCTGCACTTGAAGCCGACGATCATTTTATTTACGATCCACATTACCCGGTACAAACACTGGGCGGCAACAATTGCTGCACGCCGCACATCGTCCCCTGGGGACCATACGACCAGCGCCCCGCTGAAATGCGCAGCGATGTCCTTTGCTATACCAGCGCCCCACTTGAAGAGGGCATGGAGGTCACCGGCCCCATCAAAGTCGTGCTCTTCGCCGCCACAGACGGCCTCGATACCGACTGGACCGCCAAGCTTATCGATGTCTCGCCCTCGGGCTATGCGATGAACCTGTGCGACGGTATTATCCGCGCACGATATCGCGAGGATCGCAGCAATCCGACGCTGCTTGAACCCGGTAAAATATACGAATATGAAATCGAGGTGGGTGTCACCGGTAACGTCTTCCGGAAAGGACACTGCATTCGCGTCGAGATATCCTCCTCCAACTTCCCACGCTTCGACCGTAACCCGAATACCGGGCACCGCTTCGGAAGGGATACAGAACTGCGGTCCGCGCAACAGACGGTCTTCCACAACACCGTTCATCCGTCGCATATTGTTCTGCCAGTTATCCCAGTGTAGGTACGTGGAGCATAGAACACACTGAATTAGGTAAGAGACATACAAGTCAACTCGATTTCTACTACGAAGTTTGGTGGCCCTTCGTACACTTGGTGTTCATGGTTTTTGGTACAAATACTCCTTGGGCCACTTCGAATTATTACGCCAATACTCGGATAGACCATGAGGTCATTCTCGCCGCTATAGGCATGGCGAATTGGCGGGAATATACCAACCTCCATTCCGGGACCAATTATTCGATAATAGTTGATAACCGACAGAATATCAGCGTGTTGTCGAGAAACATTTGCATCGGCAATTTACCTAGTTTTATTCTCCGATACTTGATCTTCATTATACCTAAAGGCGTATTATGTTCTTACTCCTGATATAACATCCAACATTGGAATACGTATCCAAAGAGATGCGTAGCACGCTACTCAGCCCCATGCGCCTTTAACAGTTCCAGCATATCCTCATGGCCCTGATACTTTGCTAAGAATAAGGGCGTGGTCCAGGGTTTGTCATCCGGCAGATTGGGTTTGGCCCCACGTGTCAGAAGGACTTCAGCAGGTTCGATCTGCCCGAGGTAGGCTGCCCAGGCCAATGGCGTGGCCTGCATCATGTCGTCCCGGGCGTTCAAGTCAGCCCCGTAGTCGATGAGCAGACCCGCTGATTCCGCTGGTGTAGTCGTCGAAGGCCCCTGTGAGAAATTGACCGCGTGGAGCGGTGTGCGTCCTTCGCGGTCGGTCACATTGGGGTCGGCACCAAATTCGAGGAAGGCACGCAGCAATTCGGGAGCACCAGCAGCACGGAACAGGGTCCATTCGCCGACCTGCTTCGGATCAGCACCGTATTTTTCTGCAAGCCGCAATATGCGGATGGACCGTTCGGGGGCCGTATTGTTAGTCAACCCGAGGAGTTCGTTGGCCTTATCAGGATTGGCTTGTAGAATAGCAGAAATAATCGGTATGTTACCCATGTATCCGTGTATTCTGATATCTACATACCCGCCGTAGGAAGCGATCAGATTCGCCACTTCCATATCATTGTGATCCATCGCAGCGCTAAGTGCAGTATCCGCGGCGTTGACAGACGCATTGGGATCGGCCTCGTGTTCCAGCAGCGCTTCCGCCATTTCGAGGTGATTACCTCTTGCCGCAGCTACGAGTGGGAATGTCCTGAAATCTGACGTTTCCTGTGCATTAGGATCGGCACCGTGTTCCAGCAGCAGCTTGACGATATCCGTATGGCCGAATTCCGCCGCACAGGATAGAGGTCGGCGTTGATTTGTGTCCTGAAAATCCATCTGCTCCGTATGCTCATTCAATACACGACGGATATAGGCAAGGTCGCCCATCGCAGCGGCGATATTCATAGTATAGGTCGCCCCTCTGGCCAGCAGATAACCGGCCAGCGCCCATTCCGGAGTGCCGTTATGGAAAATAGCAAGATCGACAGGTTTTAAACCACTATTATTGGCGGCATTAACATCCGCCTGATGATCGATTAAAAAGTCGATCAATTCCAAAACGGAATGGTTTATTTTGCTTTCAGCAGCCCGGTGAAACGGCGTATTGCCCTTCTGATCAATGGCCGTAACCAGCGAGGAATCCTTTCTGACCAGCGCTTCGATGGATTCCAGGTCGCCCTCTTCCAATGCGCTGCGGATCGGCGCGTCGGTTTCCGGCATGGATGCCTGATGTTTCGCCGAAATGGCCGTTTCCACCAGCGTGACCACCTCATCAAAACCACGCATGCGGGCAAGATCCAGAACCGTCAGTCGAAAGGGGGCCATCGGTTCCCGTACATTCGGAGCGGCACCTGCCTCAAGCAGAAGCTTCACCACATCAGCATGCCCTTCCCGGATGGCATAATGGAGCGGTTGAAATTTACTGATTTCATCATTTATCTCAATCAAAGTGAATTCTGTCTTAATAAGTCGTTGGACGACCTTCGTGTCTCCTGCTTTACAGGCGGCGACTATCAGCGTTTGTTGCGTAAAGTGGTCGTCCTTCGACGGCGCCTGTTCGTGTAGGGTTTCTTTTATCATATCTATCATCCCTCTGTTTGAGCATATTACGTGCCGAATGCAGGCGGCTTTTAACGGTTTTCTCAGGCACATCGAGAAACAGGCTGACCTCTCGATACGAATACCCGCTGATGTAGAACAAGGTCACCGCTTCCCGCTGATTGGGTGGCAACGTCCGAATGGCGTATAATACCCGTTTCATATAAAAAAGCCGTCTATTATAAGAGGGCCAATATATAACGATTATGTTGATGGGAGATGGTTTTTTTAAAAAGTCGCTCCATACGCTTTAAGTAAATTGACGATCTCTGTATGGCCTCTGCGCTCTGCCCAGGCCAGCGGTGTAGCCCATGGTTCGTCGTCAGGCGAATTCGGATCGGCGCCGCGTTCCAGGTAGAGGCGGGTCAAATTCATACGTCCCCAGTTGGCGGCCCAGGCCAGCGGTGTGGATTTGAGTAGGGTATCGCGGACATCAAACTTCGCGCCGTAATCCAGAAAAAACGTAGTGAAGGTCATGCGCTCATCCTCTTTGAGGTGCGGTCTGCCCCATACTTTCCCGGTAGCCGCCATATGATGGAGCAGAGAGGTCTCGCGCCGGCCTGTTACATTGGGGTCAGCCCCGTGCTTCAGGAGCATCTCAAGGATTTGCGGAAAGATGCTGCGATCAAAGTCGGGGTGTTTGCGGTGTGGTCCGCAAGGCCAGATGCCCGTGGGTTCCGTCAGGATGCCGTACCAGCGGGAATCGTCCGGTGCCCAGTCGATATGCCGCAGGCAGAACCCGACCAGGTCTGGATCGCCGCCACAGGCCGCATTACCCAGCATTTCTCCAGCCAACTCCGGCTTCAGAACGACCGCCATCACCCCAGCTGCCGTTTCACATTCCAATCCGGCCCCCCATGTTGCCAGTCGGCCGCCATATCGATACAACAGCTTTTTCATCTTTTCATCTTTGTTATTGAAGGCTTGAATCATGGGGTCGCCAGATGCATAGACATGGCCATTTACATCGGCGCCGCGTTCCAGCAGCAGTTCGGCGATCTCCTGCCTGCCGTTGCCGGCGGCGACCCACAATGGTCCGCCCCATGAATCGGCATATTCGTCCCCGAGTTGAAACGTTTTGCGCTCATCTGGATCGATGCCCAGATCGAGCAGCAATCGGACCATTTCCAATCGGTTATGACGGACGGCCAATTCAAGCAATTTGACATCGTTGTTTACATCCGGCTTGAACAGATCCGAGTGATCTTCAGCAATTCGGGCAACAGATTGCGTATCCCCCAGCATCACGAGCACACGCAAACTCTGCGGCGACCCTGCTTCGAGCAGAATACCGGTGACCAGATAACAGCCTTCAGCAGTCTGCCGGTCCTTGCTGGCGGTGTTGTGTGCAGCGGCTTCCAGCGGCGTACTGCCCGACAGATTCTCTTTGCCGACATCCGCACCGGACTTCAACAGGGCGCGTACCAACCGCGCCCGCCCGTTACGGGCCGCATGATGCAGCGCCGTATCCCCATGCTCATCACACATGTTTACGAGGTCCGGTGTCTCAGCCATCATGCGCAAAGCCGCCGCTTCATCGCCGTCGGCAGCGATTTTGACGAAAGCCTGGATCTCAGGCGTTACGGTAAGGTTGGGACAGAGATTCGCCTGCCGTCGTTTTTCAAGCCCCTGCTCTATAATCTCAACAATCTCATCGTACCCTCTGTCGATAGCCAGGGCCAGCGGTGTGGTGGCGTCCCGGTAGGGGTAGATACCCTGATGGGGGTCTGCTTCGTTATCCATGAGGACGCGGACCACCTCCACACGGCGATTCAAAACGGCGTGGTGCAACGCCCGATGTTCATCATTGTGCGCCAGGTCCACACCGACCAGATGCGGACTGAACGCCAGGATGGTTTCGACCTGCTTTACCTGGCCTTCGGCTGCCGCTTTGCAAAGGTCAGCCACCCGGTATTTTTCGACAAAGGTCTCATCATTGGACGGGGCATGTTCATGCAGGGCGTCCTCTACCATATTCAACTTCCTTTCTTTGAGCTTCTTTCCGCGCTTAGTGCAGACGCGCGTTTACAGTGGTGACAGGCACCTCCAGAAAGTCGGCGATCTCTTTCTGGGTTAAATCTTTGATATAAAACAACGTCATAACGGCACGATGATGATCTGATAACGCCCGTACGGCATCGAGTACAATAGCCTTTGTTTCTTTTGCCTCCACAATGGCTGCTGTATCATTAGGTGAGGCAAGGCCTTCAACCGTTTCCAGAGGCAGAATGGGCACCGTCTTGCGTCGTTTGATGCGGTCACAGTGTTTAAAGACCGCTTTTCGAAGCCAGCCGGGAAACGCCTGCGGCAAGCGGAGCTGATCCAGATGCCGGGATACTTCCAGAAAGGCCTCCT
>CAJXCW010000068.1 GCA_913051705.1 uncultured bacterium
TTCAACACGTCGTACTTGTTGCAAACAACGTGCCAATTTATAAACGCATTATATATTTTTCAAAGATTATTGTTTGAAAGTCCTTGCGGCTCTTAGAAAAACACGTCCTGCCACTTATTTGTTTTTTCCCATCGCTGTCTTTCAAAAATCGTCTGCCAGATACGAAGGTACGAAATAAATTTCATGCTTCATACCGAAACAAATTGCATTATTTTGTGATCTGCATCACATTTCACTCATTTGAAACATCAAAAGGCCGTAATCGGCGGATATATACCGAAAAACGTTCTTGACAACCTATACCGTTCCAAATAATGTGAAGTGCGTCGAAACAGGCAGGATTCAAGTGATATAGGCAACGCATTTTGAATTAGCGAAACGGTATTATATAGCGAGCCGGATGAATAGTCAATAGATTATTTCAAAAAATATCAAAATATTGATGTAGATCCAAAAACAAGCGTGAATTCCCAGGAGAAAGAACATTATGGAATATCGGGCCCGGTTTCAATGTATCAGCGGCTGTGATGAAACATATCGGTTGAACGAAGTGGTGTATCGTTGTCATTCTTGCGGTGGTCTGCTGGAGGTGGTTCACGATATGGACCAATTGAAGACCCGAAGCGCCGCCGCCTGGATGCGTCTGTTCGACGACCGGTATAAACGGAACGAATATCCCTACGGCAGTTCGGTATGGGGCAAGAAGGAGTGGGTCTGTCCGGCGGTCGATGATGACAACATCGTCTCCATCTATGAAGGAGGCAGCAACCTGTTCTGGGCGGAAAGATTAGGAAAAGAGATCGGCCTGGAGGATCTGTGGATCAAGCAGAGCGGTAACAATCATACCGGATCATTTAAAGATCTGGGGATGACCGTTCTGGTTTCGATGGTCAATCAAATGATCAAAGAGGGCAGAGATATCCGGGGGATTGCCTGTGCGTCTACAGGCGATACGTCGGCATCTCTGGCCGCTTATTGCGCTTATATCGGCATTCCGGCCATCGTGTTTCTTCCTAAAGACAAAGTATCCATCACGCAACTTATTCAGCCCATATCCAACGGCGCTCTGACCCTGTCTCTCGACACCGATTTCGATGGCTGCATGGAAATCGTACAACAGGTGGCGGAGAATGAACATATTTATCTGGCTAATTCCATGAATTCATTACGCATAGAAGGCCAGAAGACCATCAGCATGGAGATTGTTCAGCAGTTTGATTGGGAGGTACCGGAAATCATTATTATCCCCGGCGGCAATCTGGGTAATGTGTCTGCGCTGGGTAAGGGCTTCCTTATGATGGAAGAACTCGGCCTGATCAACAAACGGCCCCGCATCGTCTGTGCCCAGGCCGCCAGAGCTAACCCGCTGTATCAAAGCTATCTGACCGGTTTTACGGAATATGAACCCATATCTGCTCAAAAGACCGTAGCCAGCGCCATACAGATCGGCAATCCCGTCAGCATCCAACGGGCGATTCGCGTTTTAAAAGCATTCAACGGTACCGTCGAACAGGCCACAGAAGATGAAATCGCCAATGCGGCTGCCCGGGGCGACCTGACCGGTCTGTATAACTGTCCGCATACGGGCGTGGCACTGGCCGCTCTGTTTAAGATGGCCAAACGGGGCGAAATTCAACAGAAGGACCGGGTAATCATTATTTCCACAGCCAACGGCCTGAAATTCACCGACTTCAAGGTAGGCTATCACGAAGGCCGACTGGAAGATGTAACGGCCCGGTATAACAATCAGCCCATAGAGTTGCCGGCCCGGTATGATGATGTGGCGCGTGTTCTGGATAAGATGCTGGGAGTATGACGGCCTATGAACCGATCTCATGATATCCTTTTTTTCCTGTTAAGCATGACGGTATGCTTCTACGCTTGTGGCGGTCCGAGCAGGTCACGTGATTCGGGTAAGCGTTTTGAGCCGCGTTTACAACGTAGTCTCCAGGCTATCCTCAATCAGCCGACGCTGCGTCCTATGACCATCGGCCTTAAAGTCGTCTCTCTGGCTACGGGCGATACGCTCTTCGCCCATCGGTCGGCCGGTCTTTTTCATCCGGCGTCCAATACAAAATTGTTTACCGCCGTCAGCGCCTTGCGTGTTCTGGGACCGGATTACCGATTTCTTACGACGATCTTTGCAGATCCTGACCTCGGTATCCGGGGAGATACGCTGTCTACCAATCTCTATCTTTACGGTCGGGGAGATCCGTTCTTTAGCACGGATGACCTGGATCGCCTGGCCGGGACCATCGCCGCATTCCATCCGGTTGTGATCGCGGGAGATGTCATCCTTGACGATTCGTACTTCGATACCGTGCCCCTCGGTGAGGGCTGGATGTGGGATGATGTGCAATACGGCTACTCCGCCCAACTCAGCGCGATGACGATCAACAGCAACTGCGTACAGGTGAAAATCATGCCGGGAGATGCGGTCGGCGCACCGGTTGCGGTACGTATTTCTCCTTCGACGGCGTATTTGACCTTTGATGTAAAGGCCACCACGATGTCGGCAGGCTCGGAGTCCATTGCGCCGCTGCGCGTACAACGCCACTGGCAGGCGCGACGCAACATCATCACCATTACCGGCGCTCTTCCGCTTGGCGCCGGTGAACGCCTCTTTATCCGAACCGTGGAAGAACCGGGTTTATACGCCGCCCGATTGCTCAAAGAGCAACTGCATGCCCGAGGGGTGTACGTCACCGGGAGGGTGCGTCGCGGCAAAACGCCCTACCGAGCGAGGGCGCTTGCCACACATAAGTCGGAACCGTTAACGACAACGGTCACGAAAATGTTGAAAGACAGTGATAATCTGTCGGCGGAGCTCCTCATCAAAACGATGGGACAGCATCGATCGGGTGAGACAGGGACGACCCAGGGTGGTTTGCGCGCTGTTCGGCAAGTTTTAACTGAATATGTCGGCCTGGATACGTTATCCTACCGATTTGCCGATGGATCAGGACTGTCCTTTTATAATCTGGTCACCCCCGATCAAACGATTGCGCTACTTGCGGCCGCTTATCAAGACACGACGCTCAGAACGTCGCTGATGGAAGCCCTACCGATCGCCGGAATGGACGGCAAGCTGAAAAATCGCATGAAGGGTACTGAGGCAGAAGGCATATTGCGGGCAAAAACAGGGACGCTATCGGGCGCCAGTTGTCTGAGCGGGTTTGTATATACGCAGGATGGCGAGCCGCTCGTTTTTTCGATTATGATGAATAACTACGTTGGATCATCAGCGACAGCTCGACGCGCCCAGGATGAGATTGGTGCTGTGCTCGCTGGATTCAGCAGAAAATGATACTAATTTTGATTGTTATGAATTATGAGTTATGATTGAAAGATCTTAATAACTCGTTGAAAATGATAGCCTTTTCAATTATAATTGCTGATCCCTTCGGGCTCCAGCGAGCGCTATGCGGTTCATAATTCAACAATCATTCATTAGAAGGACTTGCCATGTCTGATCCACATGAACAAAAACGTGTAACACGCGACCACTACTATCAGAAAACAGAACTGACCGGACGGCTATTTGCTATATTGGACTGGCAGGTAACAGACCGGGATTTAACATTAATCCCACACTTATCCCGGGCTGTACGGCGCGGCGAGGTCCTTGAAATTATCCTCACCGATGAAAAAGACGCTCAGCCTGGTGATACGATCAATCGCGTCGCTTATATCGGATTCATTGAAATGGGAGAAACGGGCCTGCTCGTCAGTGGGGACAGGGTAAAGATCGGAGAAGAAGAGATCGGCGATCTGATCGGCTTTGATGAGACCCATATGCCTAACCATCTGAACGTGGTTCTTCGCGTTGACGAGCCTAAGACCGGCCGGGAGATGGATTTGAAGTTAGACACGCTGTGCATATTCGCCGGTATTCAGGAAGATCGAAATCAAAAAATTGGATTCTAGAAAATGGTGCGCTTACACTTCACCATTTCACCAACTCACCAATTCCCCTTCAGTTCCTCATAGAGCACCACGAAATTGTCATAGCGGCCATGCGATATGAGGCCCTCTTCTACGGCCTGTTTAATGCCGCAGCCCGGCTCATGTATATGGGCGCAATCATGAAATTTACAGGTATCGATATGTTTCGACAGGTCGGGAAACATGCCCGGTAACTCTTCGGGCGTGATATCCCACAGGCTGAATTCACGGATGCCGGGTGTATCAATAACCAGGCCGCCTACATCTAACTTATGCCCTGCCAGGTAGGATGTGGTATGACGACCTTGGCCTGTAGACCGGTTGACTTCACGTACTTTGAGGCCAAGGCCGGGTTGCAGCGCGTTTAATAAAGACGTTTTGCCTACCCCTGAAGGGCCGGCAATGGCAGATATCTTCCGAGACAGGACGTTACGAAGCTCGTCGATACCCAGCCCTGTCAGAGCGCTCGTTGGGATAATTCGGTAGCCGACCTGTTTATAGGTCTCTTGAATATCCGGACTCTCTGAGGTCCAGAGATCCATTTTGTTCAGGCAGATGATCGGCGTCAGGGTTCCAGCCTCCGCAGCCACAAGCAGCCGATTCAACAGGCGGATGTTGGGCACGGGATTTTTTACTGCCAGGACGATGATCAGGTAATCCGCATTGGCGATCATGATCTGTTCCACCCGCCGGCGTCCCGGTGCCTTGCGTGATAATTTAGACCGGCGTGGCAGCACCTCTTCGATAGCCCCTGTATTATCATTTTCCTGTTTACTGATACGTACCTGATCTCCAATGGTCACAGGGTTTATCACCCGGATTTGACCCACATTCTCGACGGTATGATATCGGTTGTCCCTTTCTGGATAGTACAGGGTTTTTCTCAACTTGCTACGCAAGGTGCAGACCACAACGCCTGTGTCCGTTTCGACATCGAAAGCATTGCGGTGTTCGCGGATAACAATTCCTTCGTCATTGATCATAGCATCCCTCATCCGACACACAGATCATACAGCAGTTTCTTCATAATCAGATGAGGCGAACGGGTGCTGGTTTTCAGCGACATGTCTGCCTGATATAATGCTTCAAATCCGCCATGAAGATCCCGGACGGTCAACAATCCGGCCTGGGCCGCATATTGTGCAAAAAACTTATTAAATCCCCAGCCGAGTTTTAACGATCTTTTGATTTCTTCATCCGATTGCCGTTCTCGCTTCATCAAACGGATTTTCCACAGAATACTCAAGTGGCGTACCAGGATGGCCACGAGGGCAAGGGGAGATTCTCCCGCGTCCATGGCGCGCCTATAGGCTTTATGCGCCTGGGTCAGGTCTTTCTCTCCGATGGCTTGTGCCAGGTCAAAAACCGTACCGGCCCTTGATGGGCCCATGATGGCTTCTACATCCGCCGCCTCAATGGTGCGCCGGTTTCCCACGAAAACGACCAGTTTTTCCAGTTCGCTTGCCAATTCTCCTAAATCGGTGCCCACAATGGCCTGAAGCTGATGGCCGGCTTCATTGGACAGGCGTTTTTTAAAGGGGCGCACATGCTGCTGCAACCACGCCGGAATACGCTCAGGGTACAGGGCATAGAAGACCACCGATGTGGCCGCCTTACTCAAACGACTGTATAATTTTGTTTTCAGGTCGACTTTGGGGGTGACCAATACGAGGCAGGTGCTGGCGGAAGGATGTTCGGCATAGTCGGCAACGACTTCCCGGTCTTTCTGAGGCAATCGGTGGAAATCCCTCACGACGATGATGCGTCGTTCCGCCATCATCGGTATGGTGACTGCAAGGGTTAAAACGGTGGAGGCATCCGTATTGTCCCCATTCATACTATCCAGGCAAAATTCTTCCGTGCCGGGTTCGATAATGGCAGCAGTCAGTTGCCGAATCGCTTCCTCTTTTAAGAAGTTTTCTTCTCCGGAAAAAAAATAAACAGAATCAACTTTATTTTTTTCCAGTCGCTTCGTTAATTCTTCAGGTTTCACTCCTGCGACAAGCCTTCTTTCGTCAGCACAGTTACAAGATTTTTGCCTGCCTGCTTCGATTTGTACAGGGCCCGGTCCGCTCGATCCAGGGCATCATATCCGCCTTCATCATCTGTCAGACAACTGACACCGACGCTGACGGTGATATTTTTTGCCGGAATCCGCTCTTCTCCCTCGAAAACCGCCTCGTCTACTGCTTTCCGGATTCGTTCGCCAAGCATTCTGGAGCTTTCCAAACTGGTTTCCGGGAGGATCATGACGAACTCTTCGCCTCCATACCGGGCGGTAATGTCTGTCTCACGTGTATGATCCTGTAATATGTGAGAGAGTTTCCTCAGGACATCATCCCCTTTTAAATGGCCGCAAGTATCGTTGAACTGTTTAAAAAAATCAATGTCTATCATAATAATCGACATGGATCGATCATACCGGCGTGACCGGTGGATCTCTTCATCGAGCCGTTCTTCAAAATAACGGCGGTTATGCAAACCGGTCAACCCATCGGTAATAGCCAGACGTTGGGCACGGCGTTCATCCATCACTTTACGGATGCGAATATCGAGCAAATTCGGCTCCACCGGTTTCATAATAAAATCGGCGGCTCCCTGCTTCATCGCTTCTATAGCTACATCCGTTGACCCGTACCCGGTCATTACCAGAACCATCGGTGGATAATACATCCGGCGGATTTTCTCCAACACCGTGAACCCGCTTACCGGACCCAGCATCAAATCCAGCAGGACCACATCGAATTGCGTTTTTCGAAGGGTTTCCAGTGCTTCATCTGCGCTCATCGCCACTTCGATGTCGTATCCCATTTCGGTCAACATGTCATCAAATAATTCGCACAAGAGCGCCTCATCATCGACAACAAGCGCCTTTATCATTGTGATTCCTTCCAAATTTCAAAAAAGCAACGAATTTATTTCTAATCAGGTGTGCCCGAGTGAATGCTATATAAAATAGATATTCATGTCAAGATAGAATAGCAAATTTCAAAACGTTGATGTAAATTACCGGCTGGAGTTACACCGCTTTACGTACCGGGTCGATACTGACCATGTACACTAATGCCCGTTCTCTACTGTGATCTACATCACGGATGGGCGTAAATAATGGCAGGCGGCCATCAGTCAATCGGTCAATGGGAGGCGGAAGGTGAAGGACACATTATGAAGGATATTTCGGATGGCATATAATAGGGTGTTATTCAAGCGGTTGGAGGCACTGTATCATACCTTCGACCTATCCATGTTATCTCCTGATCCGCTTGAGGTAGTCCGCCGGTTTTCTGAGCCGGCGGATCAGGAGACGGCCGGCTTGATTGCAGCGGTGCTGGCTTATGGACGGGTGGAACACATTGTCGACGCTGTTGAACATCTATTTCATTTAATGGATCATGCGCCGTATGAGTTTATCTATCATTTTGACTTCGAACGAGATGGTAGACGTTTTGATTCATTTGTGTATCGCTTTTCACGCGGTCAGGATATTGTCGCGCTTTTAACCCTTATGCAACAGGCCCTGCGAGGCTATGGGAGCCTTGGCGGCCTTTTTGCCGCCGGGTATCATGCATCCGATCCGCATACCGGGCCGGCGCTGATCCGTTTTGTGGACACCTTGCTTGACTACCCTTGTCCACTGTACCCGGATGACCGCATACCCCAGAAGGGGGGTGTACGCTACTTTTTACCCTCCCCTCGCTCCGGCAGCGCCTGTAAACGGTTGAATTTGTACCTGCGCTGGATGGTCCGTCATGATTTGATCGACCTGGGACACTGGCAGGGCATTTCACCGGCTAAACTGATTATGCCTATAGATACCCACGTGGCTCGTATATCCCGTAAGCTGGGGTTAACGAAAAGGCGGCAGGCAGATTGGAAAATGGCGGAAGAAGTGACGAAAGCATTGGGCGTCTACGATCCTGATGATCCTGTGAAATATGATTTTGCCCTCTGTCATTGGGGGATGAGGGAGGTGCGGGAGGGCGGGGGGAGATCCAAGTGATTGACTGATGGCAAAGGGAGGGCTGATGCAGGGCAACGTAGGAATGGTGGTGTCGCAGCACCGGATAAAGTGGCGCTTATTTAATTGCCGTTCCTTAGTTCCCGAGGTGGGAGACGAGTTCGAATATTTGCATACGCTGGCCGTTAGTGGTTATGCCCCACTGCCATCTCAGGTGGGCGTGTTTTGAATAGGCATAATCAAGGGTCAATCCGATTTCCGTACCGAGGGTACGTCCCGGTGTGCCTTCCCCAATTCGTGCCAGGTGGAGTCGGCCTGTCAAGCGGGGCAGGCGTCCCTCCAGGTGAGCGGATAGACGTCTTAGATTCCGCAGGCCGGGACGATAAAAAAATGTAGCCTTTTCCAGCGTATTCCGATATCCGAATTGCTGAAACCCTTCATCTACATTCGGCGTACCGGGTTGATCTCCAGAGCCAGCCCAGTAGGCTCCCCCGATGGACAGGTGATCCGATATCTGCACCTGGATACGGCTACGGACCCCCCAGGCACGTATTCGGCGCTGTCCTGTGACCGGGACCGAGGTGTCTCCACGTTGTATGACGCCGGTCCATTCGGCCTGGGTCAGTCGATGCCATGTCATCGAAGAGGACACACCGATAATTTTAACGTTATTGCCGATGCCGTCACTACCGCCGGCTTTTGAATTAATCAGGCCATACAAGCGACCCCGAATATAGGCGGTTTTCCAGCGGAGTTGCGGTCCCCAGAGATCAATGTCATCCGACGATTTTCCTGGTTGATCTATATTTCTTCCCTCGAATACCTGCCACTGTCCCCAATCGGCCGTAAGCTGTGGCGAGATCTGCCAGATCAGGCGTCCGCCGACATAATCATACATCGTGAACAAGGGATACTCAACCTGCTGACGGCCAACGACGAGGGCCAGTTGATCGAAACCGAGTCGATCCAGTCGGATGCTTGCCTCCTTCAGACGGGCATTTACAGACACCTCATTACCCCAGACTACAAAGTCCCGGTCTGCATTAACAGATCGGGCTGTCAGGGTGAAACGCGTGGTGATCCTTTCACGAAATGTGGCTTGAAAACCACCCTCTAAATGGTACTGCCAGAACCCGACTCTACCAGGCGTCCACCATTCATAATCTCGTTCTGCTGCATCAGGTTGCGCAGGTATTTCACCATATTGTCCGCGCACATCAAAACGGCCGTGCCCGGCCAGTCTTGTCCCGTCGGTACGGTACAGATCCACGCTTTGAGCTTCAGCAGACAGAGGGGAGGTTAATGAGAGAAGAAGGAGGAGATAAAAAAGGAGATACGGTGGGACGATCCGGTGAAGTGGTGAAGTGGTGAAGTGGTAAGTTAGGCGCACGGCTTTTAAGAGATTGCTTTAACAGATACCGACATCATCTGTTTTTCGAAGTGGTATCGACATTCCCCCCTGGCGTGGTGCAGTCTGACACATCCGCGGACGGTACAATAGTGCGGACGGTATTCGCGCTCCGGGGTAAGCCGACCGAACATGCGAATCTGACGGTAGTGTTTACCGCAATATCCATGGGCTCTGTGTTTGCCTTCACATCCATCGACCTTGCACATGGCATACCGGCCTCGCGGCGCATATTCTCTATGGATCATCAGACGTTTATGACGTCGAACCTGAAGGTAATGCTTATTACAATACCCACAGGTCTTTATCGAATCCTTGCATCCATTGACCTTACACGGCCTCTTGCGTTCTTGTACGGTGTCCATATGGTTCTATTCTGCCAGGGTCGGATCTGTATCATCGTCCCACCTACGCGAGCTAACGAGTAGAAACCATCACCCAACCGGGAAGCGGCCTGTGTACGGTTCTATGATGATTTGACTACCTTCAATATATGCAATTTCCGGAGAGCTGTCGGAAGGCGGCGGATCTCCCAGGTCTTTATCCTCCGGCGGTAGAGCCAAACGATCGGCGATTCGTATTCTATTGGGATCAAGGGTTAACGCTATGATCACAGCGGACGTATTGCCGGCGGCGCCTGCATGCGCATTACCCCGGAGCACCCCCATCACGATGACGTCGCCATCAGCGTTTACTTCCGCCCCAGGATTCACGTTGCCGAGAATGACGATATTCCCCGACGATGATAGGGACATATCCGAACGGCAGGGCTGCCTCACGATCACGGTTTCTTCGCTTCCGCCGTCAGATTGTGGAGAAGAGGGCATAGCGGAAGATGGTTCCCGCACACCTGCTCGTTCTGCTGACGGCCGGCCATTAACCGGATCTGACGGGATGACTTCTACCGGGCAACCATATTCCTGTTCAAATCGTCCAAACAGCGCCTGCTCTTCACAAATAATACTGCTCAACCGCAGCTGGAATGCTTCCAGCATGGACCGTATGGAGATCAGTTCTTCCGGCTGTAATACACGGGAACCGAGATTAAGTTTCAGGTCGGCATTTTTATAAAACTGAGCATGGGCCTGCAGCCGTGTATTCAATGCCGACAACAAGTCGATCAACGGTGCCTGCGCATCACAGACGATACTGACCCCGTCTTGTGTGGCGCGAATCTTGATCAGGTTTTGTTGTTGCAAGTCCTGGATTCCTATGGGCGAAGCTACGAAGCTACGAGACTTGTAGTTTCGTAGTTTCCCTGCCTACCCTTTTGAAATTAGAAAAGTTGTCCTAAGTATAGGAAACCGCCTTTTTATGTCAAGCGTTATTTTCATACTGATGCTACACAGCATACTGCATTTTGTAGGGTTTTAAGCTGAAACACCACAATATATTGTGTTTGCCCATTTAAACGGGTCACATCTCTTACCAATTACAGAATGGATGTTTACAGGATTGGACGGCGGGTTCCGGTCGACGAAATACAGGTTGTTTCAGCGTCTTTGATCATAGGGCGATTCTGCTTGCTGTGCATCCATATACACCCTATTATACAAAGGATAGGGATTTTCAATAGGACGGTCCTAAACGGCATTACAATATTGAAAGAGATATTGAGACCGAGAATCATGTTCGCTATCCTCAAAGGAGCCTGTCATGAGTGAGCCCACGAATGAATCAGCAGAACCTTCGAATGAACCTGCAAATGGGCTCGTGAATGAACCGACAAGCGAGTCGATGGGCTTTCCGCAACGGGTAATCAACATCTTTTTTTCACCCGGTCAGGTCTTCCAGAGTTTACGGGAACACCCATCGTTCATTCCGCCGATAATCGTTGTTGTGCTGCTGTCGATGGCCACCGTGCCGGTAATGGCGCCGGTGAATGAGAAAGTGGCTATCGAACAAATGCGGCAGCAGAATCCTGATGTAACTCAAGAGCAGATAGACCAGGTCGCCTCTATGACTTCCGGGCCGATCGGTATCGGTATCGGTATCGTAGCAGTGGTGATTATGGTCCCTGTTTATTCGCTTCTCATGACCCTCATCTTTCGCACCCTTTTCCAGGCCGTTTTCGGCGGTAATGTGTCGTTTAAACACGCGCTGAGTGTGTTGACCCATGCCAGTCTGATCAACATCCTGGGCATTGGCGTGACCATACTCATGACCTACTCCACGCAAAAGGTCGGGGCCACATTGAGTTTAGGGGTTCTCGTACCGTTTCTCGAAGAGGAAAACATCATTTACATCGTTCTGAATGGGATTGATGTGTTTACCGGTTGGTGGCTCTGTCTGCTTTCAATCAGTTTCGGGATTCTCTATGATATGCCGACCATGCGGTCGGCTAAAGTATTCTTCGGTCTGTGGGTGCTCTGGATCGCCGGCAAGACGGCGTTTGTAATGACATTTGGTTCTATTATTCCAGGCATGTAGGAAGACGGCAGGTAGGCGATGGGGGAGGGCGGGTTTTCAATCATTCAATCGGGCAGGTGGGCACGTAGGGCATACGGCACGCCGTGTATGTACATAAGGATTATTTCATGTCAAACCGTACTAAACTAATTATCAGTATTCTGGTCGTGGCAGGCATCAGCCTTCTGGCTTATGCCAATATCAAATACCAGCGAAAGGAGACCGTATCGGTTCGCACGCAGACGGTTGTGCGCCGGGATCTGGTGGCGCGCGTGTCGGCTTCCGGTAAAATCGAGACGACCCGCAAGGTGGATGTCAGCGCGAGTATCAGCGGGAAGGTTATTCACCTGCCGATGCGGGAAGGGGACATGGTGAAAGAAGGTACGTTGTTGTTCCGGATCGATCCGACGCCAACGCAAACGCTGGTCACTCAGTTTCAGGCCGGTATTCGATCTGCGAAAACCAACATCGCCGTAGCAGAAGCCAACCAGCAGCAGGCGAAAATTGAATATGAACGTCAGAAGACTCTGTTCGACCGGAATGTGATCGCGGAGGATCTGGTACAACGGGCCAGATCAGCCTATGAAGTCGAAATTGCCCGGACGAATGGGACGAAAGAGGAGATCGTCCGCCTGGAAGCCCAGCTCAAGAATGCCGTACATGATCTCACCAAGGTGAATGTCCATGCCGACATTTCCGGCGTGGTGACCAAACTCAATATCCACGAAGGTGAAAATGCGTTTGTCGGGACGTTCAACAATCCAGGGACCGTGCTGATGACGATTTCGGATCTGAATCATATGGAAGCCTGGGTCGAAGTAGACGAAACGGATGTCGTCAATCTGCGTGTGGGTCAGCCTGCAGAGATTATCGTCGACGCTTATCCGGATACGGTATTTCACGGCGTGATCGACCGTATCGGCAATAGTCCGATCACCGAGACCGGTTCGAACCAGCAGGCGGTCAATTTCGAGGTAGTAATTCTTCTGACGGATACCATCCCGAATGTCCGGCCTGGTTTGTCCTGCGTAGCCGATATCATCACAGGTACACGTCGGAATGTCCTGTCTATTCCCATTCAGGCCTTGACGGTGCGTGAGCCTGAAGACGAAAAAAAGAACGCCGATGGAGCCGATGATCCGTCCACCCGGCGGCGAAATCGGGCGCATGAGGGCATTTTTGTCATTGAAGAAGACCGGGCATTTTTCCGGCACGTAACCACAGGATTGACCGGTGAACGGCACTTTGAAATCCTGTCCGGCCTTGAAGAAAACAGCGACATTATCATCGGCCCGTTTGAGACGCTACGCACGATTAAGGATAGTACGCTTGTGGAGAAAAATGAAGGTGAGAAGCGATAGATGGCAGGTGGTAGAAGCGGACGGCGTGTAGATAAAGAGACCGTTATCCTTTTTCATCTTTCATCACTTTGATTATGTATACTGTATTTGAAAGCATACGTGTAGCGCTTATGGCCTTATGGGCCAACAGGATGCGGTCGTTTTTGACAATTCTGTGTGTCATTGTGTCGATCATGGCGATTATCGCAGTCGTGTCGATCATTGACGGGATGAATACGTATGTGCAGGATGAGATTGTGTCCGAAGGGACGGATGTGTTTACGCTGGAGCGGGTGAATCAGCTCGGCATATTGACAAATTTTGATTTGTTTCTAAAATCGCTACGGTATCCGAACATTACCCTGGAAGACGCAGAGGCGATCAGTCAAGAAATTCCACAAGCTCTCTATGTGAATGCGACGATTAGCGCCACGCAACATGTGGTATACGGCGACCGATATGTGGAAAATGTAGGCATACGGGGGCATACCAGCGAATATCCGATTATGGGGAATTGGCCGCTGGCTCAAGGGCGGCATCTGGCGCCGGTGGATGTAGCGCTTCGCCGGGCGGTCTGCGTATTGGGGTGGGACATCGCTGAAACGCTGTTTCCATCGGAGGATCCGATCGACAAACGGATTAAATTCGGCGGACGGCATTATCGTGTGGTCGGGGTTATTGAAGAGAAAACCGGCGGCATCGGTTCCAACCAGAATGTATTTACGATCATTCCGGTCACTTCATTTTTGAAGCATTACGGTACGCGACGTTCACTCAGGGTGCAGGTAAAGACCGGCGCACTTGAAACCGTGCCGGAAGTTCTGGAAGAAACCCGCGCTTTGATGCGGTTGCGTCGAAAACTCCGTCCCGGTGACGACGATGATTTTCATCTTTCGACCTCTGAGACTCTGATGAAACTCTGGCAAAGCATCAGCCAGGGGATCTTTACGGCCACCATAGGCCTGGTCAGCATTACGCTGGTCATCGGGGGCATCATCATCATGAATATTATGCTCGTTGCGGTCACAGAACGTACGCGTGAGGTCGGCCTTCGAAAGGCATTGGGGGCACGGCGACGGGATATCATGACACAATTTCTGGTCGAATCGGTAACTCTGACTACGGTCGGCGGGCTGTTCGGGATAGCGCTCGGTTTTTTTGCTGCGTATCTTATTGCCTCTTTTACACCGCTTCCCTATGCCATTCAAGGCTGGTCGATCTTGGTTGCGCTCCTGATCGTGTTTGCCGTGGGCGTATTTTTCGGTTTGTATCCGGCCGGTCGTGCAGCCCAACTTGATCCAGTGGAGGCGTTGCGTCACGAATGAATCAATCGCAAACAAAGCTTATAGAAAGCGTCAAACTGGCGCTTAATGTGGTCTGGACGCACCGATTGCGTTCGATTCTGGTCATGCTTGGTGTGGCCATGGCCGTCACGACGCTGATGGGCATGGTCTCCATTCTCTCGGGCCTCAGTAATCGCATCACGCAGGAAATAACCGGGGGAGAGACCGTCATCCTGGAGATCAGTAAATTTGATCTGGCCGGGGGCAACCGGCGTGAACAATCCGGACGTAAAGACTTCACTACAGAAGATGCCCGCGCCCTGGGGCAGTTGCCTCATGTGACCGGTGTCGATATATTTTATCAACAGGGTCAACCGTTGCGGCATCGAAACCGAAAAGCGCGTTTGATGACGGTGATGGGTACATCGACCCTTTTTCCGTCGTTTAACAAGATTGCCGTTGATCAGGGTCGGTTTTTTTCGCCTTTTGAAGTCGACCACCGGCGGTCGGTAGCCGTATTAGGCGCCCAACCTGCCCGGGATCTTTTTCCCGGTGAAGATCCCATAGGACAACATTTACGGATTTCGAATCAGGAATATCAGATTGTCGGTGTGTTTGCGGAGAACGAAAGTATATTTGCCCGCATGTTCGGCAGCCTGGCTCAAAATTTCGTCGTCGTACCGCATACCGCGTACCGCCGGGATTTTAAAGGGCGCAGGGAGCCGATGTTTCTCCGGCTTATTATCGACCGCCAGGATAACCTTGATCAGGTTCGGGATGATGCCCGTGCCCTGTTACGCGCCCGCCGAAAGGTGATGCCCGGTCTGAAAGACGATTTTTCCATGACCACAGCGGATGCGATGCTCGAACTTGTTGAGCGAATTACCGGTCCTATCGGTCTGGTGCTGGTGGTTATGGCCTCTATCGGCCTGATGGTAGGGGGCATCGGCGTCATGGTCATTATGCTGGTTTCTGTGACGGAACGTACCCATGAAATTGGACTTCGTAAGGCGTTGGGCGCCACAAGGCGGGAGATCATGCTGCAATTTCTGGTCGAGGCGGCCGTCCTGACTTGCCTGGGAGGCATTATCGGGATAATAGGTGGCCTGGGACTCGCCTATGCCATCACCCAATTAGGCGACCTACCGTTTTCTCTACCCATTTTCTGGGTTCTGGCAGCTGTTGTCGTCTCCGTAGGTATCGGCATTGTGTTCGGCCTGTATCCTGCCAACCGTGCAGCCAGTCTGGATCCGGTGGAGGCGTTGCGATTTGAGGTGTAGGGAAGCGGCAGGCGGATGGGCATTTGTAGGGCGCACGGCGCGCCGTGCGGGTACGAGATAAGGCGGTAGGCTATGAAGGTTGGCATCATAGGGGCGAGCGGGATTGGTAAGCATCATGCCAAGTGGTTTGGACTGGCGGGTTGCGATGTGACGGCCTTTACCGGGACCTCGCGTGAATCCTGTCGACATACGACCGGTGTATTACATGATCTGATGGGATTCGACGGACGCATCTATACCGATTACCGGGACATGCTGGACCAGGAAACGCTTGATATCGTCAGCATCTGTAGCCCACCTGAAACACATCTTGATCAGATTCGTGATGCCTTACAAGCCGGTCTGCATGTCTATTGTGAGAAGCCGGTGACCTGGATGTCTGCGGAGGCCATATCCTTCGCCCTGACGCCCTGTCCCTCCTCAGATATCTCCGGCCCGAGCCATCCGACGCTGCAATCGTTGCTGGAGAAAACACGTATCGCCCTGGCACCTGCTCTGACCGGACAATCTGTCTTTGGCCTCAATACCCAATATACAGCGGTACAACAAGCGTACAAAACGCTTTATGAAACGCATCGCGGGGCGATGGATGTGATCGAAAAGGTGTATTTCATTCTTGAGTCGAAAGGCATCAGCGGCCGGCACAACGACTTCGAAGGGATATGGGCGGACATGTCGTCCCATGCCCTGAGTCAGCTTATCGCCTGGATACCGGACGGTTCCCTGGACCTGGGAAGTATTTCCTGTATCATCCAGAAAAATCAGACTGTAGCCCGATTCAAATACGGCTCAGCACGGGTAGAGGTGGTCCTGGCTAAAAATGTACAATCTGTTTTGCGACGGCAATTTGGTGTCAATGATTTTCTGGTCGACTACGAAGGCAAAGCGGACGATCAGGGCGTCTATCGTACATTTATACATTACGAAAAAGACACGGTTATTCTGGATGATCTGGTTCAATTGTCGATTGACCGCTTTCTCGATGCCATTGGTGACCGGCACGTCAAACCGTTTTCCGGCGCCCGGGATGCGTTGAAGAATTTAGAGCTGAGTATGATGATTCTGGAACGAGGCAGTAGGCGGTAGGCGGGGCTTGGAATTTAAATCTGGGGCTGCATTTTGGAGGAAATATGTTAGACCAGCGGTTTGTGCGTGAGAATCTGGAAGTGGTACGTCAGGCTATCGCCGACAAGAATGAGAAGATGGATCTTGATGATTTCATCGCGCTCGATGAACGACGAAGGGCATTATTACGTGACAGCGAGGGGCTCAAGCAGCAGCGCAACACGGTCTCTGAAGAAATCGCGCAGATGAAGCGGAACAAAGAAGATGCGACGGCGACCATCGAAGCGATGCGCGCGGTATCCGCGAAGATCAAGCAGCTTGATGCGGACCTTGCAGAGGTGCAGGAGAAGTTACATGACCTCTTGATCCGTATTCCCAATATTCCACATGAATCGGTACCGGTGGGCAAGGACGAATCCGATAACGAGGAGGTTCGCCGGTGGGGAACAACCCAGGAGGTTGATTTCGAGCGGAAGCCTCATTGGGATCTCAGTGAGCAACTGGACATCATCGATTTTCAGCGGGCCGGGAAAATATCAGGCAGCAACTTCGTTTTGTTCAAGGGACTGGGCGCCAAGTTGCAACGAGCGATGATTCAATTTATGCTGGAACTCCATATTGAAAAACACGGCTATACGGAAATTGCACCCCCATATCTTGTGAACCGGGCCAGCATGTTCGGTACCGGGCAATTGCCTAAGATGGAAGAAGACATGTACCGAACCGATCTGGATGATCTGTTTCTGATTCCAACAGCGGAGGTGCCGGTCACGAATATGCATAGGGACGAAATAATTCCTGGAGAAGATCTGCCGGTGTATTATACCGCCTATAGCCCATGTTTCCGTCGCGAAGCAGGTTCGTACGGCCGGGACACCCGCGGACTGATGCGCGTCCATCAATTCGACAAAGTCGAGATGGTAAAGTTCGTACGGCCGGAGACCTCTTATGATGAACTGGAGACGTTGGTCAACGACTCAGAGGAGGTTCTTCAGATACTGAATATCCCGTATCGTGTGCTGACGCTGGCTACCGGTGATTTAAGTTTTGCGGCAGCAAAATGCTACGATCTGGAAGCCTGGTCACCTGGTGTAGCGCGTTGGCTGGAAGTTTCTTCGTGCAGCAATTTCGTGGATTTCCAGGCACGACGCGCCAATATTCGATACCGTACCAAGGAGGGCAAAGCCCGGTTTGTACATACTCTGAATGGATCGGGTATGGGCATGGCGCGGACGATGATCGCCGTTATCGAACATTATCAAACAGCGGAAGGCAAGATCCGTGTTCCCGAGGTATTGCAGCCATATATGGGCGGGTTGAAGGAGATTGGAGCAGCTGGAGGCGGCAAGCGGTAGGCGGTAGGCAGTAAGCATTTCAATCAACAAATCAACAAATTGGGCAGGGTGGCAGCGGCAGGCAGCAGGCAGATGAAGTGCTGGGTTATTGCAGGGCGTACGGTGCGCCGATTGGTTACGGAGCTGGTGAATTATGAGCATCATTTCCATAAAACAGCAATTTCGTATGCACGGTAGTCTTAGCGCGTTGAAGGGGCTATTTATCGTCATTGGCGCTATATTGACACTGGCATTTCTTTTCCACGCGCAGATTACCGTGCGGGATCTTGAACAGAATCAACGGGAACTAATCCAGGCTTTAGGTGTTTATTTCATTACCCAATCCGCATCGGAAGAGGTGACCGACGGCAGCGAGCTCAGTATGTTGATTGATCAGATACAGCAGATGAATTTCCCTATCGTCGTGACGGATGAACGAGGGAATCCGTTGGTCTGGAAAGAAGTCGGCATTCCCAATGAGCCTGATGATCCGATGGTTATGGCGGAGGTGAGGCTGCTGATTACCGAGATGGATGCGGAAACGGTGCCGGTACGATTGCAAGTCCCGGGTCTGAGAATGCTGCTTCATTACCAGTACACACCGGCGGTCCGACGTATGCGCTGGCTGCCATTTGTGGAAATCGGTCTGGGTGGCTTGTTTGTGTTCCTGAGTCTGTTCATCTATCGCAACATCAAGCAACTGGAACAACGCAACATCTGGATCGGTATGGCCAAGGAGACGGCCCACCAATTCGGCACCCCGCTGTCGGCTCTCACCGGCTGGCTCGAGCTGGTCCGTATGGAAGTTAATCCCGAAGGGGCGGAGCGACGAGGAAAACAACGTAAGATCGACGATATTATTGATGAAATGAACGGCGATATTACCCGGCTGAACAAAATCGCTTCCCGATTCAGCCAGATCGGTTCCGTCCCTGATCTGCACCGTCAGGATATACGATCCATCATCGCCGACAGCGTTGATTATTTCCAAAAACGGGTGCCGAAGCGTGCCAGGTCACTGGATATCCAGGCGTCGTATGATCCTGAACATCCTCTGTTCGTTGATGGAAACCGGGAGTTGCTGGAATGGGTGATTGAGAATCTACTCAAGAACGCGCTGGACGCCATTGATTCTTCCGAAGGGCTGATTCAGGTATGCGCCCGATCCAATACGGACAACCAATCCATATCCGTTACGGTTCAGGACAATGGAAAAGGGATCCCTCACGGCGCGCATAGACAGGTATTCGACCCTGGATTTACGACCAAACAAAGAGGATGGGGCCTCGGCCTCAGTCTGGCCAAGAGGATCATCGAGGAATACCATCGCGGCCGGTTGACATTACGTGAAAGTCATCCGGGCGAAGGAACGACGTTTGAGATTGTGTTGCCAGTGAGTAGTGGGTAGGAAACCTACGAAGCTACGAATCGCGAAACAACGAAATGACAAATCACGAAACAACGTCTTGATTCGTAGGTTGCAAGTCCCTGAAGGACATTGCGATCGCTCCACGATTCGTCTCGTAGCTTTATAAAGGAGTGGTCTGTGACACGAACAAATACGGAAGATATCAAGCGTATTATGTGGGTGGATGATGAAATCGATATGTTGCGACCGCACATCATGTTTTTGACGGAACGCCATTACGATGTCACCCCTGTGTCCAACGGTGATGATGCGATAGAATTGTGTCGGCAGGAGCATTTTGATCTTGTTCTGCTGGATGAGATGATGCCCGGGCGGGATGGTCTATCTACGCTGGCAGGGATTTCAGACATCCATCCGAATCTGCCGGTGGTGATGATTACCAAGAACGAAGAAGAGCGGGTGATGGACGAGGCCATCGGTCACAGCATCGCGGATTATCTGATCAAACCTGTGAATCCGACGCAGATTCTGTCCGCCTGCAAGCGGATTCTAGATGCCAAGAAAATCCAGGAAGGGTGGGCGGTCCGGGATTATATCACCGAGTTCAACAAAATCCAGGCACGCATGTTCCAGCCCATGTCATGGGAGGACTGGATCGACATCTACCGTACGCTTTCGGAATGGGACGTGGAGATGGACCGGTATCAGGATGCCGGCTTGAAACAGACCCAGCATGACCAGCATCGTGAATGCAACGCACAATTCGGTGACTTTGTAGAGAAGTACTACCTTGACTGGGTTCACCAGGATGACGGTCCCCTCATGTCAGTGGACGTCGTTCGTGAATGTGTGGCGCCTCATCTGAGCAACAGTCATCGGGTGTGCTTCATTGTTATCGACTGCATGCGGCTGGACCAATGGCTGATGATCGAGCCGTTGGTCGCCGAATATTTTACGATCAATCGGCAATACTGTTTTTCCATTCTGCCGACGGCCACGCCGTATTCCCGCAATGCTATTTTCAGCGGTCTGTATCCGGATGAAATCGCCAAGATCCACCCGGAATTATGGCAGAAGAGCGCGCGGGATGAATCGAGCCGAAACCGGTATGAACGACAATTTATGGATGCGCAACTCGATCGGCTGAGCATTCGGCTCGATCCGGAGCCCAAATACGTTAAAGTGCTGGATGTCGAAGAAGCGCGGACGGTCTCCAGAAAGATCAACTCCTACTATGATGTGCCACTGACCTCGATGGTCTTCAACTTTGTGGATAACCTGGCGCACGGGCGGTCCGAGAGCGAGATTCTGCAGGAGATTGCGCCCGATGAGGCCGGCTTCAGATCATTGACGCGATCCTGGTTTCAGCACTCGGCCCTGTTCGAGATTTTCCGGTCGTTATCCCGGCAGAACTGCACCATCGTGCTGACATCCGACCACGGTTCGGTGCTGGGAATGCGGGGCACCAAGGCGTTCGGAGACCGAGAGACGTCTACCAACCTGCGGTACAAGTACGGCGATCATATCAACTGTGACAAGCGGCACGCGATGAAAATCGATCATCCTGAAGAATATCACTTGCCGGTCTATACGCAAAGTACCAACTACATCATTGCGAAAGAAGATTACTATTTCGTGTATCCGACCAAGTTCCACGAATATCAGCGGCAATATCAGAACAGTTTCCAACATGGCGGTATTTCGATGGAGGAGATGATTCTGCCGATCCTGACCATGCACCCCAAGCATGCCGAATAGCCCCTCCGTCCGGGTTTACGAAACGGCGAGTACGGCCGAAACCACACAACTCGGGCGCACCCTCGGCGAACGCCTTCAGCCGGGAGATACCGTCCTGCTCATCGGCGATCTGGGTGCCGGCAAGACCTGCTTCATCCAGGGCCTTTGCAGCGGCCTCGGCGTTGAAGAGCCCGTGACCAGCCCTACCTTTACGCTCATCAACGAATACCAGGGCCGCCTGCCTGTCGCCCACTTCGACCTGTATCGCCTTAACGATCCGGAGTCGGTACTGGACATCGGTTTCGATGAATATATTGACAGCAATCAGGTCTGTCTGATCGAATGGGCCGATAAGTTTTTGGAAATTATGCCAGCGGATGCTATTGAGGTGAGAATTGAGATTGGGGAAGGGGAGAGGAGAAAATTGGTGATGGATCTCGCTATGCTCAATCGAAAGTAATGAACGCGCTACGCTTTTCTTGCTGTGCTTTTGGGTGATTTGGTGA
>CAJXCW010000069.1 GCA_913051705.1 uncultured bacterium
CTTATCATGGCCGCGATTAGCGGAATTGAGATCGCCCTGTGGGATCTGGCGGGAAAACTGTCCGGCCTACCAGTCTATCGGCTGCTTGGGGGGACCTTCCGCGACCGCGTGCGACTGTACCGCACCGGTACGCCCGATGGCGCCGATGATCCGGCGGTGTGCCGGGATTACGCCGCCCAAATCAAGGATGAGCAGGGATGGACCGCCATCAAGACCATCGATGTGGACAGTCTGTGGCAGCGCTATGATCCGGAGAGCAGGCAGCCCGGCCATGAATCGCTCAGCCGGTCTCTCACCGAAGCGGATTTGAGGCTCTCAGAACGTATTATGCAGAATATGCGGACCGCATTCGGTGATGATTTCGACATTATCGTCCATTGTCATTGGATGCTGGATCTTCGTGATGCACAGAGGCTGTCGGAACGCATGGCCCCCTTCCATCCGACCTGGCTGGAAGACCCTCTCCCCGTTCCATTTTCACCGGCCTGGGTGCGCCTGACGGAAACATCAAAGGTGCCGATCGCCATGGGTGAGAATTTATACGGTCGCCATGAATTCCGGCCCTTTATCGAGGAACACGGGACAGACATTGTACATATTGATGTCCCTAAATCCGGCGGGCTGCTTGAAACAAAACGCATTGCAGATCTGGCGGAATTGCATTATATGAAGACTGCGTTCCACAATCCGGCCAGCATAGTCGGCACCATCGCCTCCGTCCACGCCGCCGCATCGATCCGGAATTTCGCGATGATCGAACGGGCGGGCGAAGACTATCCCTGGTGGGAAGATGTTATCCTGCACGATGAGCCGATTATTCAGGCTGGGCATATCCATTTGCCACAAGGACCCGGCCTGGGTATTGAGCTCAATCCTGATGTGGTGATTCCGTTGTTGAAGGCGGGGGATGTGTATTGGGGGGATTAATATCAATTAGTGAATGGTGATTGGTGATTGAAGAACTCTTTCATTAAAGGAACCTTACTTTGTTGGATAGGAAGAAATGGACGGCTGAACGGGCGAACGAATGGTACGCACGGGTTGGGGTGATTAAAGGGTGTAACTATCTGCCGCGAACGGCGGTGAATATGACCGAGATGTGGCAGGCGGAGACGTTTGATCCGGGGACGATCGATGAAGAACTCGGCTGGGCGGAGAAGGCCGGGTACAACAGTGTCCGTATTTTTCTCCAGTATCTGGTATGGCAGGACGATCCAGATGGTCTGAAAAAGCGCCTCGATCATTTTCTGGCTATTGCCGACCGGCATGGGATGCGTGCTATGCTCATTCTGTTTTGCGATTGCGCTTTTTCAGGTAAGGAGCCATACTTGGGTAAACAGGATGGGCCGGTACCCGGTGTGCACAACAGCCAGTGGGTGCCCAGTCCGGGGCTCAAGCGGGTGACTGACCGGAACGCCTGGCCGGATCTGGAACGATATGTAAAAGATGTGGTCGGTCATTTCGGACAGGATCAGCGCGTTCTGATCTGGGATCTGTATAACGAACCGGGGATGTCGGATATGGGCGAAAATAGTATTCCGTTACTTGAAGCCGCTTTCAGATGGGCCAGATCGGTCGGACCTACCCAACCCATGACCACCGGGCCCTATACCTTTGATTTCACCGACGCCGTGCCCAGCACAGCGTTGGATCTGTCCGATGTGATCTCCTTTCACAACTATTTACCGGCCACCGAGTTGGAAGGGTATATTGCCATCTGCAAGCAGTATAACCGCCCCGTCCTCTGTACGGAGTGGCTCAGGCGGCAACATGACAATACCTTTCAATCCATGCTGCCGATCTTTGCCAAGCATCATATCGGCTGGTATCACTGGGGCCTGGTCGCCGGCCGTACCCAAACCTATCTGTCCTGGGAATCCAAACCGGGCGACCCCGATCCTGAGATATGGCAACACGATTTCATGCATCCGGATGGGACAGCTTATGATGCCGGCGAGATTCTGCTGATAAAACAATTTGAATTTGGCACCGGCCATTCGAATACCCGGCGCTGAAGCATCGGGCTAATTGTAAATAATCACCCAATCATCATTCAAAAATCATCATTCAAAAATTCCCATGAGCCATTTCTTCGCCTATCTGTCCCGCATGAAATTCATCCGTCGCTGGGGGTTGATGCGTAATACGCAGCCGGAGAATATACAGGAACATACGGCGCGCGTTGCTATGATCGCCCATGCGCTGGCCGTGATCAAGAATCGGTTTTATCATGGGCAGGTCGATCCGGCGCGCACCGCCGTGCTGGCGCTGTATCATGATGCCAGCGAGGTGCTCACCGGTGATCTGCCGACGCCGGTAAAATATTTCAATCCGGATATGAGAGCAACCTACCAAAAAATCGAAACACAAGCCGTAAAAAAACTTTTCGATATGTTGCCGGAAAAGTTGAAAGAGGATTATCGGTCGATTCTGATCGGGGATGAATCGGAGAAGGAACATCGGGCGCTGGTCAAAGCCGCAGATAAGCTATGCGCCTATCTAAAATGCCTGGAGGAAATCAGCGCCGGCAACCCTGAATTTTCGAAGGCCGAGCAATCGTTGCGAAAAACCGTCGAGGCCATCAATTTGCCGGAGGTCGGGTATTTTCTGGATACGTTTGTTCCGAGCTTTAAGTTGACGCTTGATGAGTTGGAATGAAATAAAGCGGTGATTTGGTGATTGAAGGACAATCATTCAATCGATTGCATGCCGTTTCGTGGCGACATGTTGTCTCCATCTCAAGTGAGAAGAGAATCTGTTATGAATATCCGAGAGGAATTCCTGAACAACTACCTGGTCCATCTGAAAGGGGCCTTGTCCCGGAGCCTGTGCGAGGACTGGGTCCAGGACTATTTTACCCGAACAGGTATTGATGAGTCCGATCCCGGCACGTTCCCACAAGAACCCGACCTTTTCTCAGAGCGGTCACGTACCATTCCCATGCGCGAGGCGTCACCGATGACCTGGGACGCCGTCTGCGAGCTGCTGGGCGGTGAAGACCAGATCGAAGAACGTACCCTCTATTTCAACAACAGCTTCAACCTTAACATCAATAACGGCGCCCATGAGGTGTGGAAAGGGCCGTCCTCCGAATCGCCAGGCTGGCACAAGGACGGCTGGTTTTTTCGCCACTTCCTCGACAGCCCCGAACAGGCGCTACTCTGCCTGGTGATCTGGCGTGATATCCAACCGCGAAGCGGCGGCACCTTCTTCGCGCCCGACTCGGTACCGCCGATCTGCAGAGACCTGCTCGCCCATCCCGAAGGTCTGCCCCATACCCGTGGGTGGGGACGCTTTATTCACGAGTGCAAAGATTTCCGGGAATTAACCGCGGAAACGGGAGACGTCTTCATTCTGCACCCTTTTATGCTGCACGCCCCATCCCAGAACCCTTGCGGCCGGATCCGCTTTATGAACAACAAAGTGGTCTCCCTGAACAAACCCATGCAGTTCAACCAGCCGGATGGCAACTATACGGCGCTGGAAGCGAGTATCCTACAGGCACTAGAGGTGGAATCGCTGAATTTTCACATCACCGGTGAACGCAAACGGACCGAAGATTTCAGCTGTATGGAAGAAGAAACGGCCGCATGAACATAAGGAAAACATGAATCTTCTATTTGTCTTTACCGATCAGCAGAACCGCTATGCCCTGAGTTGCATGGATAACCCGAATGTGGATACACCACATCTCGATCAACTGGCGGAAAGAGGGGTTCTCTTCCGTCGTTGCTACTCAAATGATCCCGTTTGCGGACCATTTCGTGGTTCCCTTTTGACGGGCCAATACACGAGTCGGTGTGGGGTGACTGACAATGGTGTCCCCCTTCCGACCGGCGTGCCCACATTCGCAGATGCCTTTAACGAAGCTGGATACAGTACGTCCTGGGTTGGGAAATGGCATCTCGGCGGTAAAGGGAACGAGCCCATTACAGAAGAGAAACGGGGTGGGTTCAAGAACTTTATCGGCTATCAGTGTTATAATGGATTCAACGACCAGGTTTGTTTTTATGATGAAGAAGACCAGGAACATCTGTTTCATCAACATCGGACAGAGGTAACTACCAATTTAGCCATTGACCGGCTCGAAGGGTTGGCGAAAAGTGCCAAGTCATTCATGCTGATGATATCGTATCAGGCGCCTCATTATCCCGAACAACCCGCGCCGGAATATGCTGAGCGCTACAAAGATCGCCAGATCATACGCAGAGCCAATAGCCAGGATATTGATCCATATACGCCGACCTTTTCTCCACCAAGCCCCAGGCCCTTCGAAAAAGATCCTGATTATCAACGGTACGGCAATAACCTGGATGAGTATATTCGTCTTTATAACGCCATGTGTACACAGATCGATGCAAATATCGGGCGTCTGCTGGAAACTCTTGAGCGCGTTGGCGTGGCTGATGATACCATGATTTTCTTTACCTCGGATCATGGGGATATGCAAGGCAGTCATGGGCTTAAAAACAAATGTCTGCCACATGAAGAGTCAGCGGGTATTCCCTTTATCGCTTATGTCCCTGGCTTGCCGGGAGGACGCGTCAGCGATGCGCTCGTTTCCGGGATTGATATGATGCCCACCTGCCTCGACCTGGCCGGTTTGCCTCCCGTTGCTTCCGTGGATGGAAAGAGTTTCGCCCCACTGATGCGAGGAGAGACGGAACGCACTTGCGAGACGATATTTTCTGAGCGAGACCAGTGGTGCATGATTGTCAAGGGACCATGGAAACTGGCCGCTGAGCGGCAGGATGATGGTTTGGCTCCGACGTGGATGACCCATTTAGAAAACGATCCCTATGAGATGAATAACCGTGTAGAAGACCTTTCCGTTGCCACACTGCGGAAAGAATTGCTCTCTGAATTGGCATCCTGGGATAAGGATATTCGCGATTCACCAAATCATCCATAGTATATGACAAAACCTGTTCATGTCATCCCGAGCGGAACCGAGGAATCTACTATTAGCCGACTATAATTAGATCTCTCCGCTCGCTACGCTCGGTCGAGATGACAAATCGACTTTATTTCGTGTACTATACACCAACTCACCAAAAAGCACAGCGAACGAAGCGGAGCGCATTCTAATAATGCCTCGAAGAGGCGCTCCTTACTTTCGATGACGCCTAGCGGCATCAATCACCAAATCACCATTACTCCCCGGAGGAGCATCTTGGATTCATCCTATCGAGATTGGGATAGGGGGCTCGTTTCTTATCCTGATCCGGCTATTGAAGTGATCGACGAGAGATTTAAGCCGTATATTCTGACTACGGCGGCGGTAGAACGGTTACACACCGGGGCACGCTGGGCGGAAGGTCCGGTCTGGTTCGGAGATATGCGCAGTTTGATTTGGAGTGATATTCCTAACAACCGGTTGCTGCGCTGGTCGGAAGAAACAGCGCAGGTCAGCGTGTTCCGATCCCCTTCGAACAATACCAACGGCAATACACGGGATGGTGAAGGCCGCCTGGTCTCCTGCGAGCACGGCACCCGCCGGGTAACTCGCACAGAACACAATGGGACGGTTACGGTCCTTATTGATCATTTTGATGGCAAACGCCTGAATGCGCCCAACGACGTGGTGGTCCGGTCGGATGGATCGATCTGGTTCACCGATCCGGGTTACGGAATTCTGATGAATTATGAAGGCCATAAGGCGGATTACGAACTGCCTACCAGGGTCTACCGACTCGACCCGCAGGCCGGCAAAGCGACCGTAGTCACAGAAGACTTCGAGAAACCAAATGGCTTGTGCTTTTCGCCGGACGAATCTAAACTGTACATTGTAGATACGGGTATTTCTCACTTGCCCGACGGTCCGGCCAACATCCGCGTCTTTGACATAGATGGCAACCGGTTGAAAAATGATCGCCTGTTTGTAGATATGAAACCCGCGGTATCGGACGGCATTCGCGCCGATATAGACGGCAATATATGGTCGGCCTCCGGCTGGGGTGGCCCCGATACCAACGGCGTCGTCTGCTTCGCGCCGGATGGGGATCGCATCGGTATGATCCACCTGCCCGAGCCCGTCGCCAATATCTGTTTCGGCGGCCTGAAGAAGAACCGTCTTTTTATAACCGCCAGTCAGTCTGTGTACGCGGTGTTTGTGGAGGCGCAGGGGACGCAGGAACCGTAGGGTAGGGTAGGCAGTAAGCAGTAGACATTTTAACCACCAACTCACCAACTCACCACTTGATCTCATGCTTCTATTTGATTTTGACGGGGTTTTACTGAATTCTGTGGTGGAGATGTCGATCACGGCCTACAATGGGGTCACCGGCAATCTGGCTACTTCGCCCGATGAACTACCCGGCCATGCCATTGAGCTGTTTATCACCAACAGATACCATGTGCAGGCGGCGGGGGATGCGTTGACGCTGATGCGGTGGTGTGTTGAACATGCCGATCTGCCGCCGGATCAGCGCCTGGAGACGGATGAATATCTGGTCATTAGAGATGGCGTAAAAACGCCGTTGGCGGACCGGACCGCACATTTTTTTGCGGCACGGAAGCGATTTACGGCACACGATCCCGTCCAGTGGCGGTTGCTTAACTCGGTCTATCAACCGGTCTGGGAGGCCTTACGGAATGAAGGGGCGGAGCAGGTTGTGATTTTGACCTATAAGAATCGGGAAGCGACGGTCACGCTCTGTCATCATTTCGGGCTACCCGTGCTAAATGAGAACGTGTACTCCGGTGATCACGGCACAACTAAGATTGCGAACCTGCTACAGATTCAAGATCATTTCAAACAAGGCCGATATACGATTATAGATGACTCTCTGGCTAATCTGCAGGAGTTGGACGCACATTTTAATAAGACGGAGCCCGTACTCGACCTGCTCCTTGCTTCCTGGGGCTACAACGGACCGGATGATGCTTCCCTGGCCCGGAAAGCCGGTTATCCGTTTATAACGCAAGAAGATTTAATAGCAAAGATCGGCTCGGAATCACATTAAATCATGGGCATAAACGAAACCCTTATTTCAATTTAACGTTTAAACTCATTGAAGAAAAATTTGGGTTTTGTGATGCAAATCACTTTGTTCTCTGTTAATCCTGTTGTATATTATATAGCAATTAGGTATGGGTTATCGAATCCGCATCAAAGCATAGAATCATGCACGAAATCACCTATATAAGTCGCGTTATTTCCCTGCTGATCCTTACCAGCCTGCTGGTTATTTCCTCTCCGATCTTTGCGCAGGATGGTGCGGAGGCGTCAGTGCAGGATAGTATGGAGACGTCGGCGCAGGAGAAGACCGATGCGGTCAAAGACGGTTTTGCCGTGTTGTCTGAAGGACCGCGCAGCGATCTGGAAATACAGCAGGTGGTTAAGCGGTATCACAAAACGCTGATCTATTACTACGAGCGCGAATTAAAGACCAACCCCAAGTTGGAAGGCACCATTAAAGTGCGTTTGCAGATTAAGGCGGACGGTTCTGTCAGTAAGGTCACCGTGCTGGAAAACTCCGTGGGCAGCAGTAAATTCGCCCGATCAGTGCAGAAGCATTGTTTGAAATGGCAGTTTAAACGCCTGCGTTCAGGATCGCATACTGTAGAACTCGAACTACCGTTCGAACCGCCGGGATCTACGTAATCTATCTGTGATTTTCAGTTTGCAATCTGCCCTTCATCATATTATATTATGCCCGCCTTAGGCGGGAACCTGAAATTAATCTGGTTCTGACACTGAAGGCACACGATGTCTCAGTGTTTTTTTATGTCGCGTTATTTATCTGCTCATCCCTTCATTCTCTGCTCTTTCCAGTTGGGTATAAACGGAACTTTTTCATCAAACGGACGTTTTTATAATTGTTGAAATGTAGCAATACTTCCGCCGACATGCACTAGTCTATTTTGATACTCGCAGGAGATAACCTATATGCCATTGATATCGATTCGGGTTATACCGGTCGTTTTTTTCATGTTCATTTTTGCCGGCTGTGGTGAACCGACGCTCGACGGGACAACCGAAGAGACGTTTCAGACTTCACTCGCCGCGATTAAAGCACCGCTGTCGGAATCGGCACAGAAACGACTGGATCAGATTCTTGAAGGGTTCGAATTCCTGTTCAGTGAAAATGTAATCGGTGTACTGGATAATTCGGAAAATGCAAAAAAACGTATCCGCTCTCGTCTGGACGGACTATCGGCTGATGGGCTCATTGAAGAATGGAATCAACGACTTGATAAGGCCATATCAGCTTTGGAAGAGAAAAAAGAACGAACTGATACGGCCATGGAACAGCTCAAAGATATCGTTGTGAAACGAGCCGAGTATTACATTCAACGAAAGCAATCGGTCGTCAAACTCAATGTTCATAACAACACCGAGCATAAGATATCGAAAGTCTATTTTCACGGTATACTCAAAACCCGTGGGCGGCGTAAAGCAGTACTTGAAGATGATTTTAATTATAATATCCGATATACCGAAGGAAAGGATCTCGAGCCGGATAAATCCGCCACCTGGAACTTCGCGCTCCTCTCTTCCGTGTGGAGAAAAGCGCCTAAAGATGCGAAAAATTTCTATTTGAACGTTGTTGTAACCCGCATCGACGGGGAGCTTGAAGAACCTATATACGATGCGTATACCCACAGATTTTCGACCAAGGATTCAAAACGCCTCGAAGCCCTGATAGCCTATCGTCAAAATATAAAGGCAGATGAATCTGCCATGACCCCAACGGCAGAATAAAGAGAAATATCAACGTGCAATCCAATACTCACATCATCTTATCGGGTATGATTAGAATATTGGCCTTGGGTGCTCTTTGGGTGTGCTTTGTGGGCCCGATCCAGGCGGTAGAGCCGGTCAAGGCAGGTGAAGCTGATCCGGTGATCAACGAGGAAATGCTGCTGATCAGTGCCTTTGACGATATCAGAGAAAATCGCATGGACAACGCGTTATCCCTCCTGCGGCAACTCACGATAAAAAATCCTAAATTTAAACTGGCGCATCTGATTTATGCCGATTTACTCCTGGCGAAAACTCAGGCTTTGCGTGTGTTCGGTCATCTTACCTCTTCATCTGAAGAAATAGAGGGGATGCTCGAAGAAGCACGGAAGCGATGGACCTATCATGTTGTAAAGCCATCTACGGATCTGATCCCGGACCAGATATCCTCTCTGGATGAATCGGTTCGCCACGCTGTTCTGGTCGATCTGACCACCTCCCGATTTTACGTTTTTGAAAACCAATCCGGTGTACCGATTTTAGTTAAGGATTATTATACTTCGATGGGGAAACAGGGTGCCCGGAAATATAAACGCGGGGATCAGCGTACACCGGTGGGCGTGTATCATATAACTGAGTATCTTCCGGAAAAAGTGCTGGCAGATCGGTATGGCGTCGGTGCCTTTCCAATCAACTATCCAAATTATTGGGATCGTAGACTGGGTAAAACCGGAGGGGGAATCTGGTTACATGGCACCTCATTCGCCACGTATAGCCGTCCACCGAAAGCATCCGACGGGTGTGTTACACTCAGCAATGAGAATTTTAAGGAAGTGCAGCCCCTGCTGGACATCAAAAAAACCCCCGTGGTTATTACCAGCCATCCGGTTAACTGGATCAGCAAAGAGGCATGGAAAGCGCGTCAAGATGGGATGACGGCCCTTGTTGAACAATGGCGGTTGGATTGGGAGAGTATGGATCCAGACCGCTATCTAAGCCATTATTCCAAAGATTTTAACGGATCGGGTAAAGATTATAACGGCTGGGTAGCACACAAACGGCGAGTTGACGCCCGGAAGAAGTATATTAGAGTGGGGCTGTCGGATCTATATCTGACGACCTATCCCGGTGATGAAGCCCTGATGTTACAGGTGAGGTTCAAACAGGATTACAAAAGCGACAACTTCTCAAGCCGATCGCAAAAACAGCAATACTGGCGCCTGGAAGAAGACGGTGTCTGGCGCATTATTTCGGAAGGATAGGCAGGTGGGCAGGCCTTACATCTTTACACTGGTCTCCTGTACAATTTGCCATGCCACGCCCACTTTCTTCAAGGTAAGCGTCTTTTGGATCTGGTCCTGTAATCGGTCGGATCGATATAGTTGGCGGAAAGTTACCCGTACGCTGTTGTCCCCCTCCAGATCAACTTCCAAATTTTGCACGACCACTTCGATAAAAGATGGCTGGGCGATGGTCCGCCGACGAGATTTTTCCCATGCTGACCGGGTCTTGTATCGTGTCGGAATTTTGAAATTCGATCCATAGCACCGAATATACGCATCTACGTTCTGCGATGACCAGGCGGATTTCCAGGTATCGATAAACGCAGCAATCTCCGCCTGACTCCCATTTATCACCGCAATCTCTGCCGGTGGACTCGCTTGCGGGAACGCTCCTGTGACTTTCGCTGTCTGTTGCTGCCCCTCGGGGTGCACGATGGCCTGTTTCTCGGGAACAATGCCTGGACCCGGCGATTGATCCGACGTACCGGTCGGTATCTCGTTTGAGGTCAGGATCTCCTCATCCGTTTGAATAAATTCAGCAGAATGCAAATCGCCGAGCAATTGCAAATCAGGCGGCTGTTTTTTTTTGGCATTAAGCCCAAGCGCTTTATCGTAAGCGTCCCCGGCCATCATCGCATAAATATTACTTAGATTTTGATAGGCTGTGGCATAGCTGGTATGCGTTTCAAGCGCTTTCAAAAGGCTCTCACGAGCCTGATCATACTGCTGCTGACGCGCATAGAGGACTGCCAAATTGTTATATGGTTCGGGCAGAAAAGGATATTGCGTCATAAGAAACCGGAACTCGGTGATGGCTTGATTGATCTGTCCGCGTTCGGCTAATGCTACGCCTTTAAGAAAACGACCCTGGGCCATATCCGGCACCTGTTTTAGCAACTCATCAATCCGTTCAAGCGCCTGAGAATACCGGCCGGTATGGACCAATTCCTGAATCCGGTTTAAATCATTTTCATAGCGCGCTACAGAAGGCAGGGATCGGATCAATACACCTTTTGCCCTGGTATTCTGGCTAAGGCTTTGACGTGGAACGCCGAGTATTAAAATCAGACTCATTACACCATATGCTAAAGCAAACGAGCAGACCATAAATATCCCTCATAATACGGTGTTTTAACCTGATACCTGGTGCTTTGAATTGATCGATTATAACGTGAAATCATGGAGATCATTATATGTCGGCATCACCAGATCGTCAATGACATTTCAGGCTTCCCTATTCCTCTATTTTTATCTCGATATATTGGTCAACGGTGTTGGCAAACATCAAAAATTGCGGATCGTTTGCGTGGGTCTGCCGGAAAATTGTTGGGGTTTTACCATGTACGCCTTCCTCCTGGACCGCCTTGCAGTAGGTCTGCATCAACATACCGTCCAGTGGTTCCCGCTCTCCATTATATGCATCGGCAAAATAACCGAAGACCATACCGACAATGCCGATACCGATAATCATAAGTAGAATGCTGAAACTCTGTCCAATAGGTGTGATCGGAAATTTATCACCATACCCTACGGTAGTAGACGTAACCACAGCCCACCACAGGCTGTCGCCATAGTCCTGAAACACCTCCGGTTGTGCGCGGCGTTCTACTTCGAATATGATGGTAGAGCTGATCATCAGATACATAATTGTGATCAATACGATCGGCATAAAACGCGTCCGGCTGTGGTACATCGCGCTGACAAATTCGTAGAGTTTCTGGTTATATCGAAACAATTTCAGTAATCGAAGTGTCCGGGCGCCGCGAACAAGACCGAGTTGCTCCTGACTCAATCCGGGATAAAAACCGATCCAAAAGGGCAGGATACTCACCACATCAATGAGACCCAACGAACTGAACAGGTACCGACCTTTATGTTCAGCCTGCCGAATACGTATTATATATTCAAGGGTAAAAAATCCGGCGATAACCCGCTCAATCCATATAAATCCGACCCAGGCACCGACATCCAGACTGCTTCTGGTCTGTGTATACTGCAATTCGACAAAATACAAAACCATATTGACAACCAGAATGTAGGGTCCAATACGGTGTAGAGCGGAATTAAGCGACGACATCGGTTGAGACACAATACGCCTCCTGCAATAAGGGATTCATCCAGCTTACGCATAAGAAAGCCCACCGGCCGCGTGCGGCATCTCAGGTGGGCTCTCCATAAAAATATCATTGCACTAATAAAGAACATCGCTCACGATTTTTTACCGCGCAACGCAGCCAACCGGTCGCTGGCCGATGCCTCCGGAAGCGCTGGTCTGCTTCCGGCTTCCAGTGCAGCTGATATATTGGGATCATCTGTTATTTCCTGCTTGCCGAAGGCTCCGATTTTCAGTTCGGCCGCCCGTGAGGCATTTTCGGCTTTTTCAGACTCTTTTTCCATGGCGGACAACGCGGTGTCCAACCCGCCCATGGAGCTGCTCAATCCGGCGGATTCCCGTACACTCTGCGCCCGCTCTTCGGCCCGTTCCTTTTGGAGTCTGGCCTGTTCCATGCGGCGCTGTGCCTGTGTAAGCTGGGTCTTTGATTTTTTGAGTTTCTCTGCCGCTTCGTCGTACGCCTGCCGCAATTCGGCTGCAAAGCTTTCTGCATCCTGATCTTCCTGCTTTTCCCTATCAATTTCCGGCTGCAGGCGTTCAAGCTCGTCGATTAATTTTGCCATGCTGGCATCAAGTGACGTCCGTTCGTTGTCGTCGGCCTGCTGAAGCTGGCCCTCGAGACGTTCTGCTGCAGACATATACCGATTGTACTGCGTCAACAGCGCCTGTGTCTCCTCATGATCTTTTTTAACCGCCTGCTCTGCTTTACCGACGCGTACGCCCAGCTTGTCCAGTTCCTCTTCCATCAGAGATATCTGCGCTTCAGAGGCCGTTTCCGGATCAAAGGCCACCACCGCCTGTGTGAAGGTCTCAAGTGCATTGCCCGCCTGCTTCTTACCCACCCGTGAGAGAAATCGCCAGATCATATTGCCATCCTTTCTGAATATGTACTGATGTCACGTAAAAAATCACGTGGCATCAGAGTGCTTTGTCCTTGGTCCTTTGTGCTTTGATGGATGTGACTCATACACTGCGGCCAACATTCTATATTGAAAAACAAAGTACGTTCGTAGCTTCGTCAAATCACCGTAATTTCATCTACCATAAGATCCACCCCCAGATACATCTCCACCACCCCTTCGCCGGCGCTCACGAGCAGATATTCGTCCACCCGTTCGGGATCATCCGGGTTGTGAGGATCTCCATGGGCCACGCGAAAATAAGACATGGTGTGCTGCGATTCCTCTAACAGGTTTTCATCATACGGATCATTGATAATCTGTTCATGCAGCAAAACAGGCTCGGCCTGATAGTCCCCATCCATCCATTCCCGAATATACGATAGTTCTTCGGTATCACCATGCAGTACCTCAGAACATCCGATGATACCGTCTTCCGGATTCAGCCAGAGCTCCCACACTTCTTCTGTTGCCGGATAAATATCGCGATCCAGCACATACAACCGGCATTCCACCACCTCGTCACGCTCCGTTACTATCTGGACAAACGACTGAGTTCCCTGGAGATAACATCGATAGGCCATCGCGCCTTCACCGAGATCGATTTTCCCAATCGCTTCCACCGTGGCGGGAAACGACGGGAAGGAAAACTGAATCAGGCCATGGAACGTCAAAAGCGCCGCCGCGTCCACATCGATCAGGCGCTCGATCTTTACACCCAACGGTAGATTTTCATCCACCCTTTTAGGCTTTTTTCGAAATATCCCGGTTGCGGCCTTCACCTTTTTCTTGGCTACCGCCCGTATGATATGGAAACTCATCTAACCTTCTCCTGAGATCGATCGATTTTCTGATTGGACATCTAATATTAGTGCGCAATATTTTGCGCCGCTACTTGCCTACGATTAATTTTATGTCGTCTATAGACCGCCACAGGGCATCTTCGAAAAGGGTCATAGGCTTGCTGCCGTAAGTATCGACCCAGCGCTTGGACAGGATCAGTACGGCATCCACAGACAGCGTTTCCAAACTGTTGTCACCGAATCCGAAGAGCCAGCCCACCTGCAGATTCGGATAGGTGTCATCAGGAATCGTCGCCACATCATAGATGGTATTACCGAACTGATCTACCGAGGTGCTGAAATGCTGCTCATCGATCATAACGATATTGACCTTGTGGCCATATTTGTCGTTCGCCTCTTGCAACAACGGAGAGTTAAGACCGGCGACGAACATCATGACGGCACTGTTGCTGTCGGAGACCTGGTTCAACGCTTCTTCATAGCTGGCATAACGCGTTGTGAATTCACCATATTGGGGATCCTGGAGTACAAACCCTTCCCAGGCGCTGTGCGTACCGGAACCCCTCGGACCGACATAGACGATATGTATGTTCGAATCAAGCTCCGTAATCGCCTCAATCCCGCTATCTTTGTTTACAAGCAGTTGGACGTATTCGGTATAGAGCGTCGATTGCAGACCGACCAGTTGGGCCTCTGTTTCCGGGTGTTTGCGTAGATATGCGTTCAACATATCACTCTGCACCAGCACGGCATCCACCTGGTTTTCTACCAGGCTATTCAGATTGTCTTCCGAACCGTTGCTGGGTTCCAACGTCACATCGAAATCCGGCAGATGGGTTTGCATGATCTTCCCGAATCGATGGTAGTTACCGTTGGTCACACCGGTGCTGATAATCATAAGCGGTCGGCTCGGATCGGCCGTAGCGACCACTTCGGCAGCCAGGGCGACCGAAGGATCTACGCCGGGCGGCAGATAGTTCGTATCCCGCGGGACGCCCTTCATGGTGGCCACTTCCTGATCCAGTACGGCCAGTTTTGTCTTCAACTCTTCGTTGTCTTCCGCCAGACGCCCTGCCTCGCGGCGCCATTCCTGATAGCCAGGGTCCTGGGCGTGGTGATGCGCCATCGAATAATAATGACGGTCACGCGATCGATCCAGAATCGACCACCAGATCATCGCGTCCCACATACCGAAGCTGGGATACGACATGTAGGCATAACGCGGATACCCCCATCCCATACCCCCATAATACCGGTCTCTTCCGGCATAATAATTACCGTACGAAGTCCGGTTCTGGGCACCGCGATTATACACCGGATTATTACGGTAGCTACTGGTATTGGCCGCTGTGTTTGAGGTTCGGGAGAAACCGGACTGCTTGGACTGATGGGTCGCCAGCGATTTCTTGGCAGCCTCACTCTGGACCCGCTTGCCCATCGTAGAGCTTCTGGCGGTCGCCCGAGAGGTGGACCCTCCAGCCGCAGTGCTTCTTGCCCGCGTCGAACGGCCCGCTGTAGCACCGGTCGATGTAGACCGCCTGGCACTCGGTGAAACGGTCGTCTTACTGGGCGTTCGGACCGTCGGTCGTCGGGTCGTGGTGGTGCGCGTACTTCTCCTGCTGAACGAACTACGCCGGTTCCAGAGGGACCGCGAACTTCTGGAGAAACCGAAACCGCGACGGGCATAGGCTTCTTCAGGGCCGAACAGATCCGCTAGATTCAGCACGGTTTCTTGAGAGGCGCGAGATGAAGGGGTCCGGTCCGGGACGACCGAATCGACAGATATCAACCCGCCTAAAATGACCAGCAATCCGACTGTCAATCCCCATGTGTGTCGTCGTATCATCTGTAAATCCTTTGTTATCAGGCGAACATACTATTATTTCCAAATTGCAGATTGCAAATTGGTCTCCCTATATAGTATAGATAGATTTGCTATTAGGCAAGTTGCAAAAAACGACAGGAAGCTGTTATTTTTGGTTCTTATGTCGGATCGGATTGCAGAATTCGGCATTTATGGCGTGGGTCGACCGGTGTGGGGCCGGGAGGTCAAAGCCGGAACGTATGGCAATGCCGTATGCCTGTTGATACGGGTATCACTTTGTAATCCTGTTATTACAATCAGTTCCATCACCGGGTAACGTTCCGGTAATTTATAGGGGATACGGGATCTCGATAGCCGGTCGGCTGGCGGACTTGCAGGCAGAACCATCGGCAGAGTGATCGTGGTATCAGGTTGCCAGGCAACAGGTCGCCCCTGACTATTCACCCAGTGGATATCCTGAATTAACACTGGAAAAGATAACAGGTTGGCCAGCTCTAAATATGGGGCGGATGTGTGCTCGTTGATTCGATACGCCTGGACCACCTGAGGATATTGATCCGCCGATAGCGGGATGGGGTTCACCGTCTCCGATTCATCTCGGGATGAATCGGTATAAGCAGTAGACTGGTCCAATAAGGGTCTGAGTTCCTCCACCCGCCACTGGAAGGCCCTATAGTCGAAAGGTTGAACAAAACGAGACGATGGCAGCAAGAGACTGAGCTGTGCGTCTTCAACCGGTCGCAGTTGGGCAGCCAGAGAACCGTCGTCTACATACGCCATCAATGTATCCATAGCCTGGCGATAGGCTGCGTAGAGCACCGGATCTTCGAGCATTCTTTTTATTATCGGCTCTTCAATGGTGGCTGTGCCTTGATGAAAATTCGTATCTGTGTCGAAGGCAATCGGCTCCAGGCACATTGTAATCGGATTGTAGTAAAATCGTAAATTGTGCCAGATAAGACCATGCCAGGATCGCCAGAAATGTGCGCTGGCGATAAAGCCGGCCATTCGTTTTATATCAAAAACTTGGGAGGCAAGGAGATGGCCTTCAATAAAACCCCGTAATAAGCCGACCGCTATAGTATAGTTTTCGCTAAGCTCTGGAGATGATTTGATTTTAGACGTTTGAAAGGCATCTATGTCGGCTCTTCTATAATCGTAAAACAACATGGTGTTATCCCATGAAATCCCCGGAGCGGCTTCCGCTGCCCAGTATAACGATTCGTCGAACCGAATAATAACACTTTCACGTCTTCCATGATATGCCAGTAACTCTTTGGAAAAGTGCTCCTCAAAGGCCATCAGGCCCAGAGGGTTCCCATTTTGAATAACAGAGACAAAAAAATAACGGGGGGTCATTACATCGAATAGCCGGACGGTCTCGAAAAACAGACGTTCGTATTGAAACTTTCTCGTCCCGGGATCTTGAAGGGAAAACCGGCGCATACCAAATACATGCTCATCGTCTTTTGTGTGCACGCGATAAGACCAGTTTGTTTCACCCCGGATATGGTCAACCTTATCTCCAGTTAGTCGCAGTTTCACTTTAACCGATTTATCGTTCAGGTGTATGACACCGGGTACAAAATCTTCCTCTTCCTGAATTAACAGGCCGATACGTAATGCGGCTTCTCTTTTCTTACGTAAGGTTGCCATATGGTCTGATTTGATATGTATATTAAGCGTGGGCGCTGCGACCAGCCCGAGTGTCTTCTCCATATAGGCAAGCCATCTGCGTTTTCTTAACGTATAATAGCCGATAGGATCTGCGCGAAGAGCACGATAGACAAATATCGGTGATTCAGGATACGGCAGATACCATAAGGCCAGGAGACAGGACATCATGATGCTACCGGCCATCAGTAAGATCAAATGCTGTCGGCGAAGAAAATGGGTTAATATGCTGCGCGAAAAGATCATATTGGCAACTTATATGCTTTGTTTCGTCCTGAACTGATTATGGTAAGACGATACAGCCCAACGACCCTACCCGCAAGGTGTAAATTACAAGGAACCCCCATGATTATTACCGATATACGTGTCCGTGAAGTTGCCATTCATTTTCACGATGCCGAAGACCTGACCCAGGAAACTTTTCTGGAGGCGTTTGAACGGCTACAACGGTTGAGAGATCCGACCCGGCTCGGCGCCTGGCTCCGCTCGATTGCGATTCACCGATGTATCAATTTTCTGAAGAGAAAAACCATCGCATCGGAAGCATCGAAAAACGGACATGCTGCTTCAGGCGTAACCGTTTTACCGGAGTCGATAGAGCAACAGGATACACGGGATGAGATTTTTACGGCCATACAACAGTTAAGCAAGGCGCAGAGGGAAACGGTAACTCTTTACTATATAAGCGGGTATTCTCAGCAGGAAATTGCCGCCATGCAGGATGTGCCGCTGGGTACGGTCAAATGCCGGATGCACGAAGCGCGGCGGCGTCTGAAAAAGGAAATGATCGCTATGGTGGAAGATGTCCTGAGGGGAATGGTGATTTGGTGATTGTCTGATTGTCTGATTGAAAGACCTTACAATCACCAAATCACCAACTCACTAAATATGTCTTCCCTACCTTCTGAACCGGCCTATCATCTCCGAGGCTCGTTTTTCCCGTTCTTTTACCAGTTTTTCGTACGTTTTCATATCCTCATCGGATAAGATGTCCATCAGATCTTTATCTAATTGTTTGTGGCTGTTTTCCAATTGATCTTTCAGCCAACCCCAGTCTTCACTCTTCTCCGCCTGTTCGATCAGGGCTTGTTTTTGTGCGGTGGCGTTTTTAACCAAGATACGCAACGACATCAGTTGCGCACCTGGCGTATCCATACGGATACTTAAATCATGCCAGATCATCTCTATCTCGAAGGAACGTAGCGCATTCATCCGTTCCATCATCGCCGGATCAGGTCCACCCCGCCGTCCACCGCCAGAGCCGCCGCGCCCGCCACCACCCCGCTGCGCGAACGTCTCATTCGTCACCATCAGCATCATAACCAACCCGCAAATCACCCCAACCATCCGATATTTCATAACACCTCCCAGTTAAAATCCCTGCCCCTTACCTTTAAGTGTAGGGGCAGGGGCAGGTCATTGATCCGAACCCGGGCTACTGCCGCCACTTCGCTGCATGGAACCAGGACCACGCATCCTGCGCCTCTCGCGACCGTGACGCTCCCCTCTCATTTGGCGTCCTTCTTCCTGCATCGTCTTCTGCTGTTCCGCGGTCAACACGCTTTTCATTTCCGCTCGGAAGACCACCGAACGCTCAAATATCTTTCCGGTCGCCTCATTCACTTTAGCCGCCTGTGACTTGACGGCGGCGATGCTGGGACTTGTTTGATCCATCACCTCTCGGAGTTCGATGTGTGCAATTTTCACATCGGCTTCCAGCTTAGCCATATCTTTGGCAAAGGCCGTGTTCAACGACTTCATTTGATCTTTTTGGGCATTCGTCAATGCCATTTTCTCAGCCAGTTCAGACGGAATTTGACCGATCGGTCCACCCGGTCCACCGTGTCTCATGCGCATACCGCGTCCTAAAGGACCCTGGTCTTCATTCATCATGACCCTCATCTTGCCTGAGTCTACCGGGATCATTTGTGCGATCCCGTCCTGACCCCATACCAGTAAGCCGGTTACCAGCAAACCGCGGACTATGGTTAAGATCATCCTTTTCATTTCGTACCTCCCTGATGTGATTGCTGAAACAATAGAAAAATGTCCAAGATCTCCGGAGATCCTTGTTGTCTGTTTCTGCCCATTAGACAACCCGGCTTACCGATCCATTCCCTTGAAAAACATCTTCTACAAAAATAATACCCGTCCAAATTTAAGACGAGCATTTTAATATTACTGTTCCATCAGGCCGCTTAAAGGGTGTATAGAAAATATCTCCTGCTTACAATGTCTCATCTGGTGGAGGGGCTGGCAAGCGTGGCTCCGCCCCCCGGCGTTCTCGGAAGGGACCACGACCATGGCGGCCGTCCATAAGCCGGTCGCCCCGCATACGGCGGCGATTCAATTGCTCACGCTGCGCCTCCGTCAATACCGGATCCAGTTCCTGATGTAATGAGTCGATAAGCGACTGCATTTCCTGTCGATGCCTGGCAAAGGTCTCCCCGAACCGAGGAGCATGGCGCTCAATGATTTGCTCGACCGCCTGTTTCTGCTCTGCATCCGGATCGAGTATCTCGACCCACCGGTTGACAAAACCGTCCCCACCAAAAGGCATCGCGGCTCGCATGCGAGATCGAGACACCGCACCTATGATAAGTCCGCCGCAGATGATACCAATAGCCAGTGTACCGAGTAGAATTAAGGTGGTCTTTACATGAATGGTCATAATACCCCCTCCGACTCCAGGGCCATACTCACATCGTGCAGGTCTTCCAGAGTCGGTTCGGTCATACCAAACGACGCGGCCAGGGAAATGGCATCACTGGAAACCAGATTGTATGCCACCACCAGCAGCATGCTGACTGCCGTCGTGCGTTGCTTTGATCAGTTCCGCATCCGTCAAAGTATCGCCCCGAATAGGTAGATGTGCGCGTGCTACAATGATGGCCGCTCAACCCTTAGACACCGTAAGTTGACGGTTTATTCCACAGAAGATGAAAAAGGGTCTTTGTGCTTCGTACTTTGTGCTTTGTATAGAAGGGCATATCTAGTAATCATCAAGATATACTTTCTTTCAACAAAGTACAAAACACAAGGTACCTATAGCCATATTTAAGGTTTGCCACCTGCCATATTTCCATTGACATTTTCGGTCCAATAAATCAAGTTGACCTACCAAACCATCGCTGATCCCTATGGGCTCCAACGAGCGCTACGCGGTTCACCATTCACCAATCCGACAACAGGTAACATTATGGCCTTTGATCCCATGGAACAGCGCCGGATTATGGGGCATTTCGCAACGGGTGTAACTATTGTAACCACGCACTATAAAGGAGAACTGCACGGCATGACCGCCAATGCCGTCACCTCTCTGTCTCTCGAACCCCCTTTAGTTCTGGTCTCTGTGGATTGTCAGGCGAATATGAATACGTGTCTGAAGGCAAGCGAATGCTTTGCCGTAAATATCCTGACGGAAGACCAGGAAGATCTGTCGACCCGGTTTGCCAAACGGGGCCCGAAAGATTTCTCCGATATCGATCACAGAACCGAGATCACCGGATCGCCCGTTTTTAATAAATCCCTGGCCTATGTCGATTGTAAGGTAGTCCAAATCCTGCCGGGCGGTGACCACGACCTCTTTATCGGCGAAATCATCGTAGGCGACACCGGAGAGGGCCGCCCACTGATGTTTTATAACGGTAAATACGGCCGACTTGAATCACGATAATCACCCACAGAATCGGTCCCTACCAGAGGACTTGCCCACTTGCCGATTTATAACCGGAGTTGCCTATGCAATATGGCTTTATCATAGACAATAGAAAATGTATCGGCTGTCACGCCTGTACCGTAGCGTGTAAATCTGAAAATGACGTGCCGATTGGCGTTAATCGGACCTGGGTTAAATATATAGAAAAAGGGGTCTATCCGAACACGACGCGGCATTTTTCTGTGATGCGGTGTAATCACTGCCAGGATGCGCCTTGCGTCGAGATATGTCCTGTCACCGCCTTGTTCACGCGTCAGGACGGCATCGTCGATTTTGATCCACGCCGCTGTATCGGCTGTAAGAGCTGTATGCAGGCCTGCCCGTATGATGCGCTATACATCGATCCGGAAACCCATACAGCCGCCAAATGCAATTACTGTGCCCATCGCATCGATATCGGGCTTGAGCCGGCCTGTGTGAACGTATGCCCGGAGCATGCCATTATCTCGGGTGATATGGAAAACCCCACCACCGAAATTGCCCAATTGCTGGCACGAGAACAGGTCACAGCCCGAAAGGTAGAAAAAGGGACCGGACCGAATCTGTTCTATATCAACGGAGATAAGGCGGCGCTGACCCCGACGGACACCGCCCCCTCTGATGCGTATATGT
>CAJXCW010000070.1 GCA_913051705.1 uncultured bacterium
GTTCGAGTCCCTGCGCCGCTATTTTCAATGGCCTTTCTGAAACAGGGAGGCCTTTTTTATTTTTACTCTGTACTCTGTACTCTGTACTCTGTACTCTATAAAAAACTGGCGAAGTGCGAAGTACAGAGTGAAGAGTACAGAGTGTAAAGATTATGTCGAAGAGCTTTGACCATAAAGTCGAATCGACGCTTCAGCGTCATGGGATGCTGGAAAAGGGTGACCAGGTCGTGGCAGCGATCTCGGGTGGTCCGGATTCGGTGGTCTTGTTGCACGTCCTTCATCGATTGCGCGTTCGATGGGGGATTACCCTGATCGCGGCACACCTGAACCATGCCTTACGCGGTCAGGATTCGGATGAGGATGCGACGTTCGTCGCCGAGTATGCAGCCTCGCTCGGCCTCCCGTGCGTGATGGAAACGGCGGATGTAAAAAGGTACTGCAAAGCGCAGGGATGTTCTATAGAAACCGGTGCCCGTGATCTGCGCTATACATTCCTGGAACGGGTCGCCCGGACGTATAACGCCAATAAAATCGCGACCGGACATACAGCCGACGACCAGGCTGAAACGGTGCTGATGCGCCTGGTCAGGGGCAGCGGCCCCGATGGCCTGTCGGGCATCCGGCCCGTACGTGACGGTTGGATCATCCGGCCTCTTCTGAATGTAACGCGTGAGGAGGTCACGGCGTATCAGGCGACGCATAAGCTTTCAGCCCGGTTCGACGCGACCAACACGGAACAGGACATGTTACGTAATAAAATCCGCCATCACCTTTTGCCGTTGTTGCAGGATGAATATAATCCGAAAATACAGGGCGCTTTATCCCGCCTGGCTGATGTGATGCGGGTAGAATCCAGCTATCTCGACCGGGAATTGGAAGCGCTTACAACACAACTCATTCATCCTGTAAATCGTGATGCCGTACGCATCGACCTCACATCCTGGCAGACGATTCCTGTTGCGCTGCGGCGGCGTCTTATCCGCCAGGCCGTCCAGGAGGCAGGCGGCCGATCAACACGTCTCACCTACGACCATGTCGAACGGGCACAAGCGCTGTTCGATGCCGGGCATGCGGGTCAGATTCTCCATTTACCGGATGAGATTGGCCTGGAACGCCGGAAGACGACCGTACTGATCTGTCGCAGCACATCAGAACCCTATCAAATAGAAATGAACATCCCAGGTACAACGCCTATCCCGAATTCTGATTATTATATAACGACAGATGTAGTGGATATCAGTGATAGCCCCAAAGAGCGGCCGCCGTCCTGTGTCGCTTTTGATGTGGATGTCTTACCATCTCAATTACTCATTCGATCCCGCCGGCCGGGCGACAGGATGACGCCGTTCGGCATGAACGGAACCAAAACGCTTAAAAAGCTCTTTAACGAATGGGACATCCCCCGACTGATGCGTGACCGTGTCCCGGTCGTAACGGATGGCGTACATATTCTCTGGGTAGCCGGTCACCGTCGCGGCGACCAGGCGCCCCTATCTGAACAGACGCGAAAGGTGCTTGTCATGCAGCAGGTGGGCAGGTGGGCAAGTGGGCAGACAGACCAGTAAAGGGGCATATCCCACTTGCCCACCTGCCCGCTTGCCGGTCTATAAACCATGCGTATTCTCCTAACAAAAACCCAGATTGCCGATAAGGTCCAGGAGTTGGGCGCTCAGATCTCCGAAGACTATCAGGATAAAAATCCGATACTCATCGGACTCCTCAAGGGCAGTGTCGTCTTTCTTGCGGATCTGATGCGGACGCTCACAATCCCTCATACGATTGATTTTATACGGGCATCGAGTTACGGCGCCGGCATGACTTCATCCGGGCAAGTTCGCGTCACATCCATGGATGTTGACGTGGAAAATCGTCATGTGCTCCTGATTGAGGATATCATTGACAGTGGGGTGACGTTACAATATATTAAAGAGGTTTTTCTAGAAAAAAAACCGGCATCTCTATGTGTATGTGCTTTGCTTGACAAACCCGCATCACGTCGTACATCTGAAAAGGTCGATTATTGTGGTTTTACGATACCTGATGTCTTTGTCGTAGGCTACGGTCTCGACTGGAATGAACAGTATCGACATTTGCCGTACGTAGCTGTAGTAGAAGAACAGAAAAATGGCCCATAAAACGCCTCCTCCTAGTCTCCCCTATAGGGGACCGAAGGCCTGGCCTTCGAGGGGCACAGGATCTATCATGTCGGAAAAAAAACAGGGACAGAAAAAAAAGCGCAAAAAGGACGTGCAGACGCCTCAACAGAGCAATGGCGCCGGCCCGGAGAAGCGCCAGAACAACCCGAAGCGAGCGAAGACGCTGATCATGTGGGTTCTCCTGATCATGCTGTCGATGGTTTTTGTGCAGTTTTTCAGTCGGAATCGATCAGACGAGATGCAGATCAACTATACCAGCTTCCGCCTGCATCTGGCCAATGACAACGTCCGTGAGGTGATTATTTCGGATAAAATCATTGTAGGGAAATTCGTCAATGGCGTCACCGTGCGTTCAGGCCCCGGTCAGGAAGCAACAGAAAACACGTTTAAAGTCAATATTCCCTTTGAAGACCCGGATTTGATTCACGAACTGGAACAGCGCAACGTCGAAATCACAGCCAGACCGATGACGACGAACTGGCTCGGTCATCTCCTGAGCTGGTTCCCATATATTTTCTTTATCGCCTTCTTCATTTTTATCTTTCGCCAGATGCAAGGAGGACAGAAGGGAATCTTTTCATTCGGAAAGAGCAAGGCCAAAATGCTCGATGGCGACCGCCCCAAGGTGAAATTCAGCGACGTAGCCGGGGTAGAAGAAGCCAAACGGGATTTGCAGGAGATTGTTGATTTCCTCAAGGAGCCGGACAAATTCACACGTTTCGGCGCACGCCTGCCCAAAGGAGCTCTGTTACTCGGCCCGCCGGGTACGGGTAAAACGCTCTTGGCCCGTGCCGTAGCCGGAGAAGCGGACGTGCCGTTCTTCAGCATAAGCGGATCTGATTTCGTAGAAATGTTTGTCGGCGTAGGCGCCTCACGCGTCCGTGATCTGTTTGAACAGGGTAAGAAAAATGCCCCCTGTATCATATTCATTGATGAGATGGATGCCGTCGGCAGGCACCGGGGCGCGGGGCTGGGTGGCGGACATGACGAACGCGAACAGACGCTGAATCAACTGCTTGTGGAAATGGACGGATTCGGACCTAGCGAGGGAATCATCCTTATTGCCGCAACAAACCGACCAGATGTCCTCGATCCCGCGTTACTCAGGCCGGGAAGATTCGACCGGCATATTACGGTAGATCGACCTGATGTACGTGGGCGTGAAGCAATTCTTCGGATCAAGAGCAATAACAAACCGCTGGCCGAATCCGTAAACCTGAAGACGCTGGCTAAATTGACACCCGGCATGTCGGGCGCCGATCTGGAGAATGTCGTCAACGAGGCGGCGCTACTCGCGGCGCGCGAAGATCACACCATGGTCACCATGGATGACCTCGAGCGGGCGAAAAACAAGATCGTCATGGGGGCCGAGAGAAAACTCGTACTTTCGGAAGAGGAACGCAGAATCATCGCCTATCACGAAACCGGCCACACCATTATTTTTCAGATGATTCCCGAAATTTATACGCCGCACAGCGTTACAATTATCTCCCGCGGCCAAGCGCTGGGAGTGACCTATTCCCTGCCGGATGAAGACCAGTATCTCTATTCCAAAGCATGGTGCCTTGGTCAAATTACCAGTTTGCTCGCCGGACAGGTGGCCGAACAGATGGTAATCGGAGATACAACCAACGGGGCCAGCGATGATATCAACCGGGCTACAGATATCGCCCGGCATATGGTTTGTGATTGGGGTATGGGTGGCATCGGGCCTCTGGCGTTAGGAAAAAAGGACGGAGAAGTTTTCCTGGGACGCGAAATAACGCAGTCCCGCAGTTACAGCGACCAGACAGCGGTCAAGATCGACAATGAAATGCGGCAGATTATCGAAACCTGCCGTAATAGGGCGGAATCGATCTTAAAAGACAATGAAGATCTCATGCACCGCATGGCTGAAGCTCTGCTGAAATACGAAACGCTGGACCGCGAACAAATAAATAAGCTCGCAGCGAATGAACCTTTAGAACCGATCAAGACTGATGAGGAAATGGGTGTAGATAATAAAGAGATTCCGCCGGTTATTGAACAGGAAGAGATCCTCTCTGTTGATAAAAGTTCATCCGCCCCAAAGGCGCGTCCTCATCCTGCAGATCCGATAGTAAAAGATGAGCCGGTCGGCGGAATATAAGTGCGGGTGAAAACCGGATGGGAGGGCGAAAGGGTGGAAGGATCGCGAAAATAAAACCCATACCGGAATCATCATGTCCCTCATCCTCCCATCCCTCCACCCGATGCAACTTCATCTTTCAGGACAACTAAGATAACTCACCGCAAAAGGCGCATCAGGATATCCCAACATGGTCCCAATGGTGATAACATTACAATGGAATCTGCCGTTTGCGGGCGTGATGATGCTCCTCATCGTAGGATTTATCCTGCTGGCGGTGCTGCGTGCCTTGAATCTGATTCCCCGACGATACACCGTCGTAGGACGTCGAGCCCTGGTGATCGGATGTATCGCCGGCACCCTGGTGATGTGGTTGAGTTATCAACCGCCGCCGCAGATCCACCGCCTGGCCATCCTTCCTGCATTACCGACCACGGCCACCGATGCGCCGGCCGGTTTTGGCTATGGCCTGGCCCACATGACTGTGGATCTAATCCGTGAGGCCTTGCCGAAAAACACGCGCGTCAGTCCGATCGACATTGTATCCTCAGTCATCGATAAAACACCCCCGGCTGATCTGCAGATGGCCCTGAAGGTCTGTGCCGATATCGGCGCCCGGTATGCCGTGTTCGGGACCTACAATCAGGATCAGGACAAATCGGTTGTTCTACAGATGCATTTTGTTACGGTGGAGGACAGCACCGTAACCACGCAGCAGTTTAGTATCCATCCGGATAGCCTATCTTCAGTGCCCGACCGTTTAGCCGATGCTATTCAGCAACATTTTCCGCCTTTTGCCGACCTGTCTTTGCCTCGAAAGGAAGTGATGAATGCTGATGCCTTTGTCTGGTATTGTCGTGGTCAGGCGATGTATCAACGCCACACGCCTGAAGGCTATTGGGATGCAGCAGAGGCCTATCGAAACGCCATAGCGCATGATTCCACTTCTGCCTGGCCTTACTTCGGGCTGGCAATGGTCTATCAAAAGTGGAAACGATCCGAATATACCCATCAGGCGGAAAACACCGGCATGCGCCGTAAGGCCATTGCGCATGCCGCAGTCGCGCTGATTCTCAAACCTGAATTGATAGAAGCCTACCGCATCAAGGCGAGTACCTATCGGGCCCTTAGACTATGGGATGAACAGAGTGTCTCTTTGAAACAGGCGATTGCAGCAGATCCGGAAGACCCCTGGAATTTCGCGGCGCTCTCCCGTATTCGCCCTGAACGCTTTGAGGATATGGGGTTTAAAAATGAAGCCCGCGTGGGTGAGAAGGCGGTGCAACTTAACTCCGATGCGATCCTGTTACGTACCATGCTCATCAGGTCGTACCTCAATGCAGGGGAGTTAAACGATGCCCTGAATTTTGCAAAACAGGTGTTAGATTTGAACCCGAATCGAAACGACGTCTTGCTGGCCGTCGGCAAAGCATACGAATATAATGCCCAGTCCCACCAAGCTGTCAATGTATATACCCGGGCGGTTGAGTTGGATCAGAGTAACCAGAACAACTATATCGGTCTTGCCGATGCGTATTCTCTCAGGGGTAATTCTGAGAAAGCCATAGAAACCTATGAGACCGCGATTCGCCGGCTTCCGGAGCAAGCGGATTTATATTATAGCCTGGGCATCCTGTATCAACGACATGGTCATTGGGAAAAAGCGGTGCCCTATTTTGAACAGGCCATCGAAGTCGGTAATCACGTCGATGCGCACTTCTATATGGCCCGATGGTATGAAAAGCAGGGTGACCGGCAAAAAGCGACCGAACTCTGGCAACAGCGTATTCTTCTGGGCGACCCCCATGAAAAATGGACGAAAAAGGCCATGACACAGCTTAGACTTCTATCGCCAAGCGCCGTGCCTGCTATTGGTGTGAATCAGTGAATGATGCGTTTGTTATCCATGGCAATGGGTTCCGTTTTGACTGTACCGACCGCACGTATGTGATGGGTATTCTGAATGTGACCCCGGACTCGTTTTCGGACGGGGGCGTTTACTTTGATCTGGAAGCAGCGGTCGCTCACGGCCTTCAAATGGCCGAAGAGGGCGCCGATATAATCGATATTGGCGGTGAGTCGACACGGCCCGGCTCGAAGGCGGTTACCCAGGCCGAAGAACTGCAGCGCGTCCTACCCGTTATCGAACGTTTAAGCCGTACGCTTACCATTCCTGTTTCCATTGATACCTGTAAAGCCGAAGTGGCCCGTCAGGCGATTGGCGCCGGGGCGCGAATTGTTAACGATGTCAGTGGGATGACCGCTGACCCCGAGATGGGCTCGACCGTAGCGAAGGCAGAGGTTCCGGTCATTCTGATGCACGCGAAGGGCACACCGGAAGACATGCAGCGGAGCCCCTGGTACAAGGATACAATAAGTGAGATTAAAACCTGGCTGGCAGAACGCATTCAATATGCCGAAGCTGCTGGTATCCGTCACAGCCATATACTGATCGATCCGGGTATCGGATTCGGTAAACGGGTAAGTGATAACCTGCTTATCCTCAAATCCGTGAAGGCCTTACACCCGCTGGCCTGCCCGGTTGTCATCGGCCCCTCTCGAAAGGCGTTTATCGGACGGATTCTCGACCTGCCTGAACAGGAACGCCTGGAAGGAACAGCCGCAGCCATCACCCTGGGTATCGCTCACGGCGCCCATCTGATTCGTGTTCACGACGTTGCCCCTATGGTCCGTATCGCCCGAATGACGGATGCGATTGTCAGGGCCAGACAGGAGTGAGTATATTGTTGAATTATGATTGAAAAACTTTCACCATTCATAAATCATCATTCATAAATCATCATTCATGATTATAAAGATCATCATCCTCGGTTCCGGCGGCACCATCCCTACCTTGACACGTAACCTGCCTGCCGTGGCTATGCAATGTGACGGTCGTTTGTTTCTATTTGACTGCGGCGAAGGGACGCAGATGCAGATGGCCAGAGCAAAGCTCTCTCCAGGCAAGCTGGAGGGCATTTATATTTCTCATCTGCATGGGGATCATGTTATGGGATTGCCGGGGCTTTTAATGTCCATGGGACACGTACCGCGAGAACGCCCCCTTTTTATCTTCGGACCACCGGGGCTCAACGATTTCGTTGAGGGGAATCGACGTTCCCTTGGTTTTCAGTCTCAATTTCCTATCAAAATTCATGAAACGATGGGCGGGCGGCTCTTCCATGACGATACGATCGAAATCGAAGCTGTACCGGCCGACCACAGCTGTTTTATCCTGGCATTTTCGTTAAAAGAACATGAGCGGCCCGGTCTTTTTCTTGTAGAAGAAGCCCGGCGGCTGGATGTTCCACCAGGTCCGCTCTACGGTCGTCTTCAGGCAGGGGAAATCGTCACATTACCGGATGGCCGGGAGATTCGTCCTGAACAGGTTTTAGGTCCCGCACGCCGGGGGAGAAAGATGGTTTACGCCACCGATACACGGCCGTGTGATCAGGTTGCGGAATTAGCGTACAAGGCGGATGTGTTAATTCATGATGGGATGTTTGACGATGATATACGCGACCAGGCCAGACAGAAACATCATTCAACGGTCGTACAGGCTGCTCGTATCGCCAAACGGGCGAAAGTCAACAAACTGATATTGACGCATCTCAGTTCCCGGTATCATCAGGCCGGCCCACTGTTGGAACAAGCCCGGCGCATTTTCCCATCCACAAGAATAGCCCGGGATCTGATGGAGATTAAGGTGCCGATGTATAAGTGACAGAGGCAGGGTACTTGTGCATTGCAGGTTGCCGAATAGAGAGGATTCAATCATGCCCGATCACGACGCAACCACCTCCAGCCGCCCCGCTTCCCACGCCGCAAGACCCCCCACCAGATCCATCACATTCGTGAGATGGTGTCGTTTCAAGATGCTGGCCGCTGTGGCGGAACGATAGCCGCCGGCGCATTGAACAACTACAGTACGATCCGTCGGTACCTCGTCCAGCCGTTCTTCCAGATGATTTAAGGGGATATTCAGACTGCCCTGGATATGTTTTTGCTCCCATTCCTTGTCGGCCCGGATATCCAGGATCACCGGCGGTTGTTCGAATTCGAGATGTTCCGCCAGGGTAGCTGCGGTAATGCGTTCGGTCTGCTGAACGAGATCCGGCCGGTCGGCCAGCGCCTGCATCCCGCCATCCAGGTAACCCACAATATTATCGAAGCCTATACGTCCCAGACGCATCGCCGACTCTTCTTCGGCGGCGGAATCGGTAATCAGTACAATAGGCTTATCTATATCGAATAATGTGCCGGCCCAGCTGGCATACTGACCGCCCAGTCCGATATTGATGCTATCAACCAGGTGCGCCCCTTCAAAATCCACAGCATCACGCGTATCCAGTAGTTGCGCCCCTTCGGCGGCCAGATTCAGTACGGTATCCAACGATAACGGCTTGTGCGTTTTCTGTAGCATATGATCCAGGGTATCAATCTCACTGGCGTTAAGTTTCGCGTCAAAGCTGAAATAGGTCGGTGGATCCGGCTGATCCGTCGTGACAAGCTGGATAAATGTGTCCTTGTCCATTGGTTGTAAGGCATAGTTGTATTGCCGCTGGGCGCCTATGGTAGACACCGTATCCTTACTCAAATTCTTACCGCATAATGACCCTGCGCCATGTGCCGGGTAGACCAGCGTCACATCCGCCGTTTGAGGCAAAAGATTTCGGTGTAGAGAATCGTAGAGCAGCGCAGCCAGGTCCTCAGCCGCCCAGCCTTTGGAAGCGCCTAAGTCGGGACGGCCGACATCCCCGATAAACAACGTATCCCCGGTCAAGGCGGCGTACGGCGTTTCGGCGCTCTTTTCCAGATCATAGACCAGAATGCAGACAGACTCCGGTGAATGCCCGGGCGTTTCGAGAAACTTCAACTGAACCTGTCCTAAGATAAGCGTTTCACCGTTGCGCATACGCTCGAAGTCATACGCTGCTTTGGCCTTGGCGCCCAGGTGAATGGTCGCGCCGGCCCGATCACGTAGATCCAGATGACCAGCGACAAAATCCGCATGGAAATGGGTCAAAAATACATGCCGGATCTTCAGGTTTAATGCGTCCGCGTCTGAAAGATACTGATCGATATCTCGCTGCGGATCTATAATAGCCGCCATCCCGGTTTCCTCATCACCAAGAAGATAAGACGCATGCGCCAGACAGCCCAGGTAGTATTGTTTGAGTATCATGGGTAACTCCTTGGAATCGCGAGGCTACGAATCGCAAAACGATAAAATAAAAATTCGTTGTTTCGTCGTTTCGTCGTTTCATTCCTCCGCCACATACAGCGTCAAAGAAGAACTCATCACCTGATCACCCCGCCAGGAACGGTATCCCATATGATCGGGTTCCAGGGCCGACCCTTTAAGATATGTCTTCCAAAGCTGGGCTTTCTGTTTATGCCATAGGAATACGCCGCCCACATCTTCGACCAGCAGACGTTCGGCTTCCTGATATAGACCGATGCGGCGGACCGGATCTCTAACTTCCGCACCGGCCTCAATCATCAGGGCATCAAACGCTCGGTTATTCCAATTATGCCGACCGTTGGATAACCAGAGACCAAGCAGGTTGCTCGGATCAACGAAATCGAACTCATACGGCACCATGCCAAATAGAAAAGTATGGTTATTCAACCCATCCATAAAGACTTTATTTTCCACATTGCGTACCTCGATATTCAGATTAAGATTTCGTTTAAGCAGCGCCTGCAGACCCTCCGCTGCATCCCGATGCATGACGGGCTCATTGCGCAGCCACATGTCAACCGTCGGAAATCCCTGACCGTTCGGATAACCCGCTTCAGCCAATAGCCGGCGGGCCCGCTCAGGGTTATAGCCCTGCATAGCCTTGAATGTGTCCCCGCTATATGCCGGAAAACCGGGCGGCAACATGGCATAGGCCGGTACGGCAAAACCTTTGAGCGCCGACCGACACAGGGCTTCCCTGTCGATAGCAAGACTTAATGCCAGACGGACGCGCCGGTCATTGAACGGCGGTTCCTGCGTATTGTAAAACAGATAGTGCGTCCAGAAATTCGGCCAGGTATGTACCTGATCTTCCAACCGTCCATCTGAAAGCAATCGGGCCAGTTCCGCCTGGCTTTCTATCTCGGCAATATCGATTTCGCCCGCTTCGTACGCAGGAAGGCGCTGCGGTGGGGTGGTCGTATTGAACATTTTATAGATAATCCGCTCCAGATAAGGTTTATCTACCCCCCGGTACATCGGATTGGCTTCCAGGATCATCTCATGCCCTTTGGTCCATTTCGTAACCATAAAGGGACCGGAAGATACAGACGTCTCTGTTCGCGTCGACCAGGCATCACCGTACTTATTAACGGCATGTTCGGGAGATACCCAGGAATAAGTCAAAAGGAGCGGCAGGTGGGGCGTCGGGCTCTCCGTGGTGATTTTGAGCGTCAGGTCATCGGCTGCCCATACCTTGAGCGAATCGGTAGGTACCTGCCGAGCGACCACTTTAGTCCAGTTTTTTATCGGCTGATAATACCATCCGAAGTCGTAGGCGTTCTCCGGATCAGCGCCGCGTCGTAAAGAAAAGACATAATCATGGGCCGTCAGCGGATGGCCGTCGCTCCACTGCAATCCGGATCGGATATAAAACGTCCAGGTTAGTCCATTCTCAGAAACTTCCCAACGCTCAGCAGCGCCGCCGCGCAGTTCAAAATTCTGATTGGTACGCGTCAACGGTTCGGCGATCAGATATTTTCCGGCAGCACCCTTGTACACGGTACGAAACCATTCATTATACGGCCGATCTTCCGAAAACTGGTTGAGAACCTGTTGTTCCGGTGGTGCCGCATCGGGTGGTAAAAGTACGCCGATGGAGTTGGTATATCGCCCCCCGTTGTCGGACTCGACGGCAGACATCGTATAGGCAGATAACGCCAGGGCGGTAATAACGGAAAGGATAAATATGATCCGGAGGATTGACATAGAAAACCATTGAACGGATAGGCGCGCAAAATTTTGCGCCCTACTCGTTCATCCTGGGATCAAGCGCATCACGGAGGCCATCGCCCACCAATGAAAAACCCAGCATAATCAGGGCAATCATGAATACGGGAAACAGCGCCAGATGCCAGTAGTAAATCACGTTGGGCAGGTGACTGCTGACCATCTGTCCCCAGCTTGGTGTCGGCGGATTGATACCGAGGCCCAAAAAGCTCAAACCGGCCTCGGCGAATATCGCCTGTGGAATACCCATCGCCAGGCCGACGATAATCGGACTGAGTGCATTCGGCAGCATATGACGCACAATGATACGGGTGTTTGAAGCGCCCATAGATCGAGCCGAACGCACAAAATCGGACTCTCGTAACGACAGAAATTGCGCCCGAACCAGACGGCAAACGCCCACCCATCCGGTAACGCCTATGGCAAATAGCACATTCGTCAATCCGCTGCCCAACCAGGCCATAATCAAGATCGCAAACAACAAACTGGGAAATACAGACATCACATCTACGAGACGCATCACTATGTAATCTGCTCGACCGCCCAAAAATCCGGCGATCGCTCCTAGTGGTACGCCGATCAGCAGCGAGATCATCTGTGCGACAAAACCGATAATCAGGGATATCCGAGCGCCATAGATGATGCGGCTGAAATAATCACGACCGATGCTGTCCGTGCCCATGGGATGTGTAAGAGAGGGGAACTGCCACGCATCGTCGAAATTAGCCTCTGAATAATGCGCTGGTGAAACCCACGGCGCGAAAATAGCCATAAACGTGATCATAATAATAATCAGGGCCGCTGTAACCGACAGTTTGTTTTTTGCAAACCGACGGAGCGCATCTTGCCAGAGTCCGCTGCCTGCTGGTTTTGGTGTGTTCATACGCTTGCTCGGTCACGGCAAATCGTGACCCTCCTTTTATTTTTCATCTACACGACCGGCAGCGAGACGCTCCATGATGAGCACAAGGCCGCAGCCCACGATGGCCAACCCGATAGCCAGAACGACGTCATTAGATAGCGCTTCCGGTAATATATTGTGCTCTATCAGCGGTTTCACCTCGCCGTGACGATCTATATAAGTTTCTATGGTATCCTTCCAGGGCCACACCTTTCGCAAAGAACCGATCATAAGCCCGATCAGCGCAGCAACAGTCACGTTGTGATAATGGTGGAACAGCCAGCGTAGCACACGCGCGAACGTGATCAGTCCGACGATTCCGCCGCAGGCAAAGACAATAAGAGTGACAAAATCCTGTTGAACCACCGCATTTAACAATTGTGAATATTTGCCGAGCAGAACCAGAATAAAAGATCCGGATATACCGGGCAGAATCATGGCGCAAAGGGCGATGGCGCCGCTCAGAAACATAAACCAGGCGGCCTCTGTCGTTTCAACCGGTACGAAACCGACCAGAATATAGGCACCGACTGCGCCCAGCACCATCGCAACAATGCACCCCGATGACCATATAGTAACCCGGTTACGAACCGAAATAATGGAGGCCAGGACCAACCCGAAAAAAAATGCCCAGACCAACTCAGAGTGAAACTGAAGCGCCCATTTAAAAAATTGAGCCAGGCTGAAGACCGCAATCAGAAGACCGGAAACGAGCGCAATAAGAAACTTATACGGAAATTCGGCCAGCGCTTTTTTAAACCGAAACGAGAGCAGCGATTTGATGAGCGGCATATTGACCGCATGAATAGCATCCAGCAATTCCTCATAAATCCCCAGGATAAACGCCATCGTCCCACCCGAAACTCCGGGCACCACATCCGCCGCCCCCATGCAAAACCCACGCACGGTAATACCGAGATAATCTTTCAGAGAACGCTTATTCTGAGTGCGGAGTGCGGAGTGCGGAGTGCGGAGTGTAACTTCGTCAGGCGCTTCCTTCTCCATCTTTCCCTCGTCTTCTCTTTCACTCATCCCTTCATCCTTTCATACTCTCGGATACTCACCGCTGAAGCACCGGCCCTATAATACATCCCTGCCTACCCACCCTACCCTGCCGCCCTGCCCAATTTGTTGATTTGTCGATGGCATGTGTCCTCTGGACACGATGCGAGCCCTTCGGGGTTTGTTGATTGAAATGCCTACCGCTTACCGCCTGTCCAGTTGACTGATGGCATCAATCACTAAATCACCAATTTATTTCTGCCCGCCTACTTTCCCCGTACATACCGGACTCTCGGGTCCACGAGGGCGTATAAAATATCCGTAATCAGATAGGTAATCCCGATGAGCACGGCGACGAGCAGGGTCAGAGCCATGATCATCGGATAATCGCGTTCAAAAATGCTGGTCACGAAAAACTGGCCCAGGCCGGGAATACGGAAAATACCTTCTACGAATAACGAACCGGTCAAAACCCCCGGCAACATCGGCCCCATGATGGTCATCAGGGGAATTAATGAGTTTTTCATGACATGCACCGAGAGGATCGTTCGTTCCTTCAGCCCTTTTGCCCTTGCCGTACGTACATAGTCCGCCCGTAGATTTTCAAGAACGCTCGACCGGGTATACCGGGCGATGATCGCCATCGGACCGAGGGCATAGACGATCACGGGCATGATCCAGGTCTCCGGACCGCCCCATCCGCCCGTCGGCAATATGCGCCATATAGTAGCGAATACGACGATAAACAGGATAGATATCGCAAAACTGGGCACGGTAATGCCCAACGTGGACAGGATAGTCGTACCGTAATCAACCCAGGTATTCTGTCTGACGGCGGAGATAATGCCCAATAGAATACCGAAAACAAACGCGATAGCCAGTCCCATACCTCCCAACTGAAGACTGATCGGCCAGGTACGGGAAATCAGATCCGTAACCGTCTCTCCCGGACTCTGAAAGGGAATACCGAAGTCAAATTGAAGCGCATGCCACATATATCGGGCATACTGCTCGTACAACGGTTTATCCAGTCCGTATTTACGGAGGATATTCGCCTTGGCCTCCGCCGACAGCGGCATTTTCTCCTCATCAAACGGGCCACCCGGTACGGCATGCATCAGACTGAAGGTGATAATGGACACGACGACCAGCACGCCGATTAAACCCAGGATGCGAGATATAATGTATCGGATCATAAGAAAGTGTTGATTTGGTGATTTGGTGATTTAAAGGAACACCTCGGAGAGGTCTCTAAGTACGCTCGGGAGTTCCAGAAAGGCTTCGCCGGCGCGTATTTCGCGTGTCGGGTAGATTCGATCTATGCTGCGGTAGCCGGCGAGCTGCTGATCCGGGGTCCACTTTCTAATATCTTCCCCGTTCGGTAAAGGTGGTTTGAAGCAATGCCTGAGATTGCTCTCCGGACGGCATTTTTAAGACATTCTCATATATTTGATTTACGGAGAGGTTTTTTCTCGGTTTGCGGATATCAAGTTCCTGATCCATTTCATACATGAGCTCAGCCATGGTCTGTATGGATTCCGGCGTACCGAACTCCGGCTGTCCGCCACCACCCACGCAACCACCGGGACAGGCCATGATTTCTACGAGATGATAAGCAGTTTGATCGTCCTGGATACGCTGCAAAATCGTGTTGCCGTGACCGAGATCGTATGCCACAGCGACCTGTAGCGTCTCATCGTCTACTGTGATCTCCGCTTCCCTCAGCGGTTGGACATGGCGTAGCGCGTCAAACTCAATCTGTTGCAACTCCGTCCCCGATTTTAACTCGAAGAAGGTTCTCAAGATGGCTTCCATGGTTCCGCCGGATACTTCGGATAAGACGCCGGAACCTGACAGATCATTAAAGGGCGTATCGAACGGCACATCCGAGAGCGTGTGTAAGGCGTAGCCGCTGGCTGAGCGTAACAGCCGCGTCAATTCACGTGAGGTAATAACTATATCCACGCCTTCAAGTTCATGCCGCTGTCGCTCATATTTTCCGGCCAGGCAGGGCGTGATCTGAACCACGATCACCTCCGAGGCATCCCGCTCAAGCCGTTCCGAATAATACGTTTTCAGAACACGCCCAAACATTTGTGCCGGCGACCGATTAGCGCTCAGATGGGGCAAAAGATCCGGAAATTGATGTTCGACCTGCTTAACCAGGGCAGGACAACTGGATATGATCAACGGCAGGTTTTGTCCTGATTCCATACGGCTGCGTAATTCGAAAGCCGTTTCCAAAGCGAGCAGGTCATGGCCGACGGTGGCGCTGAAAACCATATCAAAACCGATCTGTTTAAGAACATGCACCAGTTTACCGGACACCTCAGCTTTGCTGTCCATGCCGAATTCCAAAGCCATCGCAGAGCTTACCGATGGTGAGATCACAGCGATCACCATTTTATCACGGTCACCTAATGCGTTAAGGACATCCGACGTATGATCCTGCTCGACAAAAGCCCCTGTCGGGCATACAACGCTACACTGGCCACAAGCGGTGCATTCCGTTTCATTGAGTAGTCTATTTAAGCCGGGTTGTACCTGCTGATGCACGCCTTTACCGTTCATGCTGATGGCGTAAACCTGCTGCATATCGCCGCAGGCGGAGACGCACAGGCCACATTGAATACACGCATTGGCGTTAAAACGTACAGCCGGACTGGAATTATCAATCGGTGCAGACGTGTCGCTTGCGGTAAAGCGCGGATGTCGAATACCGAGTTCATAGGCCAACTGCTGAAACCGTTCATCCCCCGTATAGGGCTCTTTATTATTCAGACAACGCGTCATAAGTAATTCCATCGTCATGCGGCGGGAGTCCAGAATATGTGGTGTATGGGTGGCCACAGAGGTGGGGTGGTTTATTCGGTATGTACAGGCCGCCTGTAAATAGGGCTCATCTTCTACCTCAACCATGCAGAGACGGCATGCACCATTGCTCGGCAGGGTCGGTAAGGCGCATAAAGTCGGAATGGACAGGCCAAGCTGTTTTACGGCCTCCAGTATGGTCGTCCCAGGATCCACCTCGACAGGTTGATCATTTATGGTTATGGAAATCTGTTCGTTTGACGCCATGTCAACCCTTTCAAACATCCTTAGTAGACGCTAATGGCTACGGGTAAGTTGTTCACGAAGTTCGTTTCCAAAATACCGAATGGCCGTGGAGATACCGTTCGGAACCGCCTGACCGTAACCGCACATGGATGAAACAGAGACATAGGATGCGAGTTGATCCAACAATATCAGATCTTGTCCGTGACCGTCGCCGTTACGAAGTCCCTGCAAAAGGCGATGCGCCTGTTCCATGCCTTCACGGCACGGGGTACAGGCGCCACAGGACTCCTGCGCCCCGAACTGCAGGTGCTGGCCTAACCATTCGGTCATAGAAACAGATTGATCCAGAACAGAAATAAGCCCTGTACCCGGCCAGATATTAAGCCATCGATAGGAGGCTTCTGAAAGCGGTGTATCCAGAAGATCTGTAGGAACGACACCGCCTAAATGGCCCCCGATTACTACCGCTTTAATATATTCCTCGGGCGTTCCTCCCATGTCACAGACGACCTCTCGTATGGTCGTCCCTACTTCGACTTCAACCACGCCCGTATTCGTCGTACCCTCCAGCGTAAATAATCGTGTGGGAGGCGGGCCTTCTTCATCCGTGCCGATCGGCAAGACCGCCAGATGCGCAAACGTCTCGACATTGACCACCAGCGCAGGTCGATCGTTTAGCCGATCGATCCCGGACGGAGGCATGACATGGGGACCGGCGTCACCGGACAGAAAAGAAATCAAAGCGGTTTCTTCACCGGTGATATAACCGGGGGGGCCAACACGAATGATAATGTCGAAATCGACCGCCGTACCTTGTATGCCCTGACCAAGACGGCGATGACGGCGGGCTTGCGCAATGGCGATCTCAAGCCGGCGTCGTGCAAGGGTATACGATGGATTTAATACAATATATCCGATGCGGGCACCAACTGCCTGCGCGGCGATAATCATCCCTTCTATGATCCGGTGCGGATCGCTTTCCATCAACCATTGGTCTTTAACAGACCCGGGCTCCACTTCCAGAGCATTGCATATAAGAAAAATCTCTTCATCCAGTTCAGCGACGCCAGTCCATCGATCCAATATGGATGTACCAGAGCCTCCGTGGCCATGCACCTGAGCCGTTTCAATCATCGACAGAATATCATCCGACCGCTGGGCAAGAACGGTTTCAAGCATTCCATAACTGCCGGTTCTGAAGGCATCGTCAATGCGTTCAGGATCTATATGACCGCAACGCCAGGAGATGACGGGCTGCTGGAGGCCGAAAAACGCGATATCCTTAAAGTGGGGCACCCCATCAACCGAATCCCCGTGAACGGGAATCTGGCATAGAGCCATCTCGGAGACCGGCGTTCCTTCCGATAGATGCTGACGTACAATATCCGCCATCATATCCGGTGTGACGCCACCGTATATAATAGAAGGCATACCATGTTTGCTGACTTTGACCAGTCTTTCGGCGGAAGAGAAACCAAGGCCACCGGAAATACGGACATCTATGTCCATCAGCTGATGTTCTTTAAGATGATCCGACAGGGAAGTCAACAAGGTATCCGGCTCGTCGGAATCTGTGCTGCCGGATACGCCGATCGTAACAACACCGGATAGACCTTTCGGGATATATTCACATTGAGCAAGAGATTCTTTGTGCATCAGGTATCACTCACCGGGTTCTGAGTGTGAAAGCTTACAAGACGGCTGGCCGTACTTAATGGAATATCATGGGTTTCAGCCAGTTGACGAATGTGTTGTATTGAAAGTCCTTCAGTCTCATGGGCGACCTGGATGGCTGCCTCAAGAAATAAAGTGTTAGGTGAGACAAAATCGTCCAGAATCGGTTTGCTGAACAGATCATTTAAGTTGAGCATGGTATCTGAAGACAAGACCATGTCCAAATCAAAAAGAAACACGCGTTCATGCCGATCCATGACCATACCGGTCACATAGGGATGATCTGTTCCTGGTGCCGCCTCAACATCAACTTCGTGAAGAATAGACACGCCAGACGTCCTGTTGATGACTAACCCTACAGACGCATTATCCAGATTTACCACAATGATTCGTGTATCCCGTTCACCGGGAGGAATAGAAAAACAGAACTTATGCCGCAGGTCAATGATGGGCATGGTGGCGTTCAGGGTTCCGGCACCGGTATGATTGGTCTGTAAGGTAGATTGGGTCAAAACACTACTTGGAGCGACCTGAGAAAAAGGGATGCCCATCCGCATATCACCGACAGAAAAAGTAATAATATCCATTAAAATGCCCTACTTTTCTTTTCCAACAGGGATATCAAGATCAATCATTTGAATAGGAATATCTGAGACATAAGACTTCAATTCCACCGATTTAAGCTGCCTGAGCCGCCGTACCACTTCCGCGATACGTTGACCGGCCTCCAGAATAATCTGATATTCCGAGTTATCGGGATGCTCACGGTTTAACAGTTCCGCAAAACCGATAATCGCTGTCAAGGGGCTGTTGATTTCATGGCTCAGGGTCAGTCCCGTTTGCAGCGCGGTATCAAGCGCGGTCTTTTTTCGTTCGGATTGGAGGATGTTCTCCTGGGCTGTTTGCAGGTCGGCATACGCTTGTTGCAATGCCTGATACTCCTCCGCCTGCTTAATAGCCAGGGCAAAATGAGGCAGCAACGGCTGAATGCGTTTTACATCCTGTTCATTGTAATTGCCGACGTCCTTATGCGACAGAATTAATATGCCGAGAATCTCATCATGATATTTAATCGGCGCCAACAGGCCGGAGCGAACCCCTACCTGCTGCAACCGGGATCTGAAATCAGGGGACAACGATTTATCCATCACTTCCGGAATGATAATCGCCTCACCATGCTGACAGACTTCCAGCGTATAGGGGGAGTCCGATGCTGCAAAGGTAGCTCCGGAATAAAACGCCTCGTCCGGTGTGTCTACGTAAATATACGTTACCATCTGTTGTTCCGCATCATATCGAGAGACACCAAAACCCGTATATGAAACGATATGCGATATCTGAAGCGCAAACGTTTTAAACAGAACATCCAGATCCCGGGTCGCATTCAGCGCTTCCAGGATGCCGGTATGAACACTCAGATCCGTAGTTCGGTTGTCCATCGCCTGATATAGACGTGCATTGTCCAATGTCACAGCCAGGTGGCCGGTCAGCGTCTCAAGCATTAACCGATCACTTTCTTCAAATGCGGCGATACGTGTACTCTCGATGTGCATGCATCCCAAGGTCTTATCAGCAAACTTCAGTGGGGCGGAGATCACGGATCTTATCTGCTCGGATTTTTTCTGATCAAGCGGATTATCAACCCAATATGGGTCGGACCTTACATCATCCGCCTGATAGGATTGTCCGGACCGGCATACAAAACCCATGACGCCTTTGTCCAATGGGTATAGGTGGCCGATCGCCTTTTTATGGGCGAAGGCACCCTCGGTCGCATACAACACGGCGTGCTCTCTATCATGCTCTATAATAAATATAGAGACCACTTCATATCCAAATCGATCGACCACCATGCGGACCGTAGTCTCGCAGACCTGCGTCTGATTATGATCGATCAGACCGGTTATATGCCGTGCCACCTCGGCGACGATCTCCAGATTACTGGCCTTGCGTTGTTCTCCCCTCAAGGACTGTTGCAGAGCTCTTCTATGCGACGTGACTCGCGCCTGCAGGGCAACCCTGAGTTCCAGTTCCTGGAATGAAAACGGCTTGGTCAGATAGTCGTCCACGCCGGCACGTAACATGGTCAACCGCGTATCCATATCGTGTACTGCCGTCAAAACGATGATACCGACTTCGGCATTTTGCGCATTGGACCTGATACGCCGGCAGAACTCCATGCCATCCATCTTAGGCATGAGCAAATCGAGAAGAACCACATCATACGAAGTCCGACTCGCCATCTCCAGTCCTTCCACACCATCTGATGCGGTATCGACCGAATGGCCGTTAGCTTCAAAATACTGCTGGATAGCTTTGGACACTTCTGTCTGATCATCTATCGATAGAATTTGGAGTGCCTCATCTTGAGACATGGAAGGTGAATCTGATGGGTTCGCCATAAAAATCGTTACATCGCAAGGGTGAACGCATGGCAAATGGCATCTTATAACACACCAAATGTCTGATGATATGGTCACACAGTGTAGGACGTCACATCCCTACTGTCAAGTCTTTTTGTTCCTCCATAATTATATAGATAGCTGTCTGTTCAGACCGCATACAACCGATCAATTATATCCGTTATTATTCGATGTTCCTATCTGCGGATAGAAGCATTATCCGGCTTGACAGAACAGACGGCAAATGGCAAATTGAAAATGGAAATCAGCCTATCGACAAATGGCGCAGATATATGGCGCGCCGTGTACCTACGAGATTCACGGAGGACAAACCTTGATCATTACTCGGGTATCTGCCCTGGTCTTACGGCTTCAGGATGTGACAGAAATTTGTGACGGTACGCAGGACACGTGCTTGATCAAAATAGAGACGGATGAGGGTCACATCGGATGGGGCGAAGTCGATTCGTGCCCTACAGTGGTTAAGGCGATCATCGAGGCGCCGCTGTCCCACCAGATTTGTAATGGACTGGCCAATGCGCTGATAGGCGCCGACCCGCTTGCGATAGAGGCGTGTACCGCACAGATGATGGAGGTGGCCAACTATTACGGTCGCACAGGCGTCGGCAGGCATGCCATGGCCGGTGTAAACCTGGCACTCTGGGATATTGCCGGCAAGGCACATGGGCAACCTGTATATCGCCTTTTAGGAGGGCCCTATGCCAAACATTTCAGGGCTTATGCCTCCGTCCTCTTCGGTGAGACACCTGCTGAAACCCATGATATCGGTCGTCATCTCGTCGATCAGGGTTTTACAGCCATCAAATTCGGCTGGGGCCCGATGGGCCGGGACGAAAAGCAGGATATCGCTCTGGTCCGGGAAGCACGCCGCGGCGCTGGTGATCATGTCGATGTGTTGATCGATGCCGGCCAGGTCTGGGATTGGAAGACGGCCCTGACCAGAGCGCATCAGTTTGCAGAATATCACCC
>CAJXCW010000071.1 GCA_913051705.1 uncultured bacterium
AAGAAATGAAGAAATCAATGGAAGAAGACCCTGGGTAGCAAACAAAAACTCGATGCCGGATTGGTATAAGTTTAGAGAATTTAATTAGGATGAAAACTTTGATGCGTAATTGGACCTATATTATTGTAAGTGTAGCCTTGGTCTTGGGGGTATTTCTTGAGCGGTCGTATGCTCAGGTGGCTGAGGAAGATATACCCCAGGATATAGCACCAATAGAGATAGATGACAGCCAACCCAGAGATGTGTTGAAGTCGATCGGTACACTGACCGAAGATATAGATAAGCTTAACCAGGAAGAGGATCGGCTCAGCAAGCTGTTATTGTCATTTCAGGATCTCGCGAAAGAACGTAGGGAATTAGAGTTACGTATTGCTCGTGAGGCGCTGGTCAATTTGCGGATGAGAGTCCTCAATCAGATTCTTCAAAAGCGTATTTCAAGACGAAGCGGCAAGGTGCTTAAGGCCAGAAGAGATCGAATGTTTGAGATTTATGAGGATTCACTGGAAGAACTTGAGGTTCAGACCACCAACCCGGCACGTCGTAAAACGCATCTGGCTGAAGTGGAACATACGGTTAAGGCCTATCGGGATTCTCTGATTGATTATCTTAGCCTTGATGAGGTCGATATAATAGCAGAGAATGACTTCCTGGTCGCTCTTGAATGGTATTTAAATTTTCAATACGAATTAGCTGAATTGCTGTTGAAGGATTATCTGCAAACATTTCCTGATGCAGAAAATTATCCACTAGCCGCTTTAATGTTAGGCGATATCTTAAAGTATCAATCCCGTTATACTGAAGCGGCCACCATATTTCAGGATTTAATTGCCTACGAAGAGACAGATAATGAGATCAGACTTTTATCCTATGCCATGTTGCAGGATATATATTATCGCCTGGGCCGCTGGGATGAGTCCCTTAATACATACAATGTCGTAGCGGACCAATTCCTGCTGCACCCTGAAGAATATGATGGGGCAGTATATCTGGCGGGGGACTGTTATCTTCAGAAAGCCCTCAGTACCATATCTGACCGTACGGATAAACCGAAACCGTTAAATCCTGGACAGATTGCAAATTTGGACTCAGCGGTGACTATATTCAGTCAAGTATCGGGTGTCAGTCCGATATATATTTTAGCTCAACAGAGTGTTGCGCGAATTTATATTGAGCAGGATCGCCTGGAAGATGCGATCGAGCCCTTGCTTAATGCAGCAACTTCACGACCGCCGTTATTTTCTGATGGCGTTATTTTTGAAGCGATCTGGACGGCCAGCGCGCATTTAGGACATATTTACTATGAATTGGGCCGACGAACCGAAGATCCGGAGGAGATTGTACGATATCGTAACCTGTCTCTGGAGCAATATGGTAAGGTGCCTCAGGAGGCCATTGTCTACGATGAGGTGGTCCTGGCGTTGGCCTGGTTCGAGATAGACCGGGATAATACTGAAATTGCAATCCGCTTGCTGGAGACCTTGCTTGATATTCGGTCAACAAGTCCGTTTGCATATGAAGCCTGGAACCTCTTAGGCGAAGGCTATACGAAAATTCGGGACTATGAGAAGGCGGCTGAGGTGTTTTCTCAACTGGCCGTGACGGAACGGGCTGTATCATTGATCAATAGAGTTATAGATGAGACGCGTGAACTGGATCAGATCCGCCGTGAACTTCAACGTCTGGCGTCGGAAGTGCAAAGTTCGGAAGATCTGGCGAGGATAGATCGGGTTTTATCGCAACTGAATATAGCTGCAGAGAAAAAAACCCAGATGCTGGATTTACATCGACGTGTTTCAGAGGCGGACCCTCTGGCGATGCAGTTGATCAACTATGGTCAGCTTAAGGTTGCCTTCACCAATCTGGCCGGTTTAATTTCAGCAGAACGAGCTGCGCTTAACGTGGTGACCAACGATCTGAATACGCTTGAACGTCAAACCCTGTCCAGGAAACACCAGGAAATCGTATGGAAAGTCCGCCAGGAGTCGCTCGCTGCCCAACAAACCCGTTTACTTGCTGAAGCATATAAAGAGGATGTTGAACGCCGACTGGCCATTTTGAATGCTAATCCACCTCCTTCGGATTATGTGTTCTGGCTTAAACAGGCAAAATTCGGCAAAGTCAAAGTCGATTTTACACGATACCTGTCATTTAAAGATGATATACAAGCTCAATATGCGGAAATAGGCAATATTGCGCGTGATTTACAGTCATTATCGGAAAATGAACCGATCAGGGCGGAGATTGAAGCGCTTGTAGGTGATTTGCAGGGTCAGATCGGTGAGATAGAAGCGGATTTAGGCGGTATGCGTCCAGATCTAATCTCCGATATGCAGCAAGTGCTTCAAAATAATCCAGACAGTCCGACGGTCGAACCGTTGGTGCTTTTTCAAATGGCCTACGTACAATATGATCAGGTTGAGGGTGATTATCTGGCAGCCAATGAAGTTTACGCGAATAAACTGGATCGGGGCGAAGACCCGGGTGAAGCGCCTCTGGCGGATTATAACACTCCGATTCGAACGTATAATCGGTTCATGCGCCAATATCCTAATTCTGAGGTATCGGACCAGGCCTATTTTCAGCTCGGACATTTGATGAGCAATCAGGGAGATCTGATTGGTTCAAATCAGATGTTCGAAACGCTGGTACAAAGGCATCCTGATAGTCCTTTAGTGCCCGATGCCTACCTGCGAATCGGCGACTTTTATTTTGATGCCCTGTATCTTGGCCTGACCGAAATGGGTGGAGAAGAGTTGATGGGGCGTGCGATTGCCGCTTATGATCGGGTGCTTGACTATCCTGATAACAGAAATTATCAGAATGCGCTCTACAAGCTGGGCTGGTCCTTCTATAATATAGCTGCTCCGGAAATCCGGGAGGAAGAATACGATCATTCTATACAATATTTCACTTATTTATTAGAAGATTCTTTACGTATTGCTCAATATGACCAGGCTGCTCAGGAAGCTGGCGTCACACCCAAGCAACTGGATCCGGGGTTTGATCTGACCAGTGAAGCAATAAAATATATTGCTATTGATTTCCGGGATCGTGTTTACACCGGTCGGGAAGGCGAAGAGCGTAATTGGGCGGTTCGTGATGTTCAGGGTGACATGGTCCGGTATGTGCAAAAGATAGGTGTGGATAAACCCTACGCCAGACCGCTTATGCTGGCCATGGCGGATGTATATAAGGAAACGGGTCAGAAAGAAGCGGAAGTGGTTGCGCTTGATTCCGTATTAGCCCTGTTTCCCAATAATCCGCAGTCGCCTCAGGTTTTACAGCGTATGATCGACGGATATGAGGATTTGCAGAATATGACGCTGGCTGATCCTACGGCCTGGGCTATGAATGAACATAACGGTGTCGGGCCGGATGTCTTTCTAAATCGTGCCCGCGAGCGCATGTTCAAACAGTTTGGCCCAGATTGGGCCAGAGCGCTGGAAGATACCACAGCGAGAAGAGAGGCACTGGATCTGTCTGAAAAGGCGCTATGGCGCCTGGCTAACTGGGTGGCATCACAGGCAGAGCAGGGGGGAGACCCTGCTAGTGGCAGAGCCCAGGCAGCTGCGTATTATAAGGCGTACCTGGATAATTTTCTGGAACGGGAACACGCCTATACGGCTCGTTGGAACTATGCCCAGTATATGTTCCAATTTGAGAATTTCGTTGAAGCTTTTGGTGAGTTTGTACAGGTCAGTCAGCATCCAGAACATGATAAATACCGGGAGCAGGCGGCTTTGAATGCCATATTGGTCGCAGAGAAAATGTATGAACTTGAACAGCAATCGCTCGTTCCATCTGAAAGTTCTGTACCCTCGTCGTCTGAAGGTACTTCTGAAACAGACAACAATGTCCCGCCTGCGGACAATGGTGAAAATGAATCGAATAATCCTTGAAATGGTGTGTAGCGCCATGAGATATCTGCATCGTAATCAGAAAAAAATGAAGGGCCATTTTGGCGGGGCAGGCCTCATTATTTGCATGCTTTTCTGGTTTGGTACGCCATCCCCAACTCTGGGACAAACCGAAGAAGTGAAAGATCTGCTTAAACAGATCGAAAAACTGGAGACCAAGCAGGCCCAGCCTCGCTCACGGCCCGCAGCTGGAAAACCGGAAGAGGTCGTGGAAGAAGAGGCAACGCCCGTTGAGACCATATCGATGGCCACCGGCATTCTCGATTCAACGGCCTTCCCAAAATTATCTGATGCGCAGCAAAAACTACTTATCAGTTATGAGAATTTTGTATCCCTTTTTCCAGAGCATGAACGGGTGCCGGAACTGCTCTACAATGCCGGAGCGCGTTATTTTGCCATAGAATTATATCCGAATGCCCGGACAGTATATGAGCGGATACTCGACAACCATCCCAGTAGCGGCGAGTGGTATATTAATTCGCTGGCTGATATTGTTGAAAGTTATCGACGTGAGAATGATTTTCAGAATCTGGAAGTCTGGAGCGAACGGCTGCGCACCGATCCGAACGCCCCTGACAGTCTGAAGAATGCGGGGGAACGATTGGCTGCCGGCGCCATTGCCAATCAAGCGTTGGAACAGGAGAAGATGGCTGATGCTTCCGGTGACGAAGCCGCACTGGCGGCGGCGGCCGAAACCTATATTCGTACGGCCAGAACCTATCCTGACGCCGAGTTTGCAACTACCTCTCTTTTTAGGGCCGGTAATACCTATAAAAAGGCCAATATGCTGGATAAAGCCGCAGAGGTCTGGCTGGATCTTGTGGCACGTTATCCGGAAGTGTCCTATGCGGATACAGCCATGTGGAATGCCGCATTGGCGTATGATGAGTTGGAACAGTATGCCCTGGCATTAAAAGTATATGAACAATTCATAGGCCAATTTCCTGCCTCTCTATTTCGGATTGATGCGCTGAAAAATTCGATATATGACTATACCGAGGTGGAGAATTATCACCGTACTGCCGAAACGTATGAGCAATATGCTACGGAATTTGTTGAAGATGCCGGTGCCGCCAGATCATATTATGTGGCTCAGGCCTGGTTGAAGGCTAAGGAGGTCGATAGGGCTGCTGCTGCGTTTGAGCGCTTCGCTACAGAAGATCCTACGAATGAGAAAGTGAATGAGGTTCAGTTTGAATTGGGCCAGGCATGGATCAAGCAGGGTAAACTGGAAAGTGCTAACCTTTCGTTTGCCCGGTTTGCCCGGCAGAATCCGGATAATCCGCTGTCGGTGAAAATTCAATATGATGTGGGGGAATACTATTACGGCCTGGATGATCTGATACAGGCAAGATCCCAGTATGAGGAAACCATCCAGGTCAGCGACAATATGGAAAGTAAAGGGCTGGACGGCAATGCCTACTACCGCGCCGAGGCCTATATACGTCTGGCGGATATGACGTATCCGGATTTTGAAGCCATTCGGCTGACCCTGCCTAAAGCGACCCTGGATGCGAATCTGGAACGCAAAAAGGAGATTGGCAGTATCTTGGCAGGATACTATGACGGGGTGATTTTAAGTGGGTCTATTCGTGGGGCAGAGGCCGCATATAAAAAGAGTGAATTGTTTGAGCAGATGGCCAATGTATGGCTTACCCAGGAGCAACCGCCGCCTGAGAAGGAAGCGTTGAAACGTGCACTGCAACTTCGGGAGTTGAATGATGGTGCCACCGCCTTTTTGGAACAGGCCATCATACCGCTGGTCGCTGTCCATATTCATCGAGGTGCGGAGTATGCCGATATTACGTTCGATACCACCTGGACGGCTACGCGCGACAGCATCCTTTCTATCACCAAAGTCGATTCATCGACAAGTGAATGGGTGGTCAAGGGGAAGCGCAAAATAATAGAACATTACCTAATGATCGCCGAGCTTCATACAGAAGATGACAGGTTGATGGTCGAGACGTTCTACGATTATTTTCCCGTTCCGATACCGGGCAAAGAAATTATTGATCAAATTGGCAAGGAAACCGCAGAATTCCTGTTTTCGAGCGTTGCCTATACGGCGGGTATAGATACCCTTGGCGCGAATATCTTAAGAGATGCCATACCGGCCTATCAGCATGTCGTGGATTTGCAGAAACCGGAGCCGGATGGATATAGTTTAACCGGTCCGGAAATTACACAGGCGCAGCAACATGCGCTGAATCTGGCCATAGGGCCGGTCCGTATGAACGAAAGCCGTATTGCGCCGATGATGGATGACTATGACGAGCTATCCGTACATTGGATGCAATTGACCGACAGCTTGATGTATCGTCCGGAAAATATCAGTGACGTATTCGATTTCGGTGATCTATTGTACGGGATACTTGACAATGGCCTGTTGTCTATGTATGTGGACGAATCGCTCAAAATAGGTCGTGATATGTCTTTCCGCTATGAGAATGTGATTATGAAGGCGGATGAAATGGGTATTGCTCCGGCTCTGGTCGACACACTCAAAATCCATATGGTCAAATTTTATTATGATCTTGGGGCCCGATACTTCCAGGGCGCCCAGTTTGCTGAAATAACCACCGATCGGTACTTTGATCGTATGGCTCAGATCGATTCGATCATGGCAGAAGGTGAAGGTCTTCTGGCGGATAAATTGACGGAAGCGGATGCCTCAACGGTCTTAAACGATATGGTGTCCACCGGATGGGATGAGATGAATTTCTCACTTAGAAACGCTGCGCTGGAAATATACGAGGCCGGATACGGCTATCAGGATATATATCCGGTTGCTGATGAATGGTATAGCAAGATTCGCCAGAATTTGACGACTCTGGATCCTCAACTTTATCCCCCACCTTCGGTGGATTACAACATCGAACTGACGTCGGATGATTCCTGGGAAGTCAGCAATATGGCAAGCGGGGACGGCTGGATGATGACCGGGTTTGTCGCTGATTCAACCTGGCAGTCTGCGACGGTAGGCACCTATCCTGTCTTTATGAGTACGCTGCCCGGCTTGGAGCGGTCGCGTTCCATGCCGGTCTGGACGGCCCCGGATACGGCGGGAGTCGCAGATTCATTGATTTATGCCCGAAAAGAATTTATGGTTTTCGGCCAATCGGATGCGCCGACAGTCACTGTTGCTTCGACGGCGCCGTATGAGGTGTTTATCAATGGTCTCAGCGCCGGAAAGGCCGATCAGGTTGATCCGAATATGCCTCAGTCCTTCGATTTGACAGGGGCGCTTATGGAAGCTTCGCGGAATGTTATCGCCATTATTGTTCAGGGGAATTCGACCGAACAACACAGTGTGATCGTGGCGCTTAGTGGTATGGATAGTGTGCCCGAAACGGCCGAGAATCTTGAAACGGCCCGACAGTATTATAGCCTGCCTTCCGGACAGCGAACATTACCGGATTAAATTCACGGGTTTGAGGAGTTTTAAGTTATGAATAGTCCCCATCTGCTCTTTCTTATAAGTATCGTAGGTATGCTGATGTTTTTCGGTATGACCAGCCAGGTCCATGCGCAGACGGAAGAAGTTCAACAGCAACCCGCTGATGCTGCTTTCGAACAATTAGAGGGCGAAGAGCGGACAGTTGAACTCGAAGGGGCCATCACAGCAGAACCTGCCCGCCCCCTCATTCAATTTACCTATAGTAGGCCGGATGTCCTTTTTGCAGGTACAACCGTCAGACAGAGAACGCGTAACTTTTACACCGAACTACGCAAGGGCAGTTCTATGGAAGTCGGACCGCCGGTGATAGACGACGTTCTGGGATTTCCAGATGGTCCTGGGGACGACTGGGACCCGTTAGGTATAGGGCCTGGTGTCATTCAGAATCTTGAAGAGCGTCAGGAATTGTTGGATCGCGTAGAAGAGGAACTCGAAGATATTCGCCAGCAGCGTATCAAGGCACAACGAGAACTGGAAGAAATGAAGAAATCAATGGAAGAAGACCCTGGGTAGCAAACAAAAACTCGATGACTCATTCCGGAATTCTGATGTAATCGTGTGTTAAAATGCATTTAATTTGAAATATAATATCCAGAGTACCTATCATTTCTCGATGAAATGTATTGACATGAGATGGTTATCTAATTAAGTTTTGTCTATCCCACTTTCGGTTATCATGGTATCATTTTACTCTCGCAAAATCTTTTATGGAGGATTCTAGTTATGGAAGTTATGGAAGGTATGTACGAAGATTTAATGATCTTCTTAACCACCTATTCCCATGGTTATGTACCGGAGTCGGAAGGGTTTCTCTTCTTGTGGATTACAGCCTCATCCGGCTTGGTTGGGGTGGTTTTGTGCGTAGAGCGTTATTCTTATCTTATTAAACGTGCCAGTATAAACAGCCAGCGATTTATGCTTGAGATCACCAAGATGATCAGTACCAATAAGATCGACAAGGCGATTGAATTGTGTGATGCAGAAGCCGAAGGCGCGTTGCCGAGGATTTGCAAGCGTGGTCTGCAACATGCCGGCACGGACAGCCGGACAATTCAAACGGCAGTAGACGAAGCCACGCTGGAAGTGCTACCGCTATTAAACAAGCGAGTCAACTTTATCGGTATGATCGGTCAGGTTGCTACGCTGCTGGGGCTGCTTGGAACGGTGTATGGTCTGATCAAATCCTTCGGCGCACTAGGTGATCCGAATCTTGATCCGGCATTAAAAGGTGCGATGTTGGCCGGTGGTATCGCTGCCGCGCTGCTGTGTACGATGACGGGGCTAATAGTGGCCGTACCGATGATCCTGGCCAACACGACCTTCAAAGAAAAAATCACAGAAATCACGGATGACATTGACGAATATTCCGTGAAGCTGATCAATATGCTGGCAGCCCGGACAAACAATTAGGAGGGTTCAGCCATGGCGTTCAAACCGTCACTGAGTCGTAAGGCGGCAGAGGGGCCAGAGGAGCTTGATCTGACGCCATACATGAACTTCGTGATGATCCTCATCCCGGTGATCATGCAGGCATCGGAATATATCAAGCTGGCTATGATTCCAATCAATCTTCCGCCTGCACCCGGTGCTTCTTCAGCAGGTGGTCCGGTAGAACCAGAGCCGGTGGAGGAGACCTTGGATCTAGCCGTAGCAGTTACCTCCGGCGGATTCACGATCACGGCTTCATCGGCGCGGTTGCCGATCATTCCGCTTAAGGATGATGATTACGACTACGAGAAATTGAATGAAGAACTCTGGAAGCTCAAGCAGCAAGTTCAGGGTAAATACCCGGATGATACGAAGATCATGATTGCCTCCGGACAGGATATCCATTATGAAGTCATTGTCAAGACGATGGATGCAACCCGGGTGCATCAAGAAGGCGTAAGGTCATTTATGATGTTTCCTGATGTGTCCTTATCATCAGGAATTACGTAATATAGCGTTAGTCCATCGGCGTTTATAGGTTAATTGATTGATGGATGAAAGGGGGGTTCATTATGGCATTTGCGCCATCCAAAGGCAAAGCACATGGAGCAGAGGGCGGTGGTGGGCGTATGGAGCTCAATATGACCTCTCTGATCGACATGTTCACCTGTCTGCTGGCGTTTTTGTTGAAGTCCTTCTCTGCAGAAGGTGCGTTGGTTACACCTTCCAGTGGACTTACACTACCAAATTCGACCGCTGCAGAACGTGCCAAACCAGGGTTAACGATTGAAATCGGTCAAAACGGAATTGTAGTCGAAGGTGTTCATATGGCGGAGACAGCGGAGTTTGCCAAGACGGATTTCGCGACCCTGATAAAGAGTCCGATGTATGCAGATCTTGATCAACGGCATAAAGCTGCGCTGGCGATGGAAGAATACGGTGCAAAATTCGAAGGTGAAGTCATTATTCAGGGTGACAAGCAAATTCCGTTTTCCGCTCTGTATAAAGTCATGTTTTTATGTGCGCGAAATGATTATGGTAAAATGCGTCTGATCGTTATAAGTTCGGCTGAATAGTATATGGTGTATAGTCGTATAAAAGATAGAGATGGTGGGCAGAACATCCATATCGCGGTAAATAGTAGTTCTTACAGGGAGGGTTAACGCGTGAGTCAAGCAGAAACAGGAGCCTCCAGATCAGGTCATATAGTATTCCCGCGTGAGTTCAAGCGGTCGGGTGCCGAACAGATTGACTGGAAGCTCACAGGATTCGGCGCGTCAATGTTTGTGGTCGCCTTTTCGTTAATTGCGATGTTTGCCAGCATGGAACCGCCTGAAATTTCAGCGGAAGAGGTGCATAAGAGAGCCGTACGTATCGTTTCTCAGCTCGAGATGCCCGATATTCCTGAAGAGGTGATAGAGCCTGAGGTCGAAGATGTGCCTGAGGTCGAAGTCGTCGAAGCGGAAGCGGAAGCGGAGCCTGTGCCTCAAGCTGAAGCGCAGCCCCGTGTCCGTGAACGAGCGCCGCAAGCCAGTGGTGGTGGTGGCGAAAGCCGTTCTGAACGACGTAGAGGACGCGGTAATGCAAGAGCAGCCGCAGCCGCAGCGATTGCCCAGCAAGGTGTGTGGGCTCAGCTCAGTACCGGATCCAGTGGAACCGGCGCTGCAGTAGCTTCCGGCATCAGCGGTGCGGATCTGGAGTCCAATCTCGGCAAAGTCGGTGGCGTCAAACGTGGTGGTACCTCTACGTTTACCGGTGAGGGTGATGGCACCGGTAGCGGCGAAGGCGCCATAGTAGGACCAGGCGGCGGACGCAGCACACAGGGTGCCGGAGATGCCGGCATGGATGTAGGCTCTTTGCTCGGTTCTGGCGGCGGAGTCGGCGGTGGCGGGGCCAGCAGTTTAGGTGGTGATGGCGATGGGGTCGGCGGCGGTGTGGATATCGATGTCGGCGCGATTGCTGATGCCAGTGGCGGCGCTTCCACTGAAGAGGCCCGATCCAGTAGTGCTGTTCTAACCGTCATGCGACAGAACCTGGGGCCAATTCAATTCTGTTATCAACGTGAACTGAAACTGAATCCAAAACTCCAGGGCAAACTTGCCTTGCGTCTTACGATTCGAGCGAATGGTCGTGTGCAGAAGGTTGAAGTGGCCAGTGATACGGTGCGCAATCGGAATTTGTCACGCTGTGTTCAGGGACGTGTTCGCGCCTGGAGGTTCCAGCCCGCGTCCGGTACAACTGTCGTAACGATAACCCTGCCGTTCTCACCAAGTTCGTAATTCAAGATTGTTCAAGAAAAAAATGACAAAAAGCCGCCGGAATTTTCCCGGCGGCTTTTTTAATACCCGGGTAGCCATTCGTGTGTGAGATATCTTCGGGTCTCTCTATTTTCTCCTATCGATAAAAATCACACCAAGAGCCACGGCGAGTGTAAATAAGGCGATCATGCCTCCAAGCCGAAAGGTATCAGATTCATATCGTATCTCAATGGTATGCATACCAGCGGGAAGCGGAACCGCCCGCATGGTATCGTTAGCCCGCATAATATCTTGGCGTGCCCCATTTACGTAGGCTACCCAGGCCAGATAGTATACTTCCCCAAGAACGAGTATACCGGGCTTCTGCAAGGTTACCTTTATATCGATTTCGTTCGGATCATAACGAATAACCTCAGGCATTTCATCCGTGCGCACCGAATCGGCTGAAATATCAATATATGGTTCTTCGGTAAGAGTAATCATGGTGCGGTAGTCGAATGTGGGCGACGTCATGGCGACAGTCACCTCATCTCTGTTCTTTGCAATGACGTAATTTCGTACAATGAATGCCTGCGGCATCGCCTCCGTGTATCGTTTCAAATATCCGATATCGTTGATCATCCTGAGTTTGTCGGTTAAAAAGTCATTATAATACCGGACGTTCATCAGTTGCCATGAATGAGCAGGCGGCATGTTATCCTTTAACCGTAATGGGGATACATATCCACTGAATGTGCGGACCCGGTGCAACAGGCCCACATTACGGGGCCCCATTAACGATTTCTCCCGGCGGAGTATAGCCCGGCCACCTTCTTCTTCCTGTCGTTCCTTTAGAAAGGGAATGATCTGGTCGGTAGCGAAATATGGTGCGGGATGTATACTGCTAAGGTTAAAATCATAACCAACCTGGTACAGATCCACATAAATCAGCAGGGCGCCTATACCGATCAGGATGGATCGCTGGATCAGGATGCAGTACCAGGCTGTGAGAAAAAGTATGGAAATAATTACAAGTATGGCCACCCGTCCGAATCCCTGCTGGAGGGCTGTTTGTGCCATCCAGGACCGATCCGGACTACCGGCAAGCCATTGCGAAAACGATTCCCCGGCAATAACAAACATCAGCAAGCCGGCGATGAATAGCCCGGAAATGCCCATCAGATAAGATTTGAATCGTTGGCGATGGGTCCGATCTTTCGCATAGTGCCATAAGGTATCAGCGCCCAGTCCAGTCAATACAGCCACCGAAAGGCTGAAAATGAAGAAGGTTCTGGAGGGCGCCCGGAAGTTTTGAAATCCGGGTAAGTAGTCGACCATGAGCCGGTAAAGAGGAAATTCTGACCCGAAGGCCAGAATATAGCATATAAACGCCAACACACCGAATGCCAGGGTCGTTTTATTCCGCCGGATGAATAAAGCAATACCAGCCATAAATAGCGGAAGAATCCCCACATAGTGATACGTCTCCCAGTAACGCCCGTAGTCTCCTGCTTTCGGTCCCCAATAGGACATCGTCGTAGGATCTACTTTACCAAAAAAATCCGGTATGATCATTGTAATGATCTGTCTTGGATGAAAGGAATAGGTCGTGGCCGCTTCGTAAGAGAAGTCAGAACGAAGAGAATAGTCCACCAGTTCGGATGTGGGGATCAGCACCACAGCTGTCAAGCCGACAGCGATCAGATTCATCAGACCGTACAGACCGACCAGATGCGCGCAGAGAGCTAACGGGCGATTGGACTCACGAAGTTTGGTAATGAGAAGTATGCTGAAGAGGATACCGATGGAATAGAAGATATACATGGCCAGTTGTATATGGCCGCCGAATATGGTCAAACTTAACAGAATTCCGCCAATAGAGGCCGACTTCCAGCTCTTTCGTTCGATGGCTCGAAACATGAAGAGCACACACCAGGGGGTCCAGGAATAAGGGTATAACATGGTGACGTTAAACATCTGATGGATAAGGCGTCCAGAAAAAAGGGCCGCCGTACCGGCGATAAAAGCGCCGGGGCGCTTCGTGCCAAGCTCACGGCAGAGGAAATAGACGCCCGTACCCAAAAGTAGCACATGACCGATCGCATGGAACTCCATCACCACGTAACTGAGATACTCATTTTCAACAAAAAGAGCGAGAATCCAGTTTGGCGGGTATAACACCATGGAATCGACCATGGCAAATAAGGGAGTTCCCCCGAATACATAGGGCACCCAGAATGGAAAACGTCCGGCCTGCAGTTCTCCTGCTACATAGGACTGAATCGGATAAAACACCTCCAGGAAATCTTCTCCGAAAAACGATCTCCCGGTGAGCACAGGCCAGAAGAAAATGCTCAGCATGAGCACAAAACCGATGATGGCGGCCAAGTCACCGGTCCAGGATGTAAGATGGATGGTAAACTTCGGCTTTCCGAGTCGGTTGGTTGGATGGGGTTTTTTAGAAAGACCTGTTTTTTTATTGGCCATAACGATGGTGTCCCCCTTAACGGAACATTAAAGTCGTCGAAAGAGACGTTGCAGGCGGAGCCACCAGACGATCCAGATGGCCTCATAAATGATACGTCTGGACATTTTTGATGTGCCGGAATGCCGATCTACAAAGATGATAGGGATCTCACAGATTCGGAATCCTTTTCGCCAGCATCGAAAATTCATTTCTATCTGAAACGCATACCCATCAGACCGCACCTGGTCCAGGTCAATTTGTTCCAATACTTCTCGTTTAAAACATTTGAATCCGCCAGTGGCATCCTGAATCGACATGCCTGTAATGATACGTGTATAAAAATTGGCGAAGTAGCTGAGCAGAAGCCGGGACATAGGCCAGTTAACCACATTAATCCCACTGATATATCGAGAACCGATGACGACATCGCAGGTCTCAAGTTTCTCCAGGAATTCGGGAATCATGTTAGGGTCGTGTGAAAAATCGGCATCCATCTCGAAAATACAGTCGACATCCTGTTGAATGGCGTGTTTGAATCCAGCGATATAGGCAGAGCCCAGACCCAGCTTGCTGGGCCTATGCAGGACCTGTATACGATCATTCTGTTCCGACATGTCATTAACCAGCTTGCCGGTGCCGTCGGGTGAATTATCGTCTACGACCAGGATGCTCAGAGATAGATCCAATTCCATTAATATCGGGATCAGTTTTTGAATATTATCCCGCTCATTATATGTGGGAATGATGATCAATGGTCGCATGGTCCCCTCAAAGGCTTTTTCTTCGGTCCCCCAAGGGGAACGTGCTTATGTACGTGTGGGTAATCAGGCGTAGCGGTTTTTGCCTATGGGTCTTCTTTTGCTATCGTTTTTCTAATCCGCCAGGCGCCGGCCCCAATGAGTATTACCAGGATCACCAGGCTGGAAATACGGCTTATCGTATGGCCGAACGTGAAGGATGCCGGTTTGAACTCCAGGGTCACATCATGCCGGCCGGCCGGTACAACGATAGAGCGTAACACATAATTGGTTTTATATATTTCCGCGGGCTCGCCGTCTATAATGGCTTCCCATCCGGCCGGATAATATATTTCGCTTAATACCAGAAGACCCGGCGCTGCCGCATCGACCATGATATCAATACGATGCGGCGTATAGTTGGTGATCTGAACAGTCGAGCTGTCTATTGGCCCCAGTTGCCTATCGATATATTTTTCGACAATGGCATACTTGGCAGGATTGAATAGCGGCCTCTTCATCTCATCGAAGATGGCCTGTTTATCTGTGATGATCTTAAGGCTGTCTACAAGATAGGCCCGCGGCAAGACGCCGGCATTCTGATATAGATAGCCTGTATCCGATTCGATGATTGGATTAAGCATGGCGCCAGCGAGGGGTTGGTTGGAAATCAGATATTTGGTGTTCAACATATTCAGTACGGCAAAGGAGTTGAATCCCACCAAATCCATGAGTTCCTGGTAGATCCCGAGCTTGGCGGCATGATACCCCCCAACCGATGACACACCGAAATAGCCGTATTCATTCGAAGAAAGTTCGGAGATAGGCAGAACGCGATATAGACTATCATCCTGTTTCAGTGCTTTAATGATATTGCTTTCGCCCCGGTTGCCATAATAGGACTCGACTCGCCCGGGGGCATATTGAGGATTTACGACACGGGCGGCCACCAGAAGTAAATCGATAATCAGCAAACCGCTCATCGCCATAATAAAAACGGCCGTATTAAATTTCCGCGTGATATAGAGTACGATTACGGTTATGCCGGCGCATAGAAAAAAGGTCATGATCCATAGATCATTTATGAACAGATCGAATCGCATGGCATCGATCTGGGCACGGATGTTGGCGTTGGAGACGATCGCCCCCCGGCCGCCGTGGGATACATCGGCCTGATCGTAGATATCGGTCATGACCGCTTGGAAGGAGGACCCGGACACCGTCAATAACATCGTCAGCACGAGCGATGCGCCCGCTATACCGATCAGGGGTTTGACCAGTCGAACCAGACGGTCTCTATTTTCATTAAACCGATGCATCAGGGCGTGAAATCCGTATCCGGCCAACAGGGCCACGGCAAACTGCAACAACACCAATATCATTACCGGCGTTCGGAATTTGGCGAAATACGGGATAAAGTTAAGCATGAAATAGGACACCGGCGGTAGATGCCGGCCGAATGATATCAGCAAAGCAAGCAGCAATGTGATGACGAGGAAAACCGTCATACGGGATCGGTTAAGCACTAACGCGAGCACCGCCAGTATGACCACGCCGATCCCCAGGTAGTTCGGAAAGTCGGTAAACGGCATGGCACCCCAATAGGTATCGCCTCCGAAACCAGCAAAGGAGGGAATGATAAACGTGAATATTTCAAGCGGCGGAAAGGACCAGCTTGTAGCGAACGGGACGTTTATACTGCTTCCGCCGATGGACAGGTTCCGTGCGGAATACTGGGCATATTCCTGCATGGGAAGGACCAGTACGGCAGCGACGGCGACGGCCAGTGTTACCCCTCCGGCGAACAGGACGCTGCTTTTGATAATCGACCCTACAGGATGTTTATCCCGCAGATCCGCTATAATGGTATAGACGGCATAGAAGCCGACCATCATCGCCGTATAAAAAGCGATCTGCGGATGATAGGAGCCCAGTTGAGATCCTAATGCGCCGCCAAGCAGCACGGCGTATATCGGATGGCGCCGATCGAAAATACGATACGTGGCCAGAAATATCAGGGGAATATGCATAAAACAGATGAACCTATTGGCATGTCCTGTCGCCATCAGATGCGTGGAAAACACATAGGCCACAGCCGCGATAAAGGACGCACTGCGGGTCAGTGATAACGCTCGTCCCAGAAAGTACATGGAAAAGGCGCCTAAGAGCAGGTGGAAGAAAAACCGGCCGTGTAATGCATTGAAGCGTCTTTTCGGTATGATGGATGTTACCATCGTTTCGAAGCTGTATTGAAGCGACTGAAACGACCCGCTGGCCTGGAACGGCATTCCGCCGAAGATATGAGGATACCACAAGGGTGTTGTATCATACTTTTCTATAAAATCATAGGTAAACTGATCAATCGGACCGGCCTGACTAACGGTATCGGGTGATACATCGACTCTGCCGTCAATGATGTATCCTCGATAGACAAAGATGGCCAGCAGCACCAGGCACAGGCACAGCAGGACATCCTGAAGAATGGGGTGGATCAATTTTTTCTGCTGAGTCTGTTTGCTCTGAGACCGTGAACGACCTGAGCGATCTTTCCTTGATGGACGCTGTGGAGGCATTTAGGGGAAGTGGTGAGTTGGTGAGTTGGTGAAGTGGTGAGTTGAAAAAGTCAAGTGTTTTGACTAATCCATAATACGGACATGGGCTTTCAAGTCAACGGATTTTCGAGGTGAGTTCGGCGGTAAAACCTTCCTGGATGCCGGTTCGCAGCGCCCGCAAATGGTTCCACTGGCGATGTCGAATTAGACGAAGGGCGGGAAGCATAAAGCGGTATGACAGCAGATAGGGCAGGAAGACAAACAGGAAGAGCAGCAGGGTTATATGTTTTCGGGCGAATAAGATGCGACTGCGCGTATTATGATAGTAATAAAACGGACTCCAGAGTCCGCTTGTTTTAGATCCCTTATGATAAATATGAGCTTGGGGTACATAGACAAGACGATAGCCTTGCAGAGCAGCTCGATATCCCCAATCAAAATCTTCGAGATAATTGATATAATCTTCATCCAACATACCGATGTGCTCAATGACATGCCGTTTGACCAGCAAGGCGCAGCCTGTGATATACGGGCAATCTTCTTGCGTGTCATATTGTCCCTTATCTGTCTCACCATGACCCCGTAGAAATGGTTGGGCCAACCAGGTAATTGCACTGATCCCTGCCGAATCAATGATGCCTTCTGTTCCATACTGGTAAATTTTAGGGCCAACCATACCAATGTCCTCATCTTGTTCTGAAACGTCTATCAGAATAGATAAAAAATCCGGGGTAATGGTTGTGTCGTTATTCAGGAGTAAAATGTAATCTATCGATTGAGATAAAGCGTATTGTATACCGAGGTTACATCCTACGGTAAATCCCATGTTTGTTTTGTTTTTCAGCACGGCTACGTCAAGATGGGATTTGCTCCAGGCGGCAATGGCCGCCGCCGATCCATCTGTTGAACCATTATCCACGACGATAATAAAAAAATGAGGATACGTGAGGTCTTTCAGCGAGTTCAGGCATTCCAGGGTATCATCTAAACCATTCCATATGGGAATAATGATGCCGACGTGGGGCGGAGTTGATTGGTGATTGCTCATAGGGCGGATATGTATTGGGGAGGTAGTTAGCCTGAGGTGAGTTTCATTTCACACCTTAATTCCCTGGCGTTTTAGGGCGCGTTTTCGGTAGAAGGGTTCGAATAAGAGATGTATCCAGTTAGAGGTCATTATAGAGGCCAGATAGGTATTGGAAACGCGTCGGTTCCGCTGAATGCGTTTTCGTTTTTTCAGCATGGGGCGCAGGCCGGTGACCGCATCCCACAGTCCTTTAATAACGGGGATGCCGTAGCCACCCCATACCCGCATGAGAAATAAGCATCCGTGGGCCAGTATAATAGGGATGCCGAAACGAAGCCAGAGTCCTGCAGGCAGGTTTTTTACCAGAACAAATATCAGGTTCCGCTGTCCCAGACGTATGGCGAATTCATAGCCGGTTTTTTTCCATGTGCCGCCGACATGGTGATAGACCCTCGCCTCGGGAACGAACAGGCAGGGATGCCCGGCCAACTGGGCACGAAAGTTCAGGTCGGCATCTTCCTGATAAGCGAAGAAATCCTCATCGAAGCCTTCAATTCCTTCAAACATGGATCGGCGGTAGATGGACGCGCCGGCACAGGCGCCGAAGACACGTTCTGGTTTTTTATATTGATCCTGATCCATATGACCCCAACCACGTTTGAAGGCAAAACCGCCGGTGGTAAAGAGATCACCGGCCGTATCGATCAGTTCCCGTTCATTGAAATAGAGTAATTTCGAAGAACAGAATCCGATGTCCGGATGTTGATCCAAGGCTTCTGTGAGAACTTCAAGCCACTGTGGTTCACATTCGGTATCGTTGTTAAGGAGGGTAACATAATCCCCTGTTGCGATGTCCACAGCCCGATTCATGGCGACGCTGAACCCGGCGTTGTAGCCCAGTTCGAGAAGGGTCGCCCGGGGATAGAGCGCCCGTATCCATCGCTGGGACCCGTCATCGGAGCCGTTATCCACCAGAATCAGTTCCTCCGGGGGGCGGGTTTGTCGGTCAATAGAGGCCAGGCAGGGTTCGAGGAAGTGCTTGCCGTTTCGATTCAGGATGATCAGGGTGACAGTGGACATATGATGAGGATGGCGTCTAAGGCGATGTGATCCGGCAGGGACTGTCCGAGGTGTTTATCGACTCCATAAATCACTTATAAGTCGTCATTTCCTTCTGATTGATAAGGCCGCCACTGGTAAATATCGTATATATTCCAGACCGTCCTGTCAACAATTATGTCGAGGGGTGAAAGGGGTGTCGCCCGGGGTTCCAGTTCCATTATTTGTGACTCCAACCCTACCCTGGCAGACCTTCCCAGTTTTTTCGGGGCAAATTCAAAGAACCAAACCGACGACCGATATCATTTGAAGTCAGACCGTGTGGACCAGTGCTTTCTATCACCAGGAGTGAACTATCCCCCGTTTTTACAACATACTGACCATCATAAAAAACCTCAACGATTTCTCCGGATCGTGCATCAGGCCACAAAAGGTGGGTGTCAAAGGGTATGGCATGCCAGATATTGTAATTTTGGTTCGGATCATCATCCAGTAAGGTGAACGCGCCTGGAAAGGGTCTTGTTACGGCCCGAATCAAGTTATAAATATCTGTGGTACTGTCATTCCAATATATTAATCCATCTTCTGCTGACCGCTTTGGGTAGAAACTGACCCCTTCTGTCGGTTGCGGTTTGAGTTTTATGGTCCCATCCAGCAAAGATGGAATGAGTCGTGCGCAAAGTTGTGTCATGGCTATCAGGTTTTTCATATGAAGAGTGAGACATGTGTCATGCGGGGTAATGTCGAATATCTGCACACCTGCAATAGGGCCATCGTCTACACCGGGTAAATATTGAAAAAGGTGCGTGAAAAAAATAGTTTTTCCTTGAATAAGAGACCAGTTCATCGGACTCCGACCACGTCCGTGGGGCAAAGGCTTGTTGGACCCATGCATGCCGAAGGCACCGATAGACAGGCTCTCGAGCCACCAGTCGGGTATGAGCCGTTGCCATCCCATCACCAGCAACAAGTCAAACTGTAAGTTTAACAACCGGTCCTGATCGGATCTACTCCGTAAATTGTATTTCTCGACCAGGGTATAGGGGATGTCCTGTTTCTCAAGATACGGTCGTAATTCATGGTATCCCGCCACCTGCGCCTCGTGTCCCTGTTCAGGTGAGATGGTTATACAGTGGTCAATAGGAAACCCATAACGAGCTAGTCCTTCTATCAGGTCCTGCGTGGTATGCTTGCATCCCACGATAGCCACTTTCTTTTGTAAATCAAGATACGGGTGTTTCATAGTTCCTCTTTCAACCAACCATTTCGATAGACCACACAATTGCGTGCGATCGAGCGTTCCAGCGATTCCACCTGGGTGTCTACATAAGATAGCAGCGTTTGGTATGGGGGCACGGGTTGCTCATGCCACCAGATGGGATGAACTAAGATATGCATAGGTTGCCCTTGCATGAATGCGTCGGATTCACTTGGAAATCCGAATTGCCACTGTCCTCTGGAATCGGAATAATATTGAATGTCCTTTGTGAAGATCTTCATATACGTATGTAATAAGGGGTAGGATAATGCGGCGTCTCCTGTCATTACTAATTGATTGGGACGATGATAACTCACAATTGAAACGGGATATTTAAACCAATTTTCGAGCATGAGCGCTTCGAATCGACAGGCACTCGCCAGTGATCTTTCGTCTGCGTCCTCATCGTAGGCGGCGCAATCAAAATGCAGGCCCATATCATGCCCAAGGCCAAGAATACGATTGACGATATCGGTTCCCTCACGGGAGAATACATTATAGTGGTCGGTTCTTAATAGAAAGAAATAGGTGGATTTCACACCAAGTTCTGCTTCCATTTCCGCAAAGAACAATGCTCTTTTAAGGTCAAAGTCAATATCGTGGCGCATGATTACAAAACGCTGTTGTTTATTTAACAGCAGCGGTGCTTCCGGAAACGAAACGAACAGGTAATCATGCGCTAATAACTGATGTATCTGATGTCGATAATTCATAAAGGTCAGATCTGTTTTATCTGATTTCGGTAATACATGACTTGGGCCATGGTGGCTCCAGGACACCGTTTGACTATCTACGCCGGAGAAGAAATCCGTTAATTCCTGAACAATATTTTCTGATATATTTTTTCCCCCAGTAAATAATTCGACCCATCATCTGGAAGCGGCACGTGGTCAATGGCCTGACTGAGGGAGGTCCCATGCGTGCTTATGGGGATAGCCCAACCGGTCTCCATCAACTCAGGCCACCATGGGTTCGGATCTAATATGAGGCACAGACGATGTGCTAAATAGGCTTCTCTCATCACATCGGCAGAGTTGGTTAAACACCGGTCAC
>CAJXCW010000072.1 GCA_913051705.1 uncultured bacterium
CGAGGTGCTGTCGGGCGGAAATGTTTATATCCTCCTGGCCCTGACGGCTGTGTTGGCCCTGATCCTCGGCATGGGGCTGCCGACCACGGCGAACTACCTGGTGGTCGCGTCGCTGCTGGCGTTGTATCTGTTTGTATTCTGTATCTTCGTTGCACGGGCTGACTGGTTACATTTCGCCTTTCCTTTTCTTACGGCGGCCTTGTGGATTGCCCTCGAATATATTCAGACCTATTTGTTCACGGGATTTCCCTGGGAATTGTTGGGCTATTCCCAATATCGTGTGCTCCCCGTCATACAGATCGCACGGTTTACCGGGGTCTACGGCGTTGGTTTTCTGGTGATGCTGGTCAACGCGACCCTGGCGATGGTATTTATCGCCATTAGAGAGGGGAGAAATTGGCGTGGTCCTGCGTTTGCGATGTCGCTGACCTGCTTTCTGATGATCGGCGTGACCGGCTATGGGTGGTGGACGCTGTCTCGCGTACATCGGTTGGAAGGCCAGACGCAGCCGGTACGCATCGCGGTTGTTCAGGGGAATATTGAGCAAGGTATGAAATGGTCTGAAGCCATACTTCAGAAAACGGTGGACATTTATGCCGACCTGACCCGGTCAACATTAGCCGAGAAACCGGCCTTAATCGTATTTCCAGAGACCGCCATGACGTTTTATCTGAAAAGCCCGGTGTATCAGGCGTTTACCGATCAGGTCAATCAGCTGGTTGACGAGGCCGGTGTGCCGATACTCACCGGCGCCCTGGGATATCGTTCCGGTGGACGGGCGATATACAACAGCGCCTTCTTATTATCGCCGGGTCGTGGCATCGTGGCGCAATACAGCAAGATGCACCTGGTGCCTTTCGGCGAATATCTACCCATGCCGACCCTGTTTTACTGGCTCAGCGGACTGACCGCTGACATCGGGTCCCTGACGCCAGGCGACAAGCTCACCATCATGCCGCTTAAAGAGCATGATATGCGAATCGGCACCGTTATATGCTATGAGTCCATTTTCCCGGATCTGGCCCGGCAATTCGCGCTAAACGGCGCCAATGTGCTGGTGGTAATGACCAACGATGCCTGGTTCGGTACGTCAACGGCGCCGATGCAACATTTCTCCATGGCGGTGCTTCGTGCCGTGGAAAACGGCATGCCGATCATCCGGGCAGCCAATACCGGCATTTCCGGGTATATTTCTGCAACAGGACGGGTCTATGGCCAAACCCCTCTGATGGCGACCACGACGACCATCGGACAGATCTATCCCAGCCATGATACCGCCACAGTATATACTACATATGGTGATATCTTTGCTATGGTCTGCTGTGTCCTCGCGGTGATGGCGGTGGTGGTGGCAGGGCGGAGAAAATCAGGGTGACCAGGAATTATCCACGACGTATTATACCGCAATCAGAGCAGACTCGTAGGTCTGCCCCAACATTGGCGATTTGAATAAATCCGCAATCTGTAATCCGTATTACCTGCCTCGTGGATGGTACTTCCGGTGTACTTCCCTCAGGTATTCCCGATCTATATGTGTATATATCTGGGTGGTGGTGATATCTACATGGCCCAGCATCTCCTGGACGGCCCGCAGGTCCGCCCCGCCCTCCAGAAGATGGGTTGCGAACGAATGGCGGAGTGTATGCGGGCTTACATGTTTGTCGAGACCGGCAAGTTCTACATAGGTCTTCAGGATTTTCCACAACCCCATACGAGACAGTTGCCGTCCCCGGGCATTCAGAAACAGGATTTCTCCACTGCCTGTGGTGGATATCATCGGGCGTACGGTATCCAGATAGTGCCTGATCATTCGCAGGGCATGTTGGCCTACCGGTACCAGACGTTCTTTACTGCCTTTCCCGAAGATACGCGCCAGTCTTATGTCAAACAGGAGATCGGGCCGCCGGAAGGTCAGCAGTTCGGAAGCCCGTAGCCCGGTGGCGTACATGAATTCCAGGATCGCCCGGTCTCGCAGGCCCAGTGGCGTCGTGTGATCCGGCTGTTCCAGGAGGCTCAGAATCTCCTTGCGATTCAGGATGGCGGGAAGTCGCTTTGGCTGTTTGGGCGTCTGAATATGATCGGTCGGATTGGATTGAGCCAGGCCTTCGCTGATCAGAAAGCGGTGAAACATGCGCACCGACGATATGTGCCGTGATATGCTGGACGGAGCCAGCCCGCGCCGGCGCAGGGAAGAGATAAACGCCTTTACATCCTTATAAGACGCTTCAGACAGCAACAGCACCTGACGTTTAGCCAAATGCCGTAAATAGGCCTTCAAATCCCTTTGATACGCATCGTAGCTGTTTACCGCCAGGCCACGTTCGATCGTCAGATGGGTAAGAAAATCATCGAGTTCGGTCATAAATTGAATGTAATAGAAGAAAAACCAAGGATCGACAACAAAGGAGTACTAATTTATTGTCGATTACGGATTACGATTTATATTTAACCTTAACAAGCGACTCACATTTGAAATCGTCTTCCCCAGAAGCTTTATCATGAACGAACAGCCGCCCAAGGGACATTTTTCCCTGTTCCGCGTGTACAGCGTGTCGGATATTTTCACGTTGACGAATGCGGCCTGCGGGACGTTGTGTCTCTTTCTCTGCCTGGAATATATCACCGTCGGAACGCCGTATCTGATCTGGCTGGCCTTCGGGTTTCTTCCGGTTGCGTTGATCTGTGATGTCCTTGACGGCTACGTAGCCCGCTGGCGCAAACGCACCTCCCGCCTGGGCGCTGATCTGGACTCTCTGGCGGATGCGGTGTCGTTCGGGGTGGCGCCAGCAGTCATGGGCTATACCCTTGGTCTGCGCGGCTTCTGGGATATGGCAATCCTGATTTACTTCGTCTCCTGTGGCATCAGCCGGCTGGCCCGTTTTAACGTGACACGACTTGATCTGGTCAACGACGCCGGTAAAGTCCGCTATTTTGAAGGAACGCCTATTCCCTCCAGTCTCGCTATCGTCGCCATATTGGCCCTCATGTATTCGACTCATGCCACCGATGGACAGGGATGGCTCTACAAAATCCAGATATGGCCCGGTGTGCTGCATCTGTTTACGGTCCTGTATGCCGTCAACGGGACGACGATGATCAGTGAGAGGCTCAGGATTCCAAAGTGGTGAGGGTGAGGAAATGACAAATTAACCAATCAACCAATCAACGAAACTTCCCCGACCCAAAGTACTGCCTCAGGAACGGCCAGGCGCCGGCTTTGTAATACCGATGTCCGCCATCTCCAATATATAACTTACACTGCTCCGGTACGCCTGCCACCGTATAGATTTCTTTCAACTTCCCGTATGCGAATTTGACTTGATCGATTGGAAAGATAGGATCATCTCTGCCTGCGATGGCGTTGAACGGGCGCGGGGCGATTAAACCAGCGACATCGTACATTTCACCAAATCGTAAAATGCCGGGGACATAGTTGCAGTCGCAGTGATTAATGGAACCGATGCTGCCTTCGAATGTGCAGAAATAACACCCCGGCATGGCGACAGATATTCGGGTTTCGCACGCGGCAGCGAAGACGGTGATGGTCCCTCCGCCGGAATTACCGGTCATGGCGATTTTATCGGGGTTTACCCCTAAATTGGCCAGTGCCCAATCGATCAAGCGGGACATATCCCATACACGTTCGCCTATAGGCGTTCTTCCAGCCAGCAAGCCATGACGAAGTTGTAACTGACAGGAGTGGAGGCTATTCCTTTCTTTATCTTTCTCCGTGCGAGTTTCACCGAAAGCCCGCGTGGTCGGTGCAATGGCAATGTAGCCTTCCCTTGCAGCCTGAATGGCCAAGTCCCGCTCGCCACCGAGCATATGCTGTTTTTCCTCTTCACCTTCATATAAACCTGCATAGAGGCGCGGATGATTATGACCGTGTGGCATCAGGACCAGGGGCACCAGGGCCTCAATCTGCTTCGGCCGGATCAGATAAAACGGCAGCGGCACGGTCGGCTCGGTCCAGAGATGCCAGTGTTCCCGCACAATATCCCCCAGGTCATCTTCCTGATGACACACCGCTGTTGGTACATGATCTGTCAGATCTGCTTCCAGATTATCCAGACCCAGGATAGTACGCAGACGAGGTCGGAAAGCGGCCTGCCACTGCTGTAGATCTTCCAGCGTTTTCGCCTGAAATCGGAATTCGGGGGAAAAGGCGTGATAGGTGGCTTGGAAATGGTCTGCTGCGTTGTACATGAAAAGCTCCTGATGATGGAATTATACCATATTTTCTGCCTGTTCAAGATAGTGGTTGTATTTAATTCGGGGCATTTCGTGCCAGTTGGCCGGTTGTTCGACCAGGCGTTAGATGAAGTTATAGCTTTCATAGCTATGGATCCCCGCTTGAAGCTTGCGGAGATGACAGGTCTATGACCTGATTAGACCAATTTTTTATACTTCCAGAGCGGCTTATACCGGAATTTCATGACCAAAAACCTGCGTACGTTTCATGATCCGGCGTTCGGTTTCTGGAAACGGCGCCCGGCGGTGCATGGTCGGACGATTGTCCCATATCACCAGGTCATCGACACGCCATTCATGCGTCCAGATGAATCGAGGCTGCATCACGTGCGTGCACAGCGTCTTAAGCAGCTCGTCGCTTTCCTCTTCCTGTAAACCGACGATGTATTTGGTCAGATGGGGACCGACGTAAAGAGATTGGCGACCTGTTTCCGAATGGATCCGCACCACAGGATGGGCGACATGTCCAGGTGGATTCTGGTCTTCTACATAGTGCCGGTGCACAGCACGTAATCCGGCCAGCCGGGTTTTCATGGTTTCATCAAGCGCCTCATAGGCGGCATAACAGTTGCACCACAGCGTCTCTCCGCCGGTTCGTGGAATTTCAATCGCATAAAGTGTTGAAAGGGTGCCCGGTTCAGGCATATAAGAGAGATCCGAATGAAAGGAGATATCCGCGTTTCCCAGCGCCCCGATGGCCTCCCCGTTTTCCTTCACATTGGAAATGATAAAGATCTCCTTAACGCGCCGATCCTGTTGTTTGCGCACATGGGGAACCGGCTCGCCAAAGTACCGGGTAAAACGGACCTGGTCTTCGTCGGAGATATGCTGGTCACGAAAATAAAGGACGCAGTGATCCAGAAGCGCCTGATGGACTGCTGCGGAGACGGCCGGTGAGAAAGATTGTGATACATCGACCCCCTTGATCTCAGCGCCGAGGGCGCCACCGGTGGGGATGACCTCGATGTGTTGCAATGTGTTGGACATAAGTCTCCCTCCCTGTTGTTATCGGTATGTTAATTTGGGTTCGTGTCGATGGGCTTTTGTGCCGGCTACGATAAGGTTGTTGTTCGGCTCCTCCGAGGCTTTGCCTACCGGGCGTGTTTCCGGGGTGTGGTAGCCGATGCGAACAGATTTGCGCCACTGGTCGGTGCGGTTGACATCGGACCAGTGGATCGTATAATAACTGAAGAAGATAACATCACCTGGCTGTGCAGGAATCGGGACCGTGTCTATTTTGTCCGGATGGTATGTCTCCGGCGGAAGATAGGGCCGTGTATGCTCACCGGTGATATGCGCTATCGGACCTTGCTTGTGACTGCCCGGCACAACGCACAGGGCGCCGCTCTCCAATGGCGTCTCATCCAGATGAATCAGACAATCCACGAAATCAGGGCCGTCGTGTGGATAAAACGGATAATCCTGATGCATGGGAAACGGCGTACCTATTTCGGGCGGCTTGCCGTGCAGGACCGTATGATGCCACTGGATGTTCGGGCCAATCAGATCCTGCAAGGCACCGACGATACCGGGATGAAAGAGGATTCGACTCCACGTGGCGGAGTACATATGTGGGTTGGAGATGAATACGGCTCTGGTCGCCAGTTGTTCATCTTCCTCCAGATACGCCTCACGCCACGGTCCTCGCCAGCCGATGGAATCTTCTCCCCACCATTCGTCGATAATCCATTGCATATCCTCATTGAGTTCTTCGACCTCGGAGGATGAGAGCAGATGTTCGACTTTGACGTAACCTTCACGGTGGTAGGCGTCTACCTGGCTTCGGGTAAGCATATTCCCATTCTCTCTGGATATGAAACGTAATTATTCTGCTACAACTCCGTTGCTCAATGTGCCTATGCCTTCAATTTCGATTTCGATGGTGTCGCCGGGCTGAAACGGACCAACGCCGGCCGGCGTACCGGTCATAATCACATCTCCCGGCAGCATGGTCACTGCATCAGAGATGTAGACAATCAGATCGGCCACCGGGAAAATGAAGTCGGATGTATTGGATTGCTGTCTTATCTCTCCGTTCAGACGCGTTGTCAGATTCAGGTTCGTCGGGTCGAGTTCGGTTTCGACGTACGGCCCCATCGGTTTGAAGGTGTCGAACCCTTTGCAGATGAGCATGCAGCCCTGCGCCATCTCTGCTTTTTGGATCACCCGCTCACTGACATCGTTGCCGATGGTGTATCCGAACACATGGTCCAGGGCATTTTCTCTGGTGACATCTTTTGTCTCTTTACCGATGATCACCGTTAGTTCCCCTTCATAGTCAATATGCTGACCTTGTTTGGGATAGACAATGTTATCCCCTGGATTGATCACAGCGGTCCAGGGCAGCAGGAACAACATCGGTTGCGGGGGTGGCTCCTTCCCACTCTCGGCGGCATGGGCGGCATAGTTCAGCCCCACGCCGAAAATACGCGGTTGAGCGATCGGCGCCAGCACCCGAACCCGGTCCAACGATGTGGTCTCGCCACTTGTGCCCAGACTGTCGAACGGCGATCCGGCAAGCTGCTGAATGGCGCCGGATTCTTCAATAATACCGTAATGCGTGGCGCCGGATTCTTCATAACGTAGGATCTTCATTGGTTCTGTCTCCTGAGGGGAATTGTTGATTTGTTGATTGTCTGATTGTCTGAATTTTGCATTTTCAATCAACAAATCAACCAATCAATAAATCAGTTAATGTCCACTGGTTGTGGCTGATGGTCAGTTTTTTTCCTGCATGATCGGCGGCTTCAATAATATGATTTGCTTCTTCCACAGAGGTGGCGATGGGCTTTTCCATCAAGACATGCGATCCGGCCTGAAGCGCCGCTATGGCCTGTGGTTTGTGGAGATGATGCGGCGTACAGACATGGACGAGATCGAGCGATTCGTTTTTCAGCATAGCTTCGTAATCGGTATACCGATGTGCCGGCGATACGCTATACTTATCGCCAATCAACGCCAGCCGCGCTTCAGATACATCTGCGAGGGCAGCAAGTTCCACGTGCCCAACAAACGATGTCAGGACAGGCGCGTGTCGCCGTTCTGTGATGCCGCCGCAACCTATGATACCCGCTCTTAACATAATTGGTGAATGACTGATTGGTGAATGGTGATTGATGATATTCTGGTTGCTTATCCTCGGGGTACGTTTGCTTTTTGGAATGCATTATGCAACGTATCGTATGAGAATTGGGCGGCATATATGGGGTTGTAATCGTCACGGGTCCATATCTGGGCGCTGACTTCGAGCGTGATATAGCTGTTCCATCCGGCATTGTGCATGGCCTTCACATATCTGGTTGTATTGAGATCACCGTCGCCCAACAGCAGGAGATTGAAGGTGCCGTCTTTGTGCTTGCGGGCGTCGGTGATATGGGTATGGGCGGTGATGGGAACAAGTCGTTGTACGGCTCCGGTCTCATCTTCGCCGGAGAGGTAGAAATGGACGATATCGAAATGCAGTCGGACATGGGGACTGTCGATGGTCTCAATCACCCACAGCGCTCTTTCGGAACGGTCCACAGCAGCACCGCAGTGGGCTTCCCCGGCCAGGATAAACCCTTCCTCAAGCCCCAGGTTGGCATAGTCATCTAACCGATCAATGATATGGTTTTTTACTGCTGCCCACTGATCCGATTTACCGCCGATTCCCATCGACAGCACGGGGGTATTTTCTACGCCAAAATCGCGTGCGAGTTGAAGAGATCGGCGGACATGTTCCATATTATCTGCATGCCCCGCTTCTTCTTCCTGCAAGAGATGGCCGGTCAAAAATAAAGCGGGTATGCCCAGACCATGGTCATCCATCAGACGATGTATAGCCTGACGCCTGGCGGTATCGAACGCATCCGGCAAAGCATCGATATGCCGTGGGCTGACGCAGATTTCAATGCCATCATAGCCTATGCCAGCCAGAAGAGGAATGGCTTCTTCCAGTCGTGTCTCGGGCATGGCATAGGTGCCATAGGCTATCTTCATGCCGCAGCGACCTCAGCCCTGGCACGGTCCACATGCGCCTTCATGTAGGCGATGGAATAGGCCATGCTGATACGACCATCATCAGCCATTGTGGGAATATGATCCGGGATCATGACGCCATAGAAGCCAGTCTCTTCAAGCGCTCTGGTCGCCTTATACATTTCAAAATAACCGTTATCGATAAATGTTTCGACGAAGTGAGGCAACGGTTGATTCACATTACGATAATGAATCTTAAAGAGTTTACCTTTCTCACCGAAATATTTGATAGACTCAACCACATCTTTACCCATGAGCGGGCCGCCCTCGAGCCAGCATCCGATGCAGAAGCAAATCCCGACGTTCGGACTGTCCGCGATTTCCATAGCACGATGGTATCCATCGAAACTGCTGAAGATGCAGCGCGGAATACCGCCCAACTCCGGTTGAGGCGGGTCGTCCGGATGGATACCGATACGGACGCCTGCTTCCTCAGCGACCGGCGCCACCTCGTGAATGAAGGCCGCAAAATTATCCCAGATTTCATCTTTGCTGTATGCCCGGCCGTGCGTCAGCGGCATCTCGAATTCTCGTCCGCCCCAATGGCCTTCTGTGGCTTTTGCCAGATCAAATCCCCGAGCGGAGGCACCGCCGCGGGTCGTTTCCCTGTCCGTGCTCCAAATACCGTTGCCCATATGGGCATAGGTCGTATATGGAATTCCGGCTTTACCCAGATCACGAATATACCGTTTGTATTGCTCCACCTTGGCATCCCGGTTCGGCAAGTTAAGGACGATGGCATCCTGATTGTGCACGTCGCTGTTGCCGAACCCGTAGATCTTTATGCCGGCGTTTTCATAAATTTCCCGGCAGCTCATAAAATAATCGTAGTTGGCATGTTCGCCGTCGGTCCACAGACAGACGTATTCAATGCCCAATTGCTGGGCGAATGTTAGATCTTCCTGTGTCGGCTCGGGCGACATCTGCCCGGATATTTTGGTGCCTGGGGCAATGTCCATGAGGGCCATAATCAGCTCCTGTTAAAGGGTTTGCAAAATCATAAATCCAGCGGTTTTGAAATAACACACGCGTTAATACCACCGATCCCCATCGATAGTTTACCGGCAACGCCGTCGGGAGGGGGACAAGAGGCATCGTAAACAAATCGGTCATGAAGACGGCCTATTTCGGTATTAAGTTCCTCTTTTGAGAGGGGGGTAGGATACAGGGCGCCGCGCTCATAGCCAAGGTACTGGGCGGTGAGTTCCCATCCACCGCCGGCACTCATGCCGTGGCCGAAAGTCCCTTTACGGGCGGTGACCAGAACAGAGTCGGGTACCACTTCAAGCAGGTTTTCCATTTCCAGAAAATCGCCCGGCGTGGCGGTAGCGTGGAGGTCCCAGGTTGAGACCATCTCCGGGGAGACCTGTGCGTTTTCGAAGGCCTGGTTTACGGCCAATCGAGGCCCCTCTTTAGATGGCGTGATGATGTGATCGGCATCGGAACTGACGCCAACGGCCATCGGTTCCATACCGACCGGCTGGAATCCTTTTTCAATCATGTATTCATAATCTCCAATGATCCACAGGACAGATCCTCCGGACACGTGGGTGCCGCGCAGGCCGGTGAGCGGTTTGGACACGGCGCCGTCAGCGGCGGAGACGTGTGCCCGGTAGAAAGCCCCGACCAGTAGGGCGGTCGGCGGCGGATCTGTCGCACCCACAACAACAGCTCTGGCTTCTCCCCGACGAATCGCATCTATACCTAACTTGAGGCACACGCCGAAGGTCGAGCAGGCTGCAACTGGGGCCATAGAAAGGCCATGTATTCGGCCCATCATGGAGACCTGGGAGGCCGGTGTGTTGTGAATATTCCAAATCAAATCCGGTGAGACGCATTCCCAGGGCGGCTCGGGTGCCCCCCAATGGGCTTGAAGTCGTTGCTTGCTGCGCTGTTTGTCTTTGATCAGTTTCATCTTTCCGGCTTCCACCGTGCCTTCCACATTCATCCCTTCGATCTCCGCCAGCGTTGTCAAATATTCCTGCAATTCAGGCGATTGGCCGGTCCAGTATTTATACCATGCTTCTTCTGCCTGATCCCGTTTAGCGGCCGGCACTTCCTCCGGATGTGGAGGTACATCGACATACCCGGGCCGTTCTTCAGCGGTCATGGACACATAATTCTGAAGCGCCTTATTCCTTCCGGGATCTCCCCAGAAGCGATCCCAGGCCCTCTGCGCACGATATAATTCCATGGATATTCGGCTGATGGTCGGAATATTGCCTACCCCTGTGCCGATATATACATGGGCGGCCGTGCCAAGATGTTGCAGTTCTTCTTCCATTCCTTCATTCTGACCTAATGCCTGGACAAACGTAGCGATGGCCTGCAGCGTGGTGGGATCCATTTTCTCCACAAGCCTGGTATATCTGTTTGCGGGAAACCGGGCGTCGATCCACGATTTATATTCCCCAAAATCAAAATCAGGCGTACCGACCAGAAAATTATTGGGACCGAATCCGTCAAATGGGCCGAGCCAGCTTTCCGATTGTTCAAGATTTTTGGCGAAGGCTTCTATATTTCGTGAGCGGGGAGCTACGATGCCCCAACCGAATATGCCGATTCTACGCAAGGAGCGTCTCCTCATGGTTACGCAATGATTGACTACCATTCCTGATCTGATTTAATATAATGGTCGGAATATAGGGACTCAAGTTAATTCAATATGGATGTTGTGGCGAAAACCGGTTGACCGAAATGGTTTTTCGTATTTTTATATTGATGTGGAGTGACTGATGCTTTTTGCAGATCAGAGCAGGTAGGGCGTACGGCGCGCCGTGCGCGTACGAACGCAGGTAGCGGGTGGTTAAGGAGTATGATGATGAACATCGGGTGCATGTATCTCCGATATTTTATGGTATATGTGCTGCTTCTGGGTTGGATCGGGACTTTATCGGCCCAGACAGAAGCGATATTGACCTTTGATGAGGTGTTGAAGAACGGGTCCAATGCCGTTGATGGGTTGTTTGGGGCTGCGGATATCTTGATTACCTCTGACAGTGTGCATGTATATATCGTCGGCCAGACTGATGATGATATCGGCCAGTTTCGCCGTAATAAAACGACAGGGAAATTGACGTTTATTGAAGTAAAGTCCGATAACATAGGGGGTATAGACGGCCTTGACGGCGTGTCTGCAGTTGCGATCAGTCCGGATGAGAAACATATTTACACCGTTGGTATTTTCGACGATGCCGTATCGGTATTTGAGCGCAATACTTCATCAGGACAATTGACGTTTGTTGAATTTAAAAAAGATATTTAGGCGGGGTAGATGGTCTTGATGGCGCCATTGACCTGGTGGTGAGTCCGGACGGCGAACATGACTATGTTGTGGGTCAGAACGACGATGCGCTGGGACAAAATTTCCCCAATCCCTTCAATTCGGAGACCACCATTCGCTATGCCCTGGCTGAGCTGAGCCGAGTCATGTCCATATCGTCATCTATAATCTGGTCGGGCAGGTGGTGCATGTCCTGGTTGATGCAGATCAGCCTGTCGGATTCCACACCCTACATTGGAACGGCCGTAATGCACGTGGCAAACAGGTATCCAGCGGGATCTATTTGTATCAGATCGAAGACGGTACATTTGTTGATACGCGGAAAATGCTGTTGATTAAACAGCATCTGGTGGCAAGTAGGCAAGTGGTGAAACGGCCTATGCGTACATTGTTTATTGGTGATATACACGGGTGTGCACAAGAATTTCAACGGTTGCTGGACGTACTGAATTATCATGCGGACAGGGACCGTTTGTTTTTAGTTGGAGATGCCTTTACCAAAGGACCGGACCCGGTCGGCGTCTGGACATTGATTCAGGCGACCGACGCCCGTATGGTGATGGGAAATCATGATGCCAAGCTGTTGGAATTGCTTATGCAACACCATGAAGGGGTATCTGTTGATTTTATATCGTTGACCAAGCAGCATACCATAGATGAAATCCTGCCGATCTCAGACGCCATCATGCCCTGGTTAGAGGCGTTGCCTTTATGGATTGAAGAAGACCTGTTTCTACTGGTCCACGCCGGTATAAATCCTGAGAAAGGGTTTGAAGGGACGAGCCGTGAGGAGTTCTTAGCCATTCGTACCTGGCCGCCGACGGGCGACCTATATGGCGCCCGCTGGTATGATGCGTATTCCGCTGATAACAAGCTGATCATCTACGGCCACGATGCGCCGGGTGGCCTGGTATATAAACGTCGCAAAGACCGATCACCCTATGTCATCGGACTGGACACCGGTTGTGTGTACGGCAGACAACTCAGTGCGTATATTCTTGAGGAAGATCGGATTGTGCAGGTGAACAAGAGATGATTGGTGATTTGGTGATTTGGTGATTGATAGGCAGGGATGGATACCTGGTGACCTTGGAGGGTAAGATCATGGCGATTACGGGTGATTTTTTTGATTTGTTGGGGCAGGAGATATCGCGGCGGCGGTTTACGGCGTATTTCAGTAGTGTCGGGCTTGCGTCAACGCTGTTGCCCGGGATTCTCTGGGCTAAGGTGCAGGAGACGGATCAACCCATCAATAAAGCGGTGATCCGGGAAGCGGAGAAAATGGCCGGCCTTGAGTTTACCGATGAAGAACGTGAAATGATGGTGGAGGATCTGAATGAACAGGCAGAGGCTTTTGAGACGATGCGGTCTATACCTCTGGACAATAGCGTGCCGCCTGCGCTGCATTTCTCTCCCATTTTGCCCGGCATGACGTTTTCTACGGAAAAACGACCAATGCGGATGAGTGAGGTGGCGGTTTCGGAAGCGCCGGGCAATATAGAGGAAGTAGCTTTCTGGCCGGTCACCAGGCTTAGCCCATTGATCCGATCAGGGCAGGTCAGTTCGGTTAATTTGACGACCATGTATCTGAACAGACTGAAGAAATACGGCCCGCGTCTGGAATGTACGATTACCCTCACGGAAGAGCTCGCTATGAAGCAAGCCAGACGCGCAGATGAAGAACTGGCAAAAGGATCATATCGGGGACCGTTGCACGGCATCCCATGGGGCGCCAAGGACCTGCTGGCCACCAGGGGCTATAAGACTACCTGGGGCGCTATGCCATACAAAGACCAGTCCATCGACCTCGATGCGACGGTCGTTCAAAAACTGGATAAAGCGGGCGCCGTGCTGATCGGCAAGCTGACATTGGGCGCCCTGGCTATGGGCGATGTATGGTATGGAGGCAAAACAAAAAATCCATGGAATCCGGAAGAGGGCTCCAGCGGCTCTTCGGCAGGACCTGGCGCCGCTACCGCTGCGGGTCTGGTCGGGTTCAGCATCGGCACGGAAACATTGGGGTCCATCGTTTCACCTTCTACGCGAAACGGGGTGACTGGTCTTCGGCCCACGTACGGTCGCGTGAGCCGATACGGCGCCATGGCGTTGAGCTGGAGCATGGATAAGATCGGGTCCATGTGCCGGAGTGTCGAGGATTGCGCCCTTGTTTTCGACGCCATCCATGGCCCGGATGATCTGGATGCTACCCTGGTGGACCTGCCGTTTAACTGGGATGCCCAACGAGATATTTCAGAACTGCGCATCGGGTATTACAAAAGCGCCTTCGAGGCAAAGCGAGGAAACAATGCCGTCTGGAAGAAAAATGATGACGCTTCACTGGCGTTGTTACAGGACATGGGGTTGAACCTGATTCCCATTGAACTGCCCGATGAGATCGATTTGCGTTCAATTCGGTTTGTGCTCGGTGTGGAGGCGGCGGCGGCGTTCGACGAACTGACCCGCAACAACCGGGATGATCTACTCGTTCGGCAGAATAAAGGCGCCTGGCCCAATACCTTTCGCAAGGCCCGTATGATTCCGGCCGTGGAATACATACAGGCCAATCGGGTACGGACCCTGGTCATGCAACAGATGGCCGAGGTGATGGAACAAATTGATGTCTTTATCACCCCCTCCTATGGTGGTAACAACCTGCTGTTGACCAATCTTACCGGTCACCCTGCTGTTTGTTTACCCAACGGTTTCAAAGAGAGCGGCTCTCCGACCAGCATTAGCTTTGTCGGTCAATTATATGGGGAAGCGGACATGCTGGCGGTCGCCAGGGTCTATCAGGAGGCGACGGATTTCCATTTGCAGCATCCGGTGTTGGAGAGGTAGAGAGGAAGAAAGTAAGAGAAGATTAAAAATCCGGAGTTCAGGCACCAGGCCGTCACACCGTTTTCGAATTGAAACATACCGTGAGCACCTGGATCTTCATGTAATATATCTCCATCAATAATCCCATCGCCTTTCGGCAGATGCGCCTGGGCCCAGACGACCGGATTGTCTTCATTAAGCCGGAAAAGCAAATCAAAAATATGGCTGGAGGTATTGAACAGAGTACCGGTCATATGGCTGATCCCTGTTTTAAGGGCACCGAGCCAACCATTTCGGATGACTTCGATCATCGTGTCATAACCGGTATGCCATCGGCGATTGGTTCCCATATTGAACAATACCTTATTACGCTCTATGGCTTCGCGCATGGCATCGGCTTCTTCCAATGAGGCCGAAAGCGCTTTTTCAGCATAGATGGCTCTCACGCCATGGTCTGCGGCGTAGATTACGATGTCCGCCCGTTGTTCCGGTTGGGTAGCCACACTGACGATATCAGGTTTTTCTTTCTCAATCATTTCTTTATAGTCGAGATAATGTTTTGATTGGGGGACATTGTAACGGATACCGGCCTGGTCCATCACCCCACGGCGTACATCGGACAGAGCAATGAGATCCGTCCTGTCACAAGCGGTATATCCGGCGCCATGCGAGTAGGGCAGGCGATGGTTATCCGGTGGCATTTCGTTGTCGATAAAGGCGCCCATACGGCTGCATCCGATCAGGGCAGCGCGGCAGGTGGTCATGGAAGTTCCTTTCGTGTATCGGTTAATTAATCACACCATTTTCGGGCGATGTCCATGTAGGCTTCGGCGGCTTGCTCCATGCTGGCCATGAAACAGTATTCGTCGGTCTGGTGCGCCTGTGATGCTTCTCCCGGCCCCAGGATCACGGTCGGAGGATGGCCGAAAGCAGGGGTCAAGGCGGAGGCATCTGTGAAGTAGGCGACGCCGCGTGGTTCCACTTTTTCGCCGAGGGTCGGTTCCATCCGCGCTGGAGCAAACTATGGCTGGGAAGTTATCTCTTACGGCACCGCGTATACGGGCGAGCCATCGGGAACCGCAGAATTATTGAAAATCTCACGGTCGCAGCAAGCAGCCAATTAACCGGGGCAGGTCAAATCCCTTTTCCGCTCAGCGCAATATCAACGAAGTCGTCTATTTCATCCGCCAGCTCATCGTGGGCAAGCAGGCCACCCATCAGATAATCCGGCAGTTCGTCCGTTGCCGCGCCGACCAAAAGGCCCATGACCATACCGCGATGTACGTTGTCACCGCCGGCATTGGCATTGGCCAGTAGAGAGGCTTCGGCATCGGCCTGGTGGTGAGAGGTCTGATACAGGAGCAGCGGCAGCCCATGCTCCGGATAACAGGCATTGGCGAACTGTTGTCGGATGACATCCCGTTCTTCATACTTCTCATTCAATTCCGGCAGGTCAAGCGGCGCTTCGGTCAAATCCATGTGCAGGCGCCAGACCTGGTCTTCAGGAATGTTGCCGGGGCCACCGCGGTCCCGGTATATTTTGAAGAGCGCTTCGCCGGTCACCTGCGGCGGGTGAACGGTTCGGGCATATTCGTTGATCGTTTCCTCTACATTGCTGCCATTCATTAAATCATCCATTAAAGGCACAAGTACGCCCAGGGCGGCGGCGACCAGTTCGGAGCGGTGCGTCAGATTCTGATGTTCGATGGCCAGGCCGAGCCCCTGATAGGCGTTCATCGACAGCATCCCCAGAACCATCGGACGGATCAGACCGCCGTGGGAGCCGATCGACCAGCGGTTGCGCTGTTGTTCAGCACAGGCATGCACCGGCCAGCCCAGGGCATAGTTCTCGAACCAGCACCGGATGTATATCTCCGTATAAGGATCTCGATTCTTGCCGGACGTCGTCAGATGGTCGATGAAATCTTCAAGAAAAGCATCCGGTTTGTAGATACCCTGTCGGATGATCGAACGCATGAGCACGCGTACAAAATGGGCACCGAGGGTATTCTCCCCCTTTTTCAAACCGTGATGATAATGGTACCGGTCCTCCAGTGAGGGCGTCAGGTTACCATGTTCACTTTCCCTTTCGTTTCTTTCAATACCCAGCGCACTATAAGTGGTCTGGTAGAAGCGGCTGTGTTCATGCAGGATGTCGTAAGGGCGCCCCAGTTTTTCTGCATTTTCGACATCCGGCCGATAGGCCATTCCGACCATGAAGCTCTCCGGATGGGGATGGGGTGGTACTTCGTAAGTGCGGATGCCCCCGTTGAAGCCCGTCTCGATGTTCATCAGATTGTAGTACCAGTGCACCGGCATCGCCAGAGCATCTCCGATGAACAGACCCCAGAGGGCGTTCTGCATGCGACGACGGCGCGTATCTTTGTTCATGAATCCTCCGTATCTTCGATTTGTTGATTGATGCCGCTATGCGTCATCAATCAACAAATCGCCAATTCTTTTTATACGTGCCAGATATACAGGTCTCGTCCGTTCAAAGGTAAATCTACCCACGCCCCCCCCTGTTTGTGGCTTTCTGCGACGGCGATGCAGGCTTCGGTGATGTGGTGCGTTACGTCTATATGGCCTCGAGACGGGTTGCCGGCTTCGTAGGATTCTACCAGGTCTTCCAGGCAGGAGACAACGGTGCTTTTCGGCGTGACGAAATCGATCGACGTCTCTTCCCAGAGATTTCTTTTGCCTTGTTTGCCGCCCTGATCGGTGCGGTAGGATACGCTCGCGCCGTTGTTTTGCGAACGGATAATCCCTTCGCTGCCGATAATCTCGAATTCCCATCCAGCTGCCGGTACGGACCAGGCTTGCACGTCATTTTCAAAGGCAAGCTGGTAGGTAGCGACCGGATCGTAGGGAATGTGGTTGTTTTCGATCACGTAGTCACGAGGAATGATCTCACCACGCACCGCTTTGATGGCAGGATCACCGATCAGCCAGGACACCGTGTCGATGGAATGAATATGGCCATGCATCAGTGACGATTGGGCGTAATGAACAACGGCTTTCGGCTCACCTACATCGCCCCGAAGTACGGCATCCCGGACGACATCGTATCGGTTGTCAAACCTGCGCAGCACACCAGAGTTAAACACCGTGTTATTTTTCTTTACCGCATCATGCACGGCATCCATCCCCGCCATAGAGCTGGCCACGGCTTTTTCAACATAGAGCATCGGCACGCCGGCGTTTGCCAGGGCCACGGACAATTCGGCATGGGAATCCCCACGGAAGCCGGCGTCAGGGGCCTCGCGGGCAGGTTTCGGTAGACCGGAAGCGGTCGTACATACGGCCACGATGTCGGGCTGCTCCTGCCGGACCATCTCCATATAATCTTCATAGAGCGCTTCTACGCCCCACCGGTCTTTGAACGCCTCACGTTTTTCCACGTGCAAATCGCATCCGGCCGCGATATCGAGGTGGTCACTCGCCCGGCATGAGGCCGCGATGGAATAGGGTAGGGGGCTATGGCCTTCATCGTCGATGGTACTGCCCATACGGCCCAGGCCGATGATGCCGACGCGGTAGGATTTCATTGGTTCCTCCGGGGAGGCGGCGCCTCTAGCGCCACGGTTTAATCTCGAATAGGATAATCCACATAGTATAAACGGATTTTAGATAGAGACAAGCGGCTTATGTTAATGAGGTTAAGCAGCTTCTTGAAGATGGGCTTTTATCGTATCTGCTGTAATCCGATCTCCGTCGAGGGACCACATCACCTGTTCCATCAAGCGATGCATCTGCCTGACATTGCTTGGCCAGGGGTAGGTTTGCATAAAATCGAGCGCCTCTGATGTTAATTCCGGAGCTACCTTCTGATCACGTTCGGCCTGTTGTTGAATGAAATAGTCGGCTAATAACGGGATATCTCCCGGTCGATCTCGCAGAGCCGGCACGTTGATGATGGTTGTACTCAGACGGTCGTAGAGATCGCGGCGAAACCGGTTTTGACGAATGTGTTCCTGGAGCCCGCCATGACTCAATGTGATAATCCGCACTTCTCATGGGATCTGGGCAACGCCGCCGACCCGGGAATAAAAGCCATGTTGCTGGAAAGTCCATTGATAGAATTTCTTTATCGTACCGAGGTGGTATTCGGTCCAGCAATCCTCCCAGGTATATTTTTCTACACCATGTTCGACCAACTGGTCATAATACCTGCGGAATAGCTCCTGTTCTGTAGCTTGCCTGAATAGGGCGTCGGTCGAAGGAGGGGATTAGCGAGGTCGAATGGGCCGAAGAGAAGGAGAATGCCCTTCCAATCGATGGAATAAACCTGATCGGTTAGAACCATCAGAGTTTGACATTGACACTTTGGGGCTGGGTTTGTAAGATGACCGTTAATATAATTCACCAACTCACCAAATTTTCCAGACAAGGTGGAGACGGATCAGCAATCAGTCCTTGCGGTCGGTGATCAGATGCCGGACCTCAGTTTACCGACGCTTAAAGGGGGGCTTTTTAATCTTCGTGATTGCAGGGATAAGAAGTATATCATCTATATGTGGGCCTCCTGGTGAGCCTGCCGGGAGCAACTGCCGGGCTGGCAGGATGTATATGAAACGCATCAAGACCACGTAGAGATCCTTTCGGCAGCCATAGATTTTCAGGGCGGCAAGGCGGCAAGGCCTTATGTAGAACAGGCCGGCGTCCAATTTACGACGGTGGTGGATACCGAGAATCTGCTGAGCGCCTATTTTGGTTTTCGGGTGATTCCCAATATGGTTTTCGTTGATGAATCCGGTATCATCCGGTATATCAAATTCGCTGGATTCGACATACGTCATGCCACAGATCGCACTTTTGTTGAAGGGTTTATACAGAGTCCAAACATAGAAGATCTGGCTCGGGCAACCGAGCAAGGGACAGGCTTCGATGATCCCATGGCGTTGGTACATTTTCAAGCCGGTATGGTGTGTTATCAACGCGGTGAGACGAAAGAAGCGATGGACGCCTGGCGGGAGGCCGTCGCCATCGAACCCGAAAACTGGATAATCCGCAAGCAGATCTGGGCTATTGAACACCCGGAACGGTTTTATGCCGGTGAGGTGGACTTCGACTGGCAGGCAGCGCAGATTGCTGAAGGAAGGTAGGCGGGGAGAAAGAAATTGGTGATTGGGTGATTGGGTGATCGAAAAGGAAAAACCAGATAATTAATCAGTCAATTAGTCGACTGGACAGGCAGTAGGGGCAGGTTTTCAATCAGACAATCAGACAATCAGACAATTGGGCAGAGTGGTAGAGTGGTAGAGTGGTAGAGTGAGACAACTGGAGCGCATTACCCACTGCGGAGATCAAACATGGAAAATTTACCCACCACGAACGCAGGCTGGCTTGAGCTGGGAAATAAATATCTGCTGCGTCACCCGATGCGGACGGCACCGCTGGTGCCGGAACGGGGGGAAGGCATTTACATGTGGGATGTGGAGGGCAAGCGGTATATCGATTTTCAGTCCGGGCAATTGTGTGTAACGCTGGGACATTCTCATCCGGATTATGTCAAAGCGCTCTGTGCACAGGCGGAGAAGATTATTCAGGTCGGGACGACGTTTATCGCGCCGTCGGAAGTGCTGCTGGCAAAAAAATAGCGGAGATCGCCCCGGACCCGCTGCAGAAATCTTTTTTTGCCTGTACCGGCTCCGAATCGAATGAAATGGCGTTACGCCTGGTCCGAAAATATACCGGTCGTTTCGAAGTGATTGCGCTGATGCGTGGCTACCATGGTCAGTCTTACGGCAGCGCTTCCATCACCGGACGAGGCGGTATGCTCCGGGAGGGATACGGACCGATGCCGACCGGCGCCTCGTTCGTCCCGCCGCCGTACACGTATCGTTGCCAGTTTTGTAAGGGAGAAGCCTGTTGTAATTTAGGCTGTGCCGACGCGGCCGAGTATGTCATCGACACATCTACCTCCGGTAAGCCGGCCGCGTTCTTTTTCGAGCCGATGATGAGCGCCGCCGGACAGATCGTCCCGTCGAAGGAATGGATACATCGGATGGTGGAAATCTGCAAAGCACGCGATATTCTGATGGTGGCGCCCGAAGCACTCACCTGCTTCGGGCGTACCGGCAAATGGTTTGCCTTTGAGCATTTCGACTTTGTCCCCGATATTGTCACCTGCTCCAAGGGGCTGGGTGGCGGGGTGCCGTTGTGCGCCGTGGTAACGAGTGCTGAAATCGCCGACGGCGCGGTTGCCAAAGGGTATATGCCCTTTTCCTCTCACGCCGGCGATCCCCTGCTTTGTGCTACAGGTTTGGCGAACATTGAAATTGTAGAGCGGGATAACCTGGTTGAAAACGCCCGGGTGGTAGGCGCGTATTTCATGGAAAAACTGCTCAAGATGCAGAACCAATACGAGATCGCGGGTGAAGCGCGTGGCCTTGGTCTCTGCCGGGCGCTCACCGGTGGCAGCTCTGTGTCTATAGTCCTCATGCCTGTCCGCCTGTCGACACCGGGCTCGTGGCCGCGGTCGCCGCCGCGAAGAACGCCTGCATCCGTACCGGGTCCTTGATTCCCGGGCGCGATTCGACGCCCGAGGACACATCGAGCCCATAGGGCGCGACCTGCCGTACGGCCGCACCAACTGTCTCCGCCCGCAGTCCGCCTGACAAGATCGTACGGCGACGCCGGGCAATCCGCGCGGCCAGCGTCCAATCGACCTGACGCCCGGTGCCGCCCATGCGAATCGGGTCGAACGTGTCGAGCAACACCGTTGCGCCGGCCCACACCGATTCGGCCGCCTCCGGCGTGCTGTCGGTCGACAGC
>CAJXCW010000073.1 GCA_913051705.1 uncultured bacterium
TGACGATTCGAGGAACCAACCTGGTTTTCGGGTCATCGACACAAATTAATGGATTTTGTGATGTTGTTTCTAAACCCTACCGTGTACAGGACCTTTTCGAGATCGTCCAGCATGTCATCAACGGCACGGAACAAACCCGGAAATCCAGTTTGCAGAAGGCTAAATAGGTACGCCTGTTTGTATGGGCGGTCTTAATAGCTCCTCCTGCCTGCCGAACCTTTTGATCATCAGGCGATTTAACATGCCACGCATTTTCATGGCCGTATCATGAGGCGTATGAACCATACGCTCGACGAGCTCACGAAAACAGGTGGCCAAAATTGAAGGTGACGTATGAATATTCCATCATCTGTATTGTTGGTCTTCTATAGAGATACAGCGAGTTCTCCGGGGGGCCGTATTCCATCCCCTGCACTTTGTACGCTGTGCTCTGTATGCTGTACTCTGATTTTTTTCAATCTTTTCCCTTTAACCCTGTCCGCCCAACCGGCGTATCCGGCGGCGAAGACGGGCGGCAATTATATGCACAATTTTTATCTGCCCCCGCCTTCCACCTCCAGCCCCCGCCGCCCCGCCTGGTCTCCGGACGGCACGACGGTGGCTTTTGCCATGCATGGTTCTCTCTGGCGTATGCGACCTGGAGAACACATCGCATACGAGTTAACGGATAACACCACATACGATTCATCGCCGGCGTGGTCTCCGGATGGCGCCTGGATCGTCTATACGACGGAGACGGACAACCGGACCATTGATCTAATGATCCTCAATGTGAATACTGGTGTATCCACGCCTTTGAAGACCGGAGAACATCTGTATCTGGACCCGGCCTGGTCTCCGGATGGTTCCCGACTGGCTTATGTGTCTACCGAACCCGCCGGATATTATAACATCTTCGTTCAGGTGATGAAGGACGGCAAAGCGGCCGGTGATCCCATGCCGTTGACGCGGGATAACTCATTCGGGAAATCCCGGCTCTATTTCGGAGCGTTTGATTTGCACATCGAACCATCCTGGTCACCTGACGGCAACGAGTTACTCTTCCTCAGCAACCGGGGTATTCCCCTGGGATCTGGCGGCATCTGGCGTATGCCGGTCGAGCCGAATGCCATCGATAAAGCCCGGCTTATTCATACCGAACAAACCCTGTACCGCACCCGACCACACTGGTCGTCCGATGGCGCCCGTTTTGTGTATGCTTCCCATGTAGGCGGTCAGTTCACCCATTTATATATACTGCCTGCAGCGGGTGGTGAACCGTATAAAATCACCTTCGGCGATTGGGATGACTTTTATCCCCGGTGGTCTCCTGACGGATCTAAAATAGCCTATATCTCGAATCAATACGGTATACCGCAACTTCGAATTATGCAAACCGTAGGCGGAAAAATGACGGAAGTCGTCATTAAAGAGAAGCGGTGGCGTCATCCACATGGGCGAGTGGCGGTAAGCATCCTGGATGCAGGCACAGGGCAACCAACGGCAGCGCGCGTCTACACACAGGCATCGAATGGCAAATCGTATGCGCCTGATGACATGTATCATCGTGTCGGCCGTCTCAATGAACATTTTTTTCATACGTCGGGTACATTCACCATCGAGGTGCCTGAAGGACCATTTGAAGTTGAAGCGATGAAGGGTTTCGAATACCATCCTGATAGAGAAACAGTCGAAGTGACGGCCGATAAGACGGTCGCTGTTGCCCTGACCTTGTCACGTATGGCGAATATGCCGGCGCAAGGCTGGTACAGCGGCAGCACACATGTCCATATGAACTATGCAGGTGATCTGCACAATACCCTGGAAAACCTGATTTTCATGTCGGATGCCGAAGACCAGGCGGTAGTCAATGAACTGGTCGCCAATAAAGACAATCGTATTCTGGACTATCCGTTCTTTACTGGAAAGCCCGATGCGCTCTCGACACCGGATCGCGTCCTGATTGTCGGGGAGGAATACCGGCCAGCCTTTCACGGTCATGTCTATTTCCTCGATCTTAAGGACCATCTCCTGTCCCCATTTGCCTCCGGCTATGAAGGTACCGCCATCGAGAGTCTGTATCCGTCCAATACGGACATGCTCAGACTGGCGGGAGAACAGGGCGCTTTCAGAGGCTATGTGCACCCGTATTTCGGAGAGAATGATCCACTCGGAGGAGAAAATCCAAGCCTGGGAGGCGCCAAATCATTCCCGGTAGATGCGGCGTTGGGCACAGTAGATGCGCTTGAAATATCCGGCGCCGGCCATGCAGTTCTGAATGTCTGGCATCATTTGCTGAATAATGATTTCAACATTATTCTGACCGGCGGTGAGGATTCGATCAGCAGTCTGTATCGGACCGCCATTGTCGGGCAGGTTCGTTCGTATGTTTATCTGGGAGACAAGCCGCTGTCCTGGGACAACTGGCTGACGGCTTTGCGGCAGGGGCATACCTTTGCCACAAATGGTCCGCTTTTGACCTTCAGCATCAACGATGCTCTGCCGGGAGATGAAATTCATCTCCCGAAAGAAGGCGGCACGATCACGTTGAAAGGCGAAATGCAGAGCATCGTACCACTCGAAAAAGTCGTGGTGTATCATAATGGACAGGAAATGGATTCCATCCCGATGATCCAGAGCGGTTTCCCCGGCAATCACTCGTCATTCACACATGAGATCAACGTTCGGGAGAGCGGCTGGTATACACTTCAGGCTGAAGGCGCACGTAATGCCCACCCCATTGACGACCGATACCCTCTGGCGACAACACAGCCGATTCGCGTTTATGTCGGTGATCAGCCAATCCGTAATAAGGCGTCCGCCCGGTATTTCGTCCGCTGGATAGACCGCCTGATCGAAATGGCCGACGCACACACCGGCTGGCGCTCTCAAAGGGAACGCGACCATGTTCTCAGTCAGTTCCGAGAAGCCCGCACCGTGTATGAAAAGCTGACAGAATAGTTATAGTACACGACAAAAGTTAAAAGGTTGTCATCCCCGCAGGCTTTAAGCGGGGATCCATAGCTTGGAGAATTATACGAGAGGCGTTTTTACCCTGCCCTCTGAACTCTTAACACTGTACTAAAAATCACCACCTCGGCGTTTGCAGCGGAGTTAAGCCGGGCATCACCTCCAGATATCCTTCCGATAAGGCCAGGGCTACGCCATTCTGTTTCAGGCGGTCACGCAACGCCCGGGCATCATAATGTTGCACATTTTTACCGAATAAGGCGGCGGCGGTTCCTGCGGCCTGGCCCAGCACCATCATGGTCCGGCTCAATCGGCAGCTTGAGGCGGCGATGGACGAAAAGCTCGCGCCGCGACAGGCAACGAGAAGATTATCTATTTCTTTAGTGAGCAAACATCGAAAGGGAATCCCATACGGCCCGTTGGTCAGTTGACGGCTTGGACGGACGCCGTGAAAATCAAGGGCATGGTCGGCGAAGGCGATGATATCGGGATGTGTTTGTGCCTCCAAACCCGTCTCAAGGTCTTGCTCGCGCAGGACATATTGTCCAATAAGCCGGTAAGACTCCCGTACGCCCAACATGGGACTGATCCACACCAGCCGCCATCGATCAAACTCATAGTGGGTCTGGAGCATGTGCCAGTGGGCATAGATCCTTTTTTCGGCTTCTTCATAGGCTGATTTCCCCAGTTCGTAGGCTTCTACCCCCGACATCATGTGCAGCGGGTTCATGTTGAGATCGCCATTGGGATAGGTGCGGATACTGGTAACCGGCCGGATACGTTCGATATCTATCAGATCGAGCAGCGGTTGAATCTGAGACGGCTCATCGTCTTTGAAGGGCGTAACACGGTAGCACAGACTGGCATTGTTGAGGACAAGCTCCGGCTGTTCCGGGGCAGTCGGTTCGTTATATACCTCACGCGCTTCAACACCGATAGCTGTCCGGCAGCCTGCGGCTCGCGCCAGATAAATATCAGCGGTCGCATCGATAAACAGGTTTGCTTCAACTATTTTCGATCCGTTCGGATCTTCGATAACGATGGAATGGATATGTTCCCGATCATAATTTACCTTTGTAAAACGGGTTTTTAATACGATCCGGCAGTCTGCGTCGGTCAGCATATCCTGCATAACCCGGTCAAGGATATCCGGTTCAAACACAATAGGTACACCGCTACGGCGGCTCAGACTGAGGCGGTAATCGGTCTCGTCGGCAGGCTTGGTCCACCCCCACGGGCGGTCCGGGTGGTATGTAGCCCAGGGACGTTGCAGGGTGACCGCATCCGGAATATCTTTCAGGCGATCAAAGATTTCCTGCGGCAACCCCGTAGCGCCTGCTACCGGCTCATAATTATTAACGCCCGCCCGAGTGCTGGTCCCGCCGAGCCCCGGTCCTGCCTCTACAAGCAGAACGCTCGCCCCGAGACGCGCCGCCGCACAGGCCGCCCCGAATCCACCGCTACCACCGCCGACCACGCAAAGGTCGTAATGTACATTATTCATGGGTATTATTATGTAGGCGCACGGCATAGGGATACACTGAAGCATCTCTATAAAGATAAGGATAGGCGACCGCGATATCGAGACTGGTGGTAAACGACAACACATCGATGATAATCACCACATCGCTGATCGGCGCCAGGGTAAGGACGCCCCGGACGCCCCATTCGCAACGTATTTGATATTCGGTCTGGGTGTAGGAGTCAGCAGCGCTTGAAAGCGACGCGGGGATGACGGTCAAACGCTCCGTTCCATTTGCACTTCGAACATCGTACCGGGATCGGTCAGATAGAACCGGCTACCAGGGCATCGATTTGAAACCGTGTTGGCCATGATGGGAAACCACGAGTGGTGGTCAATTTGTCTATATAATTTGTAGGATAAAACGATATATATTGTAATAATACAACCTATTTACGTCCAGTTTTATTTGATTATTGCAGCCCAATCGGTTATACGGATTTTATAAACCTGCACACCACTACTTCTGCTCAATATCCGTTAACAAAAATTTAACATCCATGTAACAAAGATTTAACATCCGCGAAATATGTTGGAAACAGAGGTTGCTTATATTGGTTCAACCTTTAAAAAACGAACCTATACACACCTTGACGTACAGAGGAGTAGTGCATGTCTGTTTTCGGCGTGATACGTATTTTAGGAAGTCTGGCTTTTTTCATTCCCTATCAGGTTCTGGCTATCGAAAAAGAGCCTGCAGGCGATGTCCTGCTCCAAGCTGCCCCTGCTGTCCTGGACACCGGTAATACCGCCTGGATGCTGGTTAGTTGTGCCCTGGTACTGCTCATGGTACCGGGGCTTGCGATGTTTTACGGGGGGCTGACGCGTACGCGTAATGTGCTCGGCACCATGATGCACAGTTTTGCTGCCATGGGCATTTTCGGCGTGCAGTGGGTGATCGTCGGGTTTGCGCTTGCCTTTGGCACATCGACCTTGATACCGGGCGTTCTGGGCTGGAGTACGGATTTTTTGTTTCTACAAGGGGTCAAGCCCGACGATCTGTGGGGAGATACCGGGGTGCCGACCTATTTGTTCGCTATGTTCCAGGGTAAGTTCGCGATTATAACGCCCGCCCTGATTGCCGGTGCTTTCGCCGAACGGGTGCGGTTTAAAAGTTACTGCATTTTTATTTTACTGTGGGGCTTTCTGGTCTATGATCCGCTTGCCTATCTGGTCTGGAACGAAAACGGCATGCTGTTCAAAGAAGGCGCTATCGATTTTGCCGGCGGTACGGTCGTGCATATCTCCGCCGGTATTGCCGGTCTGGTCGCCGTTTTGCTCCTCGGCCCCAGAAAAGGATATCCCCACAGTACCATGAAGCCCAACAATCTGACCATGAGCATGACCGGTTCCGGCCTGCTGTGGATCGGGTGGTTCGGCTTTAATGCCGGCTCGGCCGTCTCCGCCGATGCCAGCGCGGTGCTGGCGCTGACCACGACGCAAACAGCAGCAGCCGCTGGAGCCGTCGGATGGATGCTGACGGAAATGTTTCATTATGGCAAAGCCTCCGCCCTGGGATTGGTTTCCGGCATTGTGGCCGGGCTGGTGGCCATCACGCCGGCAGCCGGCAGCGTGACGCCGGCCTGGGCTCTGGCATTCGGGTTCGGGGCCGCCGTGATCTGCTATCAGTTTGTCCAGTTAAAAGTGAAAATGGGATACGACGATACGCTGGATGTGTTCAGTATTCATGGAATCGGTGGTATTTTCGGTGCGTTGCTCGTCGGCCTGGCCGCCACCGATGTCGGCGGATGGGAGCAGCTCAAGGTACAGGGTAAGAGCGTGCTGATCGCCATAACGCTTTCCGCAACGGTCACGGCGCTGCTCGTCTGGCTAATCGGTCGTACCATCGGCTTTCGGACCACGGAGGAAGAAGAGCAGGTTGGCCTCGACCACTCCCAACACGGAGAAGTGGGGTATGGATTGACGCATTTGTAGTACAGGAGTACATATTTCATGAAACTGATCATTGCCATTTTCAAGGCGGAAAAGCTGGATGAGGTCCGGGAAGCGTTGACCGGTAAGGAGATCACCCGGATGACCCTGTCGCGGGTATCGGGGCACGGACGCGCTCGGCATCGTACCGGTCTGTTTCGCGGCAGGGAAGTTGATATTCCACTGATGCCCAAAATACGAATGGAAATCGCCTGCAACGATGAATTTAAGGATGAGATCGTCAACCTGATCCTGCATTCCGCGAGGACGGAGGGGGATAGCCCCGGCGACGGGAAGATATTTGTGCTGCCGCTTGAGGAATGCATCCGTATCCGGACAGGTGAGACGGGGGAAGAGGCGATATGATAAATGGTGAGTTGGTGATTTGGCGAGTTGGTGATTGAAAGACTTTTAAAATCAGACAATCAACAAATCAACAAATCAATCAATTCCTATTCGATACCGCCCACCCAGTGTCGTTTCGAATAGGTACACATCATCCTGTATGGTATACGGAATCCGGCTGCCTCCATCATCCTGCACAACCATCTGTCCTGAAAAAAAACCGGAGATCCGGCATACTCCGCCCTGTTCGCTGACTATTTCTGCGTGTTTTACACCACCTGCTTCCCAGATGGCACTGACCAGAAATGCCCCTTCTGCTCGAAAGGTGGTGAACGAGGCGTTTATATGGGTCGGCCAGGCCGGGAACAGACGGATAACCCCATCCCAGCTTTGCAACATCATCTCCTGAAGCGGAGCGAGGATGCCCTGGCTCTCTGTATAGACGCCGATATAGCCATAATCTGCTTCCGACATCGCCCGTATGGTACCGTTAGGTCGGCGCCATTTGTTTATAAAAGCGCATACCGCAGCATAATCTCTTTCCGGATGGTAAGCTCTATTGCGCAGGTGAATCATCAGCGTCCAGGGGAACTGGCCGAAATAATTACGCCACAGCGCATTGTCTGCTGTTGTCTGAAGAAATACAGGCGCATCTTCGGGACGCGGAATATGCCCTACATCATACGCGGTAAACTCCGGCGCATTTAATATATATCGGTGTTTTTCTTCTGAAGAAAACTTCAGTAGAATCGGATCATCGACAACGACCAGATGATCCAATCGATCCTGCCATTCGTTCTGAAACGATTCATCTGAATCAAGAATTTGTGCGGCTTGTAAGGCGATGTTCAGACAGTAACGGGCATGGCGGATCACCTGAGGCCGGTCGGTATAGTCTTCCGCTTTTCCTGTATAAAAGTATTCCCCCTGGCCGGATGGAAAGGCATGGTAGGTCCCCTCTTCATCTGATTTAAGAAAATCGGTATAGAACAGGGCGCAATCACGCAGGACCGGGTAGCCTTGATCTTCAAGCCAGCCCCGGTCCAGGGTGTACCGGTATCGCCACCAGTAGTGGTTAGCGATCCAGCCGGTCATGTAAGCCATACGGCATAACGGACCGGTACCGTATGGATCGTCTTCGATTTCAAACGGATAACCCGAGAGTTGGATGAATGTACCCCGGCAGCTCCAGTAGTCCCGCGCTAATTTACGCCCCAGGTGGATCATAGGAGCCATGCCGGGGTAAAAGGCATCCGACAGATCGAGATGATTGGCCGTCAGATCCCCCCAGAAGGGAGACTGATAGTTGTAGTTGGTATGATAGTCCCCGTGCCAGAGCGAGTAATCCTGGACCGTACTCGGCATAGCCAGCCCCGGCGCTATGACATCCGGCCGAAAGGCACAGCGCCTGGCATGCAGGGTCTCATACCAGGTTTGCTCCATCATCTGATCATCAACAGATACCGAAGAACGACGCCAGAATGATTCGGCGCTGTGGATGCTATCCTGAGCCCAGGCTTCAACGGCATCTGCTCCTTTATCGGAAATTGATCTTGCTACACGGCGTATTTCCGCTTCTGCACCGCCCTCATCCGTACTGGTTCCCATCGCAGTGATCAGCCAACCATTCAAGGCGTCGTCCTGGGGTATGAGATGCAGCCGTGCTTCATCTGGTCCGGGCATATCGACAGGAGTGATGTCTATATGAGGGTTGATGGGGGCGAGTACATATTTAAAACCGTCTTTGAAGGATAGATCCGGATAAAATTGTTGTCGAATGACATATTGATCATCGACCCGATCGGTTTCAGGGGCAGACAGAGGCTTAGACTTACGGGCCTGCAAGACGCCTTCGAAATACTTGAAGCCGGTTTCTGCATACAATCGGACGGCATAGGCTTCGATGGTTGGGTCCGACCATCGATATAACGAAAAGCGCACCGGTGTGCCGGAGCCTGTGGCGGTTTTATTCGTCCATCCATCAATATGCCAGCGAACAACGAGCACGTTGGGCGTAGGAGGAATAAAGCAGGCGACATGAACCTTCACGCCATTGGGCCATCGGCAGATGATGGTTATGAGTCCCTCTTCAATCGTCAGCCGCTGGTCGATCTGCATGGGGGGCAGATCAACCGGAAGGTGCATGGCCAGTTCGCCAACCGGTTTAGGACAGGGATACGGACGTTTGGCATAGGCTGGTGGACCGTCACAGAGCTCTTGCATCCGCTTTTCATTATTCGTTCCATGCAGCGCCTTACCCTGCCCATCGATAAAGCCGTGGCTGGTCCATCCTTCGTCACGTATGCCTGCGGCAATCTCGTCGATATGCGATGGACGCGGACTGTCACTCAAATCCAATCGGCGGTCCCAGACGTCGTTTTTTCCGAAGCGCCAGACGATCTGGTTTGGTTTCTGATATATGCTGACGGACAGGTCACCGTTGCCGAGCAGCAAGCCGTCACGGGGTTCCAGGATAGGGTGGTTGATGGAGATGGTATGCATGGGAGAAAATGGCAAGTGGGCAAGTGGGCAAGTGGGCTCTATGTAGATAGCTCCGAGTTCCGTGCAGAAAGTTCCGAGTACAAACGATAACACCCGGAACTCGGGCCTCGGAACTATTTTGTGGGCGAGTGGGCAAGACAATCATAACCTCACTTGTCCAACTTTACAAATTATTTGACTGTTCGCCCCATTGGACTAATCCATCTATCAAACGGCGAATCCGTGGACTGTCACTTTGCTGCAATTGCTCATGGGGTGTATACGCATATTCGCTGTGTTTTTTTATCGAAGATAGATGCGCATCGGTTGTCGGTCTGGCGGCGTATTTCCATGCCAGGTAACGTCGCCGGTCAACCTTGCCGTAGACCGCATGAAACAGGTTCTGGTTGAACACGACCAGGTCGCCGGGATCGGTTTCCACGGGATACGCCGGGACATCGGCGCCCTTAACGCCAAAGAAGTCCGGCGCTTCTGTGGCATGAGATTGCTGAAACGCCATGAGTTCTTCATGAAACGGGGAGCGATGTGAACCCGGAATGACCCGTAAGGCACCGGTATTCTTACGCATCGGCTCCAGATACATCATGATTTTTATCCTGAGATACCCGAGTTCGAGCGGTCCCGGACGGTCGGCATGCCAGTGATGATAAGTTCGCTTGGTCGTGGTCCCCAGAATGCCCTCGGAGCCGGACCAGATCATATCCTGACCCAGAAGCTGGGTCATCGGCACATAAAGACGGTCTTCCTCAATCCATTTAATCAGCGATGGATGCAGTTCCAGAAACGGCGCTACGGAAATGGATTCGTCGGGTGCCGGTGCATGGCCTAATCCTTCGGTCCATACTTCGTCTGCCTGAGTACAAATGGTTTCCACCTCATCAGACGAAAACAACTGACGCAGGACGACAAATCCAAAGACACGAAAGTGATGCATCTGATTTCCGGTTAACATAATTCAATATTCCCCTTATTCCTCCCACAGAATACAGCCGAAGACTTCCGATGTGTACGGATAGTCGGTCCGGGCAGTCAAAAATTCTCCCCTGCTTTTACGCTCACGCTATCTGTTCATCCACTAATATACATAGATAGCGTTATGTATGGACCAATAAGAGCGCTGATAGGTCTAATTATTCTTATTTTTTTGCCCATTTTATAAAAAATACAACAGGTACTATTATATGTCTTGACAGGAATCGAATCAAGTCTATATTAGTCGTTTCAGTTGATATGGAATATTTATTCTAAAAAAGAAATTTTTATTCTAAAATGAGCACAAAACAATATCGTCAAGAGACCATTCGAAAGATGATCGAGCAGGGCCATTTTCATACACAGCGGGAGATTATTGCTGTGCTGACGAAAAAGGGCATCCAGATTAATCAGGGCACGTTGTCAAAAGATTTCAAAGCACTTCATGTACTGAAAATACGGGCATCGGATGGACGATTTAAATATGTTATTCCCAGGTACTACTCATCTGAGACACAGGATGAGCTGGTCGAGCGCGAGGTACGGGATTTTGTCGCCGGCGTAGAGGATGCGACGAATATGGTCGTCCTCAAGACTTCCGCCGGCCATGCATCGGGCGTATGTGAAACGATTGACCGGGCAGCCTGGCCGGAGGTAGTTGGCAGCATCGCCGGAGAAAATACGATTCTACTTATTTCCAAATCGCCCCAACAGGCGAAGAAGCTGAAGAAACGGATAGAGAAAATTCTGGAAGATAAAAGGGATACACTATGATTACATTGGGGATTATCGGAGCGACAGGATACACGGGGGTGGAGTTATACCGATTGGCATCGCAACATCCGGATATCCGGATCGATTTCGCCACATCGGAACAATATCACGGACAGCCATTGCGCCACATATTTCCTCATATTGATCCGAATTACGACATTGTCCTACAATCCTCCTCCGAGATCGCGGATACATCGACTGATGTCGTCTGTTTCTGCACGCCGGATGGTATTGCGATGGCACAGGCCCCACAGTTTCTGGAGCGCGGAACACGTGTAGTGGATATCAGTCCCGATTTTCGGTTTGACACACCGGAGGTGTATACCACATGGTATAAACGGCCTCACACCTCTTCTTCCCTGTTAAAATCCACCGTATACGGCATACCGGAACTGAATCGAGATCGGATTCGAGACGCCCGACTGGTCGGTAATCCGGGTTGTTATCCGACCAGTGTAGTCCTGGGTCTGGCGCCGTTGCTGGAAGAACGGCTTATTGATCCGCAGCAGATCATTGTCGATGCCAAATCAGGCGTAACTGGAGCGGGACGCGGATTAAAACTACAAAATCTGTTTGTGGAAGTCAACGACAGCATCGCCGCATACAATGTCGGCCATTCCCATCGTCATGTCGGTGAGATAGAACAGGAACTGGCCAAGTTAGGCGGCGTGCAACCGTTTGTTGTATTTTCTCCTCATCTGGTCCCGATGAATCGCGGTATTCTTTCTACGATGTACGTGCGGCTGACGTCGGATCTATCCTCCGATGAATTGATGACGCTGTACACACAGCGATATAAGGACGAATCATTCATTCGCGTATCGCATAGCTGCATGCCGGCGACCCGGTTTGTCTCGCGGACGAATTACTGCGATGTTCGGATCGATCGAGTCGAGGGAACGAATCAGGCGATCGTCACCAGTGCGATCGACAATCTGGTTAAAGGCGCCGCAGGACAGGCGTTACAGAACATTAATGTTATGTATAGATTGGATGAAGGGACGGGGCTGATGTAAATGGTGATGGATGCCGCTCCGCTTCGCTCGCTGTCCTTTTTGGTGATGGCATGTGTCCTTCGGACACGATGCGAGCACTTCGTGGTTTGGTGATTTAGTGATTTGTAAAACCTTAAACCCTGAACCTTATACTCTTGAATTATATAATGAATAGAACGGTTGTTATAAAATTGGGTGGTGCGACGATTGAACGAGGAAGGGTGGTTGAAGAGTTGGCGGGGGATCTGCATGATATGCCTTCGGTCTTTTCGATTATTGTTCATGGGGGCGGGTCGGAAATCGGGCGTTACCTGAAAATACTGGGTAAGAAATTTACTTTTGTGAAGGGATTGCGGGTCACGGACGAGGACACGGTGGAAATCGTCGAGATGGTGTTGTCGGGTAAGATGAATAAGCAACTTGTGGCCCGGTTGCAACGATGTGGTGTGAAGGCGCTCGGCGTTAGCGGCAAAGATATGGGGTTGTTACGGGCGAAAAAGTATATGCAGGATGGAGAAGATATCGGGTTTGTCGGTGAAATTGCTGAAGTAGATACTACGCTATTTGATATGTGCGCGGCTTATGGGGTGGTCCCTGTTGTTTCTCCTATCTCGTTTGGAGACAACGGGGAGACCTTCAATGTGAATGCAGACCATGCTGCACTCGATGTGGCACGGGCTGTGGCCTGTGATGATATGGTATTCATTTCGGATGTGGAAGGCATCTATCGTGCGAATGGTGAAATCATCCGCCACTTGACCCCGTCGCTGGCGGATCAACTCATGGCCAGTGGTGAAATCACGGGCGGGATGATCCCAAAAGTCATTTCCGCACTGGACTGTCTGGAACACGGAGTAAAGCGGGCTCGAATTATTACCTGGAAAGGACCGGGGACATTACAGAAGGAACTGGCGGGAGATGAAAGTTTATTCGGTACGCTGGTGAGTAGTGAGTGAGATAAAGCGAAGATAAAAGGGAGATGTAGATGACTACCGCAGAAATTATTGAGATGGAAGAAAAGTATATCGCCCCCACCTACACGCGGCCGCCAATCGTGCTGGATCGTGGGGCGGGAGTGTATTTGTACGATCTTGAGAATAACAGGTATCTCGACTTTATCGGTGGTATTGCGGTGAATTCGTTGGGACATGGCGTACCTGAGATTGTAGGCGCGATCGCTCAGCAGACCGCGAAGTTGATACATGGTTCCAATCTGTATCATACCACCCCGCATGTCCTTCTCGCCCAATTGCTCGTAGAACATGCGTTTCCTTCAAAGATATTCTTCTGCAACAGCGGCTCAGAGTCTATTGAAGCTGCTTTAAAGTTTACACGCAAATGGGCCTTCGGGATCGGTGGTGAGGACAAACATGAGATCATTTCTTTTGAGCATTCCTTCCACGGGCGGACGTACGGCGCCATCAGCGCTACGGCCCAGCCTAAGTATCACGAAGGCTTCAAACCGATGGTCCCCGGCATGGTGTATCTGCCGTTCAATGATATAGACGCGCTGGATCAAGCCGTTTCCAAAGAACGTACGGCGACGGTGATTATCGAACCGGTACAGGGGGAAGGCGGCGTAAATACGGTACAGGGTGAGTTCCTGAAACATCTTCGGATGCTATGCGATGAGCGACAGGTGGCATTAATATTCGACGAAATCCAATGCGGTCTCTGCCGTACGGGTAAATTCTTTGCCTATCAGCATCATGGTATTGAGCCGGATGTGATGACCCTGGCCAAACCACTGGCAGGTGGACTCCCTATCGGCGCTGTCATGATGAAGCCACATATCGCCGAAGCGCTTAAACCGGGCATGCACGGGTCTACCTTCGGCGCCAATCCGGTCGCCTGTCATACCGCACTTGCAGTGGTTCAAAAAATGATTACTGAAAACATCGCCGAACAGGCCAGAAAAGCCGGTGAGGCGTTAACCGATGGTTTGCACGTACTGCAGACGAAACATAAGGATATCAAAGAAGTACGTGGATCCGGGTTGTTGATCGGTATAGAATTTGAGGATGAAGTTGATGGGATCGTTGCGGCATGTCGTGAAAAGGGAATGCTGGTCGGCTCTGCTGGTGAGAAGGTCCTGCGTTGGGCGCCGCCGCTCGTTATAGAGCAATCGCATATTGATGAAGCGTTACATATTCTTGAAGAGGTTCTGGTGGCGAGGGGGATATAATGGACAGCGGGTATGATGAGACGCTGAAGCAATTAATGGATGATTTTCATTCGTCGATTGATGTGGATCGGCGCCTGTTTCGGGTGGACATACGGGGCAGCATTGCATATGCTCGCGGTCTGGTGCGGATCGCGGTCATTACGGATGAGGAGGGACAGGCGATCATTCAGGGCCTGACGGAAATAGAAGGGGAGATCGAGCGTGGCGATTACAAGCTGACCCGGGACCTTGAAGACATTCATATGGCAATAGAGAAGCGCCTCATCGCCAAAATCGGTCCAACGGGGGGTAAGTTGCACACGGGGCGCAGCCGTAACGATCAGATTGCTACCGATGAGCGCCTTTACCTGAGAAATGCCATTGATGAAATCATTACGCTGATTACTGCCTGTCAGCAGGCCCTGCATCAATTGGCCGAGCGAACAATAGAGGTCATCTTTCCAGGTTACACCCATCTTCAACAGGCGCAACCGATTCGATTTGCCCATTATGCCATGGCCATTTTTTCGGAACTGGAACGGGACAAAAGTCGTTTTTCAGATTGCCGAAAACGAGTCAATATTTTGCCTCTGGGCTCCGGCGCCATGGCCGGCAGCGCCTTTCCGATTGACCGGACCTTTCTCGCTCAAGAACTCGGGTTTGACGGACTATCGCCTAACAGCCTCGACGGCGTCAGTGACCGGGATTTCATCGCCGAGTTCATCAGTCACTGTTCCATTTTAATGATCCATATGAGTCGGGCCTGTGAGGATATTGTCATCTGGTCCTCCACGGAATTCGGCTATATTACGGTGCATCCGCGTCTGGCCACGGGCAGCAGCATTATGCCGCAGAAAAAAAACCCGGATGCCGCAGAATTACTCCGTGGTAAATCCGGTCGTGTTATCGGTGACCTGATCACCATTTTGACTGTGCTTAAAGGACTGCCTCATGCGTATAATAAGGATATGCAGGAGGATAAAGAGCCATTATTTGATGCATTGGATACCGTCTCTATCGGATTATCGGTATTTACAGCCCTCTGGCAGTCGATGGCCATCCGTCAAGACCGTGTCACAAAAAGTATGGATGATGCCATGCTGGCAACAGATCTGGCCGACTATTTAACGAAATGCGGCGTACCGTTCCGCGAAGGGCATGGCATGGTGGCGGCGCTGGTGGATGAGAGCATCAGTCGAAGCTGCGGCTTGAGAGATTTGCCTGTTGCAACGTATCAACAATATTCCGAACATCTGGATGAGCGGGCCGTGGCCCTTTTACAGTTCGACGAAAGTGCGGATAAACGAACGGTGCTGGGGGGAACGGCAAGGGAAGCGGTGGTTGAGCAGTTGGCGTGGGCGAAAGGGATTTTGGGCGTGAAGGCGTAAGAGTGTGAAGGAGAGGATGAGAGGATGAGAGGAAGAGAGGATGATGTCTCATACAGCACAAAGCACACCGCATTATCCGTCCGTCCGGCTGTAATACACGATGCGGAGGCTATTCTTGAGATTATTCAGCCTTATGTGGATGAGGATATCGTGTTGCCGATACCCGGTTACCGGCTTTACGAACGTATTCGGGATTTTGTGGTGGCCGAGCGAGAGGGGATGATTGTTGGTTGTGGCTCTTTGATGATTATGTGGCATGACCTCGCTGAAATCCGCTCGCTCGCGGTCCGGAAAGGATGCCAGGGGGGGGGCGTGGGACGGCATATCGTCGATGTGTTGATAGATGAGGCAATCACCCTTGGTATCTCTAAGGTCTTTGCCCTGACCTATGAGACGACGTTCTTCGGCAGATCAGGTTTTGATGTGGTAGAAAAAGAGACACTGCCTCACAAAGTATGGAAAGATTGCACCCATTGCGCCCGGTTTACTCATTGTGATGAAATTCCGATGGCCCGTATCCTTATCCCTGATGAGCAAAGAGATCCTGATCACCTGCTGCCGCCCCTGCCTCCTCCCGACCCCAATTTGATTATGCCGCAGAGTAAAATTTAGTGTTTTGTTACTAAATAACCCAATACCCCCATGTCTTCTCCCGCACAACAGGCTGCTGACGAGCTTCGATGGTGGCTCAGACTGCCGCCGACCAATTTGATTGTCCGCCAGGATCATATTCGTTTCAGGCACGCGATATATTTAATCATACACCAGGCAGCATCCGTCCTGTATGATGCGAACAATCTTCCCGACGTCATGTATTTTCCTTCGAAACTCAGCGGAGCGCAGCTGGCCTTTGATGAGTTGACCAGAGGTCCCTTCCATGCCGGCACGCGTCTGTGGGAGCTAGCCAGCACGGCGGATGAGGCGTTTACATGGCAACGAGCTTCTGCTTTGATTACTGACGTGCTTACGATTATCGAGATGAGCCATGCTGAACCATCCGGGACAGGGCATGAGACCGCAAGCGAATATTCACCGAATCAAATGTTCAGTCGAGCGGAAGCCCTTGCAGTACGACTTCATTCGCTTGCGGGGATTGAAGCCGTTGCCCTCGGCGGCTCCCTGGCGCGAGGTACCGCAGATACGCAGTCGGATATCGATATCCATGTATTCTGTGCGGTGATACCTTTTGGAAATGTCCGCCGGAATTTGATGGCCTCCTGGCCGGATGTACAACAAAGCCCACGTATTGAACCGGCCTGCGATACGGTCTGGATGGATGGGGTTATGGTTCATATCCGGTACTGGCATTCAGAAGAAGTAGATCGGATGTTCGCTTTGTACCCTGCACTCCCTTCAAATATGCTTCTGGCAGAAGAATTACAGATCGGCAAGTCGCTTTTTGATCCGAAGGGTCGCATTCGGCTATGGCAACAAATGATTGGACAACCGCCTCGTGCATTGGTTGAGACGATGATGGACCAGGCACGGCGACGACTGTCTTCTTTTCGGACACAATGGCACAAGGCCTGTTCGCTTCATGATCCGGTTCATCAATACTGTCTGATCAATCAGGCTGTACATGACTGGTTGGTTGCACTCTATATTCGTAATGGCCGATTTTTGAGTACGCCGCGCTGGACACATCGGGATATGGCGGACCTGTCGTTTACGCCCGATGACCTGGATAACAGGCTTGTGGACCTGGTCGATGCCATTGAGGAGGCAGGGGAGGCAAACATGCGGTTCGGACATCTGGAAGCATTATGGGAGGAATTGTCGGATTTGTAGGTACACGGCCTGCCGTGTACCTACGAAGGGTCAGATGGCGGGTTCGGCGTGCTTACGACGGCCACCAGCAGTATGGTTATACCAAGAATGAGTGCAAGAACACCTATGGAGGCCAGGAATGGGCTAGGCTTAAATCCAGGCCACATATCTATCTGATCCACTTGATCAATAGGAATGGTAAAGGTGGCATCCTGTGGCATGTCCCCTGCATCCGACTCCCAATCTATAACACGTATGACCAACTGCTCTTCACTCCAGGAGATAAGACGCCCGGTAATTTCTTTAGTCTGCCATTCTACCGGTTGTCGATTCAGGGAATCTATGCCTGTTGTGCCGGTCACCTTTATTTCTTCACGCAATATGGCTGTGACTTTATCATCTGATTTGATACGCTTAGACGGTTGCCGGATCGGATAAACATCTACTGGAATGCGTTTGGTACATCCGGTCTGGAAGAGTATAGCGCCTATCAGGATGATGCTGAGACAACGATGTAGCATGAAAATTCCTTTATGGTTGATAGCTGGTGTCCTGCGGACGCACAGAGAGCGCTGCGCGGTTGGCTGATTGGTTGATCATTGTTCCATAAACGTATCAAGGTCTATGCAGGTTCCATTTTGACGGGCAGAGGTCCATCCGGCCAGGATGGGGGCCAGGGATTTTATACCATCATGGTAATCGCTTAACAGTATATCCGGATTGCTCGTACGGACGGCCTCGATAAACGTTCGGTCTTGAGCCAGCCAGGGATCGAAGGGCTCTGCTTCGTATACCACCTTATCGTTCAATTCTATACGTTCATAGCCGAAGATAGCGATGCGGCCTCCTTCAAAAAATAGTTTGAAATATGGTTCTTCCCCCAGCCCGGCCGGGTCCGCTTCAATAAAGGTCAGAGTAGCGGTCGCCCCTTCTGACAACTGGTAGTGAAATGAGGAGGACATCGGATTATGGTATCCGTCGGGCCGGCAGAGAAAAGCCTGGGATTGGACGACATCCTGACCGGTCATAAACCGGGTATAATCTGTGGCGTGCACCCCCCAATCGAAAAAACGTACGCCGCCCTTTTCCATCTGCGTCCCCCAGGAAGATCTATTCTGGGCGATCTGCTCGGGATAAGGGGCGATCTGCTGGAACCGGACATGGACCACACGTTTGTCTTTTAGCAATCGTTTTGCTTCCTGAAAAATAGGGCGGTATCGTTCTCGGAACCCCACCGTACTGATGACGCCGCCTTTTTGCACCGCTTCGCCAATACGGCGGGCAAGTGCCATATCCAGGGCTTGCGGTTTTTCGCTGAACAGGTGAATGCCCTTTAACGCGGCTGAGATTTCTACATCGGTGCGCACATAAGCCGGGACGATGGAATAGAGGGCATCAATCGTTTCAGAGGCCAGCATGGTATGCGCATCCATATAGGTGCGTTCGATATCGAAACGTGTAGCTGTATCCTGTAACGCGTTTTCATTGACATCACACAAAGCAACGATATCGACCCCTTCAATCTGTTTCAGATTGGGAATGTGCGTCTGATTGGCAAAGTTGCCTGCTCCGTATATGGCAATGCGGACGGGTTTATTCATTTATGAATTGTGAATTGAAAACCATTACTGCCATCATCATTCAACAATTATACCTTCGGCATCCCGATGCCCAGGTCGGCTGCGGTTTCGGCGATGGTTTTCCAGGTCGGCTCAGGGATGTAAATGCCTTCATCCAGATTTTTATGCCGATTGGCTTCTTCTATCTCACCGGGGGCGTAAATTTTATCGAATCCAGGCAACGGCCGGGCGGAGCCAACGTAGGCGACATGTTTTTCTATTTCTTCTTTATACGCATCCAGATCCATAAACGATTCTATATTGATGGCCATAATCATGATACCCCCGCCACCGGCACCGCCGGTACAGCCGGCCAGGGCCATCGGTCCGACGATCATTTCGATCATCATGGCCAGCCCATGACCTTTGTGACCGAATTGCATGCCACCCAGGGGCAGCACACCGATATTTTCAGGTTCATCATGGTATCTTTTGCCCTCATTGACATAGTGCCCATCCTGATCAATCAGCCAGCCGTCCGGGATCGGTTCATCCCGTTCGATCTTCTGTTCGATCTTACCGCCGGCCACGACGCTGAGCGTTATATCGAGCATCAGCGGGGGGCCATTTTTTCGAGGTACGCCGAATGCAATAGGTTCCGGCCGTAATCGCCGGTCTGCACTTCCGAAAGGGGATAGAAATTCACCGCCGCCGTTCATCCAGACCAGGCCGATCATACCCTGCTCGGCCATGCGCGGCGGGTAGTCACCCAACCGTCCGATGTGGGAAACGTTTTTCAAACCGACCATGCCGAAGGTACACGACCGGGCTTTTTCAACAGCCAGATCCAGCGCTTTGGTGACCGATACAATGCCGTTTGCGCCATCACCGTCGATTAAGACAAATGAAGGCTGTTCTCTGGTGACGATATGGTCTTCCCAGCGTTTGTAATTTTTCTGCAAGGCGGGCACATAGTGCGGCATAAACCAGACGCCGTGCGAATCGTGCCCCACCAGATTGCTGGTGGTCAGGTGGTCTGCCAGAATACGGGCATCGTCCTCCGGTATGCCGGTGGCGTTGAAAATGGAATAACTGAGATCATTTAATACATTAAATGGGACAACAGCCATGGGCAGACTCCAGGGATTTGTTGATTTGTTAATTGACTGGTTGCATAACCCCGAAATCAGATGATCAACCAATCACAGAGTGCTCGAAATGTGTCATCAGAACACTTACCGCCAACGAATTAGACCATATAATAGGCGATGTTCGGATGGAACACAATAGATTTAAGCGGGAGATGGCATCAGGACGGATTGGATAGCTTCCGTGAGGTGATGGGGTTTAAAAGGCTTCGGAATTACTAGGATATCGTTGGTATCAATACCGTATCGGATCAGGTCGGATTCCATATAACCGGACATATAGATCACTTTGATATCCGGATGGTATTGTCCCATTTGCCGGGCCAGGTTATAGCCGCTCATCTGAGGCATCACGACATCGGTAAGCAGGATGTGGATAGGCGACGTATGCTGGAGCGCCAGGGCCAGCGCTCTGGCGCCGGCGTCTGTTATGGAGTTGCGCGCCAGGTCGAGCCGCTTCAGCTCTGTGTTCGTCTTCATGTACTCGGCGATGATGATGGCCTCGACGTCGTGGTACTCCTCCGAGTCCCACTCGAGCTCGTCCTCGTCCCGCAGGTCTGACACGCTGAGCTCGCCGCCTTCACAGCGGATGGTCTTGAGATCCGCGTTCGCGCATAGCAATGGCGCGATCTTTCGCGCCTGGGCAGCTGTGATGTCCAGCTTGCTGAGATCGATCGCCGTCGCGGTCTTCAGCTCAGACTCAGCTACAGGCAGCACCACATCCTCATCAGCCTCACTCACTGCGTCGTCACCGATCTCTGACTGGGCTGCGTCGTCGTCGTCGTCGTCGCCGGTGTCGCCGAGGTCGTTGTCAGTGAAACCGTCGACGCCAGCCTCGAACTGAC
>CAJXCW010000074.1 GCA_913051705.1 uncultured bacterium
CCGGAAGCGCCCAATTACGATCCTGAACATAAAATCATCCGTAGCCTGTATAACGGCAGCAGGGGGCCATTACTTCGAAAAGCTACCGCGCTTGACTGGACGGGTGATCCGATTGAGGAAAACCGGTTTGTTTTACTCCACGGCGAACGCAATTATCAGGAGATGCTGGCCCATTTCAAGGATTATACAGATATTATTGGTGACCACCCCTCCAATCTCGTCGCCACCGGTCTGGGTTACGACGCGTATGCGTTGACGGGCGAAGAAAAATACCGGAACTGGGTGCTCGAATACGTGGATGCCTGGGCGGACCGTGCGAGAGAGAACAACGGAATTTTACCGTCCAATATCGGCCTGGACGGCAAAATCGGCGGCGCCTGCGATGGCAAATGGTGGGGCGGCTGTTATGGATGGGGCTTCACGACGGTCATCCCTCAGAATGGACAGCCGGCGCACCGCAATACAGTCCCGCTCGGTATCGCGGGCTTCGGTAATGCACTTCTATTGACCGGTGATCAATCGTATGTGGGGGTCTGGCGTACGATGCTTGATGCGGTAAACATGAACAAGAAAGAAACCGATGGCCAGACCATGTACCCAAATATGTTCGGTGATGAAGGATGGTACCATTTTACCCCCGAACCCTTTGCCAACGGCGCGCTTAACATATATTTCTGGTCCATGGACGAAAAGGACCGCGCGCGGGTATCAGCACATCCCTGGATTTCCTATCTGGAAGGCCGGAACGACCATTATCCGATCGAGGCGTTACAGGCGGATTTTGGTACCGTCCGCAAGAAAATAGAATGGATTCGTAATGACCCGACCACGCCGGATACCCGGTTGTCCGACAACCCTAATCCTTACAATCCGGCGACGGTCGGCACCCTGTTTCAGATGATGACCGGAGGACTGCCGCCTTACAGAGCTCAGGCGGTTCACACACGACTCTGGTATTTCGACCCCGATCAACGGCGCCCCGGCCTACCTGAAGACACGGGTGCCCTGGTCGAAAAAATCACGAAGGATGAAGTCGTCGTGACCCTGGTCAATATGAATCAACTTGAGGACCGTGAAATTACCGTTCAAGGCGGTGCTTATGGGGAACATCAATGCCTCAGTGTGACGATCGACGGTACGGAAACCGATGTCGACGATGCCTCATTTTCGGTTTTACTGAAGGCGGGGAGCGGTCATAGACTGGTTATCAAGCAGAAGCGATATGCCAATCAACCCACCTTCAGAAGACCTTGGGAAAGATAATGGGAAGTTCAGCGTATGATATCAGAACATATTATGGAGACGCGTATGACACTTCAGGAATTTCGTAATCAGATGCCCATAACAGAAGAATGCATTTATTTTCAAACCGGGACAGCCAGTCCGACGCCGGGTGAGGTGCTCGAGGCGGTCGACCGGATCATGCGATTTCAAAGCCGTTACGGACCAGCGAATCCGGAGATGCGAGAACAACTCTACCCACAGGTTTTTGAAGCGAAATCCAAGCTCGCCTCATTGTTGAATACCTCTTCCGAAGAACTTGCCTGGGTCACGAATACGACCCAGGGGATGCAGCTGATCGTGCGCGGTTTATCCTGGAAAGAGGGCGATGAGGTGGTGATCTCGTCTGCGGAGCATATCAGCAGCCGGGTGATGTGGAAAGGACTGGCACAGCGTTACGGGATGACCGTCACGGTCGTGCCCACAGGAGAGACGGACGAAACGTTTCTGGACGCGTTAAAAAAGCAGATGACTGCGCGTACACGATTGATCAGCATCTCCCACGTTTCGACCCTGGACGGGCGGCGTCTGCCAGTAACCGCCGTTTCCGCCCTCGCCCGTGAGCAGGGTATACCGACGCTCATCGACGGCGCCCAGGCCATCGGACAGTTTCCTGTGGACCTGCGGGAGATCGGATGTGATTTTTACACGGCATCCGGCCATAAATGGCTTTTCGGACCTGTAGGACTCGGCTTCGTCTATGTAGCTCGACCTCAATTGTCGGAAATTTCACCCTATATCATCCCGGAACCGGAAGATTCGGCGGATTACCAGCGATATATCCGTCCGCTCTCTGCCGGTGCACGTATCGAGTTGGGCACCTCAAGTTCCGCGTTACCGATCGGGTTGGGTACAGCCGTAGATCTGGTCTCAACCATCGGGTTGGAGACGATAGAAGCGCACACGTCCGGTCTGGTGGAACAATTGCGGACTGGATTAGAAGCCATCGATGAAGTCGAGTTTGTGACGCCCGAGCCACAGGTGGTAAAAGGTTCCGCCCTGTTGAGCTTTGTCCTGCGCGAACGGGATGCAGACGCTATACAGCATATCGTCCGAACGATGCTTGAGCGGCATCGCATCGTGATCAAGCACCAGCAGGAAATCTGCGGTATCCGCCTGTCTCCGGCCTGCTTCAATACGGACCAGGAAGTAGCGGTTTTTCTACGTTCATTTCAGGAGATGATGGCAGCATAACACAGGTCGTTTTATCTATCTCGATCAACGCCGGTAGGGCCATATTTCATGAAGGATGCCTTTAGGTTTCTCAGCGGCGGCGCAGATAGGCCCTTTCCACCTTGCCAAAAGCCGTCGCAATATCCTCCACCTCGCGATCGCTGAAGTTCTCGTGGATGGACAGAATAAAGTGACTCTCTACCGCCGCCACCGCATTGGGGCAGGGAAACTGAGCCGTGCGATCCCCCTGGTACTCGGGCAAACCCCAGGGGTAGTCGCTGCCGGGAAATACGCAGCGCTTTCTGAACCACTCCGCCTCCGATGGAATATAGCGATAGGAGGCAGCCACCGGAATGCCCTCGGCGGCTATGGCTTCAGCAAAGGCGTTCTTGTCCACGGTCAGCAGGTTCTCGTCTACGCAAAAACGCATAAACCAGTACACGCCGCCGTCTCCTCCCGCTTCCCGGCCGGGGCGCACGGCGCGCAAGCCGCCTATGGCCTTCTGGATCTGATGCGCCACCTGCCGCCGCCGGTGAATAGCGCCGGGCAGCCGCTGCAGTTGTGTACGTCCAATCGCGGCAGCCAGCTCATTGCCGTTCAAATTGAGCCCGGCACGCACGTTGGACGTGGCCTCTACATTAAACGGTTTGCCCCGGTCGGCAAAGCGCCGGGCCTCCCACAGCAGCTCTTCGTCCCGCGTGAACACCACGCCTCCCTGCGGTCCCGTGGCGTGGTGTTTGCCACTCATCGTTGAATAGGCGGCGATGGCGCCCAGCGTGCCTACAATATTATCTTTGTACAGCGCCCCGTGCGCCTGGGCGCAGTCCTCCACTATGGGGATGCCCCGCGCTTTCGCCAATTCCAGGATCGGATCCATGTCCACCGGTTCACCGGCGATATGGGCGATGATAATCGCACGTGTATGCGGACTGAGCACGGCTTCGACTTTTTCTGCGCTGGTATTGAACGAGCCTTCGACAGCGTCGGCGACTACCGGCACCTGACAGAGCAGGGCCACAGGCATGGCCCCGCCGGGATCGGTGATCGGTGGTACGACGACCTCGCCACCAACGGGCAGGCGTAAAGCGCCCAGCGCTACATAGAGCGCACACGTCCCGGAATTGACCAGATCGGCATATCCCCCGCCCATAAACTCAGCAAATTCATGTTCGTAGGCCTGTTCTTCGACGCCACCATAGCCAATGGCATCGCCACTGAGCAGCGCCTGGTCGAACAAGCGGATCGCGGCGTCCCGTTCCCCTTCGCCAAAGAGGCGGCGTTTGGGAAAAGCATCGCGGCGCACTCTGTCGCCCCCATCTATCGCCAGCATGTTTTCATTCCTTTCTCTAACTCTATGTAGAGAATAACCGTCATTCCGAGCGTATCCCTCAGGGCGTAGTCGAAGGATCTGTTATGAGCCGACTCAATCCAGATCTCTCCACTCACTGAGTTCGGTCGAGATGACATATCTCTTAGAATTTTAAGTTACAGTCTATACGTTACGTATCATTAATATGTAAGAGGATCTATTTTTATTTGACAAGAGATTAATATACCTTTTATTCAGTCCAATTGAGTTCAACCACTACTTTATATATCTTGCCCATACCTAATGTCTACTATCCAACCTGACCGATCTTACGCCGCCTCGTCTACCGATACCCCGGAGCCGGTCACCATCAAATCGGGGCTGACCCGCCGGGCACTTGTCATCGGCGGTGTCCTCGCGGTTCTCCTTAACATCTGGGCGATCCATTCCGCATACAGCGCCGGTTCTTCTCACATCAGTTCGACTCATTTGCCCGTAGCCGCTCTATTCCCATTTCTCGTGGTGGTCATGCTGCTGAACCCGGCGCTTAAGATACTGACGCCGCGTCACGCACTGAATCGGTATGAGCTGATCATCATTTTCTTTCTGATCTTTACCGCTTCGGCGATCCCGGCCTGGGCATTCAGCACGTACTGGATCTCCACCATCACCGGCCCTTACTATTATGCCTCACCGGAAAATGCGTGGATATCCTCGTTTTTCGACTACCTGCCCTCATGGCTGATCGTCCCCGATCAGAATCACGCGATTCAATGGTTCTACGAAGGTCTCCCATCGGATCAGGATTTCTCTCTCCTCATTTTGAGCGCCTGGATTATTCCATTGATCTGGTGGGCAGGCTTTTATTTTGCAATCTTCATTGTCGGCGCCTCGGTGATGGTGATGCTGCGGAAGCAGTGGGTAGAACATGAACGACTCTCTTTCCCTCTTGCGCAGATCCCCCTGATCCTGGTGGAAGGGGCTGATGAACGTCACCTGCTGCCGTCTATCGCCCGGAAACGCCTGTTCTGGGTAGGATTCGCGCTTACGCTCTTCCTTCTCCTATGGAATATGGTCAGCTATTTCGGCCTTGTGTCGGCCATCCCTATCGGCATGATGTACCCGAAAAGTATTGTCATCGCCAAATCATTTCCTGCTATTCCCATGCGATTTAATTTTCTGGTTGCCGCCGTGGCGTTTTTTACCAACATCAATGTGTTATTCAGTATCTGTGTGTTCTTCCTGATTATGACCGTGCAGGAAGGCATCATGAATCGACTCGGCGTACCCAATAGTTATGCCATCGTGAAATCCCAGCATTCCGGCGGGTTTCTGATCTTTGTCCTGTTCAGCCTGTGGGCCGCTCGGCGCCATTTGAGGGATGTCTTCCTCAAGGCCTACGGTAAGGCGCCGCATATTGACGATTCCAGGGAGTTTTTTTCGTACAGAAAAGCCGTAATCGGCTTAGGGGCAGGACTCGGCTATATCGTCTTCTGGCTTCATACCTCCGGGATGTCATGGGGTATTATGGCCTTTCTCATGGGGTCACTACTGTTGATGTTTATCGGTGTTACCCGCCTCGTCGCTGAGACCGGGCTGGTGTTTCTGGACTTGCCGTTCGAAGCACATGACTTTACCGTCGCCGTCGTCGGGTCCGGTGAGATCGCGCCCCAGAACCTGACCGTGCTGGCCGTCGGCAACGCCTATGCCCGGAACTGGCGGACCCTCGGCATGTGTTCGATGGGACATATCGCAAAAGTCGATAATGAGGTAGGCAGAACAGGCAAGAGCGCCTTTGGTCCCATCGCCCTTATTCTTCTGGTGAGTACTGTTACGGCTGTGGGCTATACCATGTATTTAGGATATGCCAACGATGGCGCCGCTAACTTTCTCGAAGGGGCGTTTCGGGCCGGCAGTACGCTTCCCTACAACAATCTGGTGAAATGGATGAACAACCGACAGGCACTGACTGGAATGGAAATGAGCTTTCTGGGTATCGGTGGCCTGGTTTCTTATCTCCTGCTCCTTGCCCACCATCGATTCCCGTGGTGGTTTCTGCATCCGATCGGTTTTGCCGTGGTGAAAACACCGGGGATGGCGAGTTCCATCGCCGCGATATTTGTAGTCTGGGTGGTCAAAGTCATCCTGTTGCGAATTGGCGGTCTTCAGCTTTTCCGGAAAGCCATCCCTGCAGTGATGGGCATGTTGACCGCCTTTGTGCTTGGTGTTTTTATCTCGTATGTTGTCGACCTGATCTGGTTCCCACAGACCGGACACCCGGTTCAAAACTGGTAAAGACACCCGTTTCATCCAACACGGCTGAAAGACATAGTGGGCTTATTCGGTTTGAAGGATATGGCCATTCTGGGGAAACCAGATAATATCAACCAGATACGAAATAAAGACGCTCAGGACAAACGCAACAAGCATACCCATCACCGCAGGTATAGATTTTCGAAAGAGTTGAATGCCACCAAGCCGAAGTAAAATCGACTTGACGACCCATACCGTAAAGATGGCCGTGAAGGAGCTTACCATAAAAGGGGATTTTACGACCGCGAATCCAATAGGATGGAGCCCCCACCAGGGAAGTCGATGATGGGCGAAGAGCAACAGACTGGAAATCAAACCACCGAAACCGAGAAACCCCATTTCCGTACCGGTCATTGCCTCACGGTTGTTGATCCATTTCACCAGATTTGTATAAGGACGTGTGGTGCCTGCTTTAAATCCTGCCTCGACAAAATTGGAGGCGCCCACCCCTTCATATCCCAGATAAAGCGTGTAGGCAACCGCCGTTATTGCGCTTAACACCAGGACAAAAGAGATGGCGCCGATCGCGCCCTTGCCGGTACCACCGACATCATCATCCACCTTAGCAATGTGGGCCATGGAACACATCCCGAGTGTCCGCCAGTTACGGGCAAACGCCTCGCCTAACGCCACGGTCGTCAGAACTCTAGGCGAGATAGAACCGGATCCAATGACCTCGGCGGTAAACTCATGCGCTTCAAACGGCAGATCTAGAAAAACCAGACCTGTTTCCGCAACGATGCGTGTCACCCCGACGAACATCAATAAGAGAGACCCCATTAGAAAAGCGATGATTGGAAATGACATGCCTGCAGCATGGAGCCAGAACACAATGTATATCAGAGCCAACATCATCCCGAACACAGCTTTACGATAAGAGAAAAATTCCATGGAATCATCCACATGCGGGGCTTTGCCGAAGGCCTTGAGAAAAACGTCTTTCAAATGCCGACGGGCCATCCACAAGCTGAACAGGATAAACATAAAAAAACCACCAGCATGCTGGGCTTTCAAAACGTAAACGGTATTCGGCACGCCCACCCGTTGCATTATTCCTTGCTGAAGCGTCATAATCAGGAAAAATACCCACATACTGAATAAGACGTTGAGATTGGTAAAATAGGCGACACCGGCAGCCAGAAAACTGAACTTTCCGGGAATCAAGGGGAATGATTCCGCGATTTTGAATCCCGAAAGATACGTCATGCCAAGGGGAATCACCGGCACGGCATCGAAATAACTTCCGATATTCCAGAGATGAATGAATAACGTGACGCCAAAACCATACCAGAATAATCGGTGTCTGGTGATGCTAGGCAGCAATCGTTCTTCATCTGCGCCTTCCACCAGGAGCAGGGGCACCTGGGCGAGTGGAAAGTTGAGCCGCTCGTGTTCCACCCACTGTTTTCGCAACATCACCATGGCCGTGACGCCGATGACAAAAAGTGCAATGTAAAAAGTGAGCCACCAGAACAGGGGGACCATCCACGCCACCAGTACCCGGCTGGAAAGCGTTTCACCCTCTGGCGTACTTTCGTAAAACCACTGTACGGCATGACCATCGTCGGTCACAATAAGCCAGGTCGGCAGATACTCAAAGAAGGTCTCGACCCACTGATTTTCAGGGGTGGCATGGTAATAGGGACTACTGATGGTAGATATCCAGTATGAGCTGAACACCCAGGCAGGAATAGCAGAAGCCGTGAAGACAAGAAAAAAAATAATGATCAGTTCATACCGCGACAGCGCATACCGAGGATTTAACACCTTCAACGCGGGGTTCAGAAGTAAAACAACCACCAGGAACGGAAACAGCGCTGCGATCGGCAAATGGGTCAGCGTAAGACTCGAGGAACCAGCTGAATAGGCAGAATGGATCGACCATATCGTCAGGAGAACAGCCAGGACGGCGCCAATGATAACCGCCCGCAGTGTTAATCCGGAAGTGATGGTCGCCTGTACTTGGGTGTCGGCCGACATGGTAGGCGGCCGTGGGGATGAAATATCAGACGACATATTGCTGAGGATATCTTTCTTAGTCCCTGATTGCAGTAATTACAGGGTTTATCGAGATAATTAAAGTGTGTGATCGGGAGCAATGGCTAATTATGAAACTACGCCTGGGGGTAATTGTCAAGGCAAAAGCAAACCGTATTATGGAAGAGATCAATCGAGGACAGCGCGGTAAATGCGTTCGGCGTCTTCGCCGGTGAGTTCAACCGGATTGGGATCCATCAGGCGACGAATGCTCAGGGCGATCCCGGCCATGGCGGGGATGTCTTTCTCGTCGAGCCCGGAGGCCCGCAGCGAGGCAAAGGAGGTATGCTGTCGTCGCAAATTATCCAACCAGACCACCGCCCTTTCGACGCCGGCTTCGCGGCTGAGGCCGGCCAGTTTTAGTCCGGCTACTCCGGCAGTATAATAGTATTTGTCGGCGGCAACCGGGGCATTGTGGCGCATGACACCGGGCAGCACCAGACTGACGGCTGCGCCGTGTGGCACGGGACGTCCGGCGGCGGCCGAAAGTTTTTCGATGCCGTAGCCCAGAGCGTGCCCGGCACCGGTGTTTATCGGACTGAGCAACAGGCCGGATAAGAGGGCACAGCGCGCCATGTGGTAGCGTGCCTCGGGGTCGTGTTCGCCTTTGTCGATGGCGCGCTCCAGATGCGAACAACCGGACGCAAGGGCCATGCGTGCTACGGCGTCGCCCAGGGGATTACTCTTTTTTGATGCGGTGCATTCGAGAGCGTGGCCCAGGGCATCCAGGCCGCTGATGGCGGTCAGGGCTGCGGGCAGACTACGCGTGAGTTGCGGATCGACAAGGGCAACACGGGGGGTCAAATGATCGCTGTAGATCGCCTGTTTGCCTCCAGTGTCGGCGATCACGGCAACCCTGCTGGCTTCGGCGCCGGTGCCGGAAGTTGTAGGTACAGCGATCACGGGCCAATGGGCTGCCCGATCAAACAGGTCGAAGCCAAAATAATCAGGTAAAACACCGCCGCAAGTGGCCAGGCAGCAGGCGGCTTTTGCCGAGTCGATGGTGCTGCCACCCCCCAGGGCGATTACCGCCTGGCAATCAGCGTTTTTAATATGACCTGCCAGATCGGTGACACTTTCGACCGTGGGGTTGGGCATCACCTTTCCATAGACGCCGACCAGCGTTTTGCCGGCGGCGCCCAGGGCCTGGCGCACGGGCTCTTCTAAGGCGATTAAGCCGGCATCGCGCACCAGAAAGACGCGGTCGGTTCCCAGACGTTCACATTCGTCACCCAACAGATCCAGAGCGCCGTCTCCCAGGATGATCCGGCGATGGCCGAAGGCGAAATAGTCGACCGCTTCGGCGAGACGATCGGTATCGGTGAAGTAGTTGCTGCCTTGGAGCAGTTCCTCGTTGATCTGAAGGGCAGTCACGCAGTTTTCCTCGCTATAAAGAGTAATAGGACGTTTTCATATCGCGAATCCATTAGATGCCTTTATAGGATACGGCCTTGGCTTCAATCCGATCACTTTGATCGCAGGAAATTTCAACGTCCTGGATCACAGGACCATTTTATTGACCCGGCATCGTACAGTTGGCTCATCTTGTCGTCACCGGAATGACCTGTAGTCTGCTCGTATCGATGTTGACCATATTATTGTATCGATTGCTGGTACATATTACACAAAAATACCGGTATGCGTTTTTTCTATCCGTGACATACGCATTCGGGACGATTACATTCTTTTATGCAACACGGCTATATTCTCATGTATTCAGTACTTTTTTTATTTTTTCAGCTTTTGTCTGGCTGTTTATGATTAGACATAAATGGATAGAAGGCAGACGGCACTTATTCGGCGCAGGCCTTTGTACCGGCGGCGCTCAGTGCCTGAAAAAGAGATACGTTGGCCAGGAATGCTATTTTCTCAGAGGGTGTCATGGACAGATCCATAATCCCTATCCTGGGCAGAGTCGCTATTACGAATCAACCGACAGATGGCAGATAGACAGTATCTTTACGGTAGAGATAAACTATAGAAAAAATACGCCCTGACACAATAACCATCATGCGCTTTATTTAGCAATAACCAAGATAGCCATTTTACACCTTGCCTCATCCCTGATATATTTTGTATTTTAATTAATCACCAATCACCAATCACCAATCACCAATCACCAATCACCAATCACCAATCACCAATGCCCAATAACTTTCTTGACATCCGCACCCACGGCTTCGTCCGCATGGCCGTGGTTGTTCCGCGCGTTCTCGTCGGTGACCCGCACGAAAATGTCAAACATCATCTCGATGTATTAGAGCCTGCCTACCGTGCCGGTTCCTATTATGCCCTGTGCCCTGAATTGAGCCTGACCGGCTATACCTGCGCTGATCTGTTTCATTCCCAGGCGCTCCTCGAAGGCACGGTGGAGGCGCTGGCTGGTCTGCTTGAGGCGACCGCTAGCTGGGAGATGGGATTCAGCATCGGCATGCCCCTTCAGATCGATCACGCTGTCTTTAACGTAGTGGTAACCTGTGTGCAGGGTCGTATCCTGTCCGTCGTACCAAAGACGTATCTGCCTCAATACCGGGAGTTCTATGAAGCCAGATATTTCGCTCGCGCCGCCGAAGCACAGAGCGATACGGTCACACTCTGCGGGCAGACCGTCCCGTTCGGTCCGGATATTCTGATTCGCACGGATGATACGCGGGTGGTCATTTATCCGACGATCTGTGAAGACGACTGGGTGCCGGTGCCGCCGAGTGCCCGGGCGGCGTTGGCCGGCGCGACCATTCTGGCCAATTCATCTGCTTCTAATGCCGTCATCGGTAAAGCGAAGTACCGGGAAGATCTGATCCTCGCTTCTTCCGGTCGTAATGAAGCGGCGCACCTGTACGCGGCGGCGGGGTTCGGCGAGTCTACCATGGATACGGTCTGGGACGGACATGCGTTTATCACCGAGCGCGGCTATATGCTGGCTCGCACGGAGCGATTTCGTACCGACGGTACTTATGTGACGGCCGACATCGACGTGGAGGCGCTTGTGCGGGAACGTGGAGTACAGGGCTCCTTCCGCCAGAATGCGATGGACTATAAAGACGCCTGGCGATCGGTCACCTGGCCGGCCGAACCAAAAGACACCCCACAGCTGTCCACGGAACACCACACCTTTCATCGTCATATCACGTCGCATCCTTTTGTACCTATGAATCCGGACGAACGGGACGAGCGTTGCCATGAAGTATTTATGATTCAATCATCCGGCCTGGCGACCAAACTCTTGTCTCTGCCGGAAGATACCCGCAAAGTGATTATCGGGGTGTCCGGCGGTCAGGATTCCACCCACGCGCTCAATGTGGCGGTGCATACGATGGACCTGCTGGATCTGCCCCGCTCGCATGTCGTGGCGATGACCATGCCGGGCTTCGGAACGACCAATCGGACCTACGATAATGCCTGCGCCCTCATCCGGGCCGTCGGCGCGACGTTCCACGAGATCGACATCAAACCGGCAGTCCGACAGTTCTTCGCCGATATCGAGCATTCGGAAGACATGAAGAATCTGGTCTATGAAAATACGCAGGCCTGGACCCGGAAACTCGAAGAAATGGCTACCGCCGCTAAAGTCAAAGGGATCGTCTTGGGCACCGGCGACTTATCTGAGTTGGCCCTGGGCTGGTGCACCATGTTCGGCGATCATGCCAGCCACTACGGGATCAACGCCGGCATACCAAAAACACTCATCTCTTATCTCATTACGTGGACAGCCGAGGTGGTCTTCAAAGAGGAGAAAGAGGTACACGATGTCCTGATGGATATCCTCGACACGCCCATCTCACCGGAGCTATTACCACCGAAGGAGGGTGAAATCGCTCAGAAGACGGAAGAGAAAATCGGGCCTTACGAGTTGCACGACTTTTATACTTACTATCTGGTGCGATTTGGTTTTACACCATCACGGATCGCCCGGATGTGCCTGCATGCCTTCGACGGAAAGTATGATCTGGCGACCATCAAATCGTGGCTTCGCGTCTATATCACCCGTTTTTTCCAGAATCAGTTTAAACGCAACTGCCTGCCCGAAGGCCCGAAAGTTGGCCTGACCTGCATCTCCCCTCGCGGTGACTGGCGCATGCCGTCCGACGCCTCCCCGGCCGTCTGGCTTAAAGATCTGGATAATGTACCGGATGAGGTTTGAAGATCCCCCCCCTCCTTCCATTGATATCATGCCGTGATAAGAGGCACGCCGGTACATCTGATCCCAGATCTTTTCCCTGTCCTCCGGATTACTACCCAGCAGATAGCTGCGGGCAAATTCATGGATGATGACCTCGGCGGGATCGGCCCGGTGATAGGTCTCACCGATGCCTACCAGTTCACTATCGGTGGTTATCAGTATCCAACAGTAGTTGCGGCAGGGGGATCGGAGCGTTTCAACCTTGATGATTTTTATGTAGAGAGTGCCCTCTTGCTCTTAAAGTGTCGCCTCCAGGCCCATGAGGGCGGCGTACATAACCTGGGTGCGCGGTAGGGCGACACCCTGCTTTCGGGCCTCTTCGATTAAGGGCGCGACACAGGCCTGGAATTCCGTTGTTCGGCCTTTCTGTATATCCTGAAGCGCGGAATGAGTCGATGTGCTTTTGGTTAAAGGCGACGTCATGACATGCTCGACAGCCTCCTCAACGGTGCCTTCACACCACGTTTTCATCTGATAGGGTCCAAAATTAATCATAGGAATATTTTTCAGGTCGGCCAGCGCTTTCAGCTCACGAATCATGAGGACCAGCTCTGTAGCGAGTATCCTGTTCGATAGAACGCCGGCGTTGTTCTGTCTCGAAAGCGTCGCCAACAGGCCGATAGGAATCCAGCCTACCACCTTGGTCCAGGTGTAGGATAGGATCGCATCGGTGGACCGGGTGACGAGCCCGGCCTCTTGAAAGAGCGCCGTGATTTCATCAACCCGTTTCGAAGGCAAACCGTTCAGTTCACCGAAATGCGTACCGCCGTCGAACGTCCAGTTAATCACTCCCGGTTCCGGCCGGCCTGATGCGATGACGGACAACGCCCCGTGTACCTTCTCCCGACCGAACGCATCCGCCAGCAGGTCGTCCTTCATGACACCGTTTTGTAAAGATATAACGGCATCACGGACGTCGATATGGGCGGATTTTGACAGGGCAGTCTGCATGTCCTGCGCTTTCATCGCGAAGATAAGGAGATCACAGGCCTTGATATATTTCAGATCGTCGACGGCCTTGATTGGAACGGTAAACTCATCAAGGCCTGTGAGATGAAGCCCGTTTCTTTGAATAGCATCGATATGTGCGCCCGCGCGGCCCGCTACGGTGACGTCGCATGTATTTCTACGGGCCAGAACACCGGCGATGGTGCCTCCGATCCCACCGGGGCCTATAATGACGACGTTTTTCATAGTTATCTACTCCTGTGTTTCTTATGGTCTTGCGGACATCTCCTCCATGGCCTTAAACCCCAGCACCGCACAAGCCGATGCCACATTCAGCGAATTTTTAAAACCGTATGTGGGGATTTCGAATATCCTGTCACACTCCGCTATGACCTCCTGACTTACGCCCAGCGCTTCGTTCCCCAGGACGATACCGAGTTCATGAGGATAGGTCATATCGGTATACAGGGTCGAAACCGATGTGGTCTCCGCAGCCCACACCGGTACGTGGCGTTGTTGCAAATGCGCTACGGCCTCCAGGGTCGTTTTGAAGTACTGCCAGGAGACATAATCGATCGTGCCTAAGGAGGTTTTCTCCAGTTTCTTATGTGGGGGATACGCCGTATATCCACATAAAAACAGACCCTTTACCCGCAGAATATCACAGGCTCTGAAAATCGACCCGACATTGAACGCGCTGCGCAGGTTATCCAGAATAAAATAGAGCGGCAGCTTCGGCAACTTGTTATAAGCTTCCAGACTCATATCCGCATCAAAACTACGGACCTCAAAGCTGGTCTCCATGTCCCCTTTTTTATTCCCCATGGTATCCTATCTCTCATGTCTTCCTGCCGAGTTCCGCGTTTCATCCAAACAACGACCGTAAGGCCACCCGCCGCATTTGACCGCCGTCCATCTCCTTTTCCAGGTCCACCAGTTCGGCTTCAAACGGGCCGATCGTCCAGCATTGATCTTCCGGCAGCGTTTCTATCGGCTCCCCTTCATCGTTCAATGGGCAGATATCGCGCATCTCCACCGGCGTGCCGTCGTCCAATTCATCGATCCAGCGTAAGGGCAAACCCTGGGTCCGGCATACATAGGGCCGATGGGCATAGATGCGACAGCCGCCATGATCATCCAGGAACGCACAGGCGCCTGGTGGATGCGGCGTACCGCGCGTCAATAATTCAGGATAATGGCGACGAATGGGCTCCGCTTCCACGTCGAAAACAGTCAGGTCGTCAATACAGCACGCACAACAGCCGCGTCGGCATTGCAGACGATCAGCATGTATGTTTTCAATCGGCGCCGTTTGTCGATCAATCTCGGCATGTATGTTTTGTATGGTATCCATAAGGCATAGCCCCATACGCAATAACCCGGTCTGACCAAACACCGGGTTCATTCACCTCACCACCTCACCACTTCACCATCTCATCCCCTCAATGCATTTATCTCATCTCGCAAAGTAATAGCCGCCGCCCTTGCCACTTCGGCGAAATCCGGTTCGGAAGAGGCATGGATAATCCCTCTGGATGAGTTGATGAGCAGACCGCCACCTTCTTGATCGGGGCCTGCCTGCATGACTGCTGCCAGGTCACCGCCCTGGGCGCCGATACCGGGGACCAGAAGCGGCATATCCGGTGCTACCGAACGAATATCGGAAAGGGACTCGGCATTTGTGGCGCCCACGACCAGCCCCGCGTTACCGTTTGTGTTCCAGCTTCGTACGGCGGAAGCAATTTCCATATATAAGGGATGGCCGTTGACCGTCAGGTCCTGAATATCGCGGGCACTCGCATTGGAGGTAAGACAGAGGACAAACACACCTTTATCCTGATAATCAAGGAATGGCTGTACCGCATCACGCCCCTGATAAGGATTGACCGTCGCCCCATCAAATCCGAAATATTCAAACAGCGCCTGTGCATACATACGGGCTGAATTCCCGAGATCACCACGTTTAGCATCTGCTATCACGACGACCTCATCAGGTATTAGTTTCAGCGTCTTTTCCATCGATTCCAGGCCGCGCGGCCCCGACACTTCATAAAAGGCCAGATTGAGCTTATAGGCACATACCAGATCCGATGTCTGTTCAATAATCGCCCGATTGAATTCGAAAATAGCGTCATCCGAAGCCTTGAGGTGATCTGGAAAACGATCCGGATCAGGATCGAGACCGACACACACAAAACTATTGTTCCTCGCGCTGACTGCAGACAATTTGTCTACAAATGGAGACATGGCATATCCTCTTAAGAAGGTAATTCCATTCTACCGATAACTTCCCGAATGGCTGGTACGTCCGACGCCGTGCACCAGGCTGCCAGACCATCGACCACTGTAGCGCCCGTCCTGGGTTCAACAAAGTTGGCGGTGCCGATCTGAACGGCCGTGGCGCCGGCGATCATAAATTCCAGGGCATCTTCGGCGCTGGAAATCCCTCCGATACCGATAACCGGAATACGAACCCGCTTCGCCACCTGATAAACGGCTGCGATCGCCACCGGTTTGATCGCCGGTCCTGACAGACCGCCCATGATGGCCCCGAGTTTGGGCCGACGCGTGCTGATATCGATGGCCATGCCGCGTATGGTATTTATGGCGGAAATCGCGTCCGCTCCAGCTTCTTCCACATGGGTGGCAATCTCTGTAATATCCGTTATATTGGGCGTCAATTTGGCAATGATAGGCAAGGAGGTCACGCGTCGCAACGTCCCGATCAGTTGTGCTGCCCGCCTCGGGTCCGTACTGAAATCCAGCCCGCCGGACACATTAGGACACGACATGTTGATTTCCAGGGCATCAATCCCTTCACAATCCGCCAGACGTTCAGTAACGTATACGAACTCTTCCAGAGGACCGCCGCCCACATTTACGATTATAGCGGTATCAAGCGTTCTCAAATAAGGCATTTTCTCGCGGATGAACGCCTCTACACCCACATTCTGCAGCCCGATGGAATTCAGCATGCCGGCCGCCGTTTCTGCAGCCCGAGGTGGTGGGTTGCCCGGCCATGGTTCCGGCGTCAGGGTTTTGGTTACGATACCGCCGAGAAGAGAAATATCTACGAAATGGCCATATTCCGATCCGTATCCGAAGGTACCGGAAGCAACTAAAACGGGATTTTCCAGGTAAAGCTTACCGATTCGGACAGACAAATCCGGTTGCGTCATATCAGCACCACCTCCCGGATATCGAAGACCGGTCCGGCATAACATACCCGTTCATACCACGTTGCTGCTTCCGGTTCGTCGGGGTTGACACACGGGACCACGCAGGCCATGCAGACGCCTACGCCGCACGGCATAATACCCTCCAGAGAGATCTGCCCTGGTATCCCTGCGTTGTTTGCCATATTCTGGGCAACCCGCATCATGGGCGTCGGGCCGCATACATAAAGACAGGTACAGCGTTCCGGCTCCTGTTGTATGATCTCTTCCAGCAGACTCGTCACAAATCCGTGGTGTCCGCGGGAACCGTCATCTGTTGCTAGCCTGGCGGACACACCCAGATCCCGGAATTTTTCTTCCCCACTGAGCAAACCTGCCGTCGCTGCGCCGAAAAGCACCGTCATTTCTTCAGGAGGTACCAGGCCTTTGCGTATCGTTTCCTGCACCAGAGACAGGAAAGGCGCCACACCGACTCCGCCGGCGACCATGACAACAGGCCGGCCGGCTTGAATCGGCTTGAACAGTTGCCCTAAAGGACCGAGCACATCTACGTGCTCACCAGGGCGCCGCATGGCCAGGACTTCCGTACCGCCACCCACCACACGATAGATCAAGCCGAAAACACCTTGATCCGTATCGCGTTCTGCAATACTGAACGGACGTCGCAACAGCGGCGTATATTGCAACCAGGGCGGGCGATGGCTATCGGGAGACGCATCGGAAACAATTAGATGAACAAAATGACCGGGAGAGGCATGTTGCGTAATATCAGGAGCTAATAGATCGATCCAATAGAGGTCGGGACCGATTTCACGGTTGGATATAATTTCAGCAGAGGCCTGGAAAATAGGCGTAGAGGTCACTTTAATTCGCTCCGCACACAGCACACGGTTCTACTTATCTTCAAAATGGATTCCAAGCCAACCATCGGTATCTATGGTCTCATAGGTATTAAAAATTCGGCAAGTTACTATTTCTTCCTGCACGGTTCGCAAGGATACATATTCGGTAAAAACATACCCTTCCCGGCCCTGATATCGCGCTTTCTGCCATTCCCCTTCGTTAGAAATGATATCCAGGGAACTGCTGGGCGATACCATACTGATTATCCGGCCTCCCGGACTGTCTCGGAAATCGATGTTGCTGCCGATCGGTATGCCTTTGGTTATTGTATTTATCTTAATATCCTCTACCTGCATGTCCGCTATTCTGTACGCCGTCTCAACGCCTTTCACTATTTCGACGATGTACACATACCCGGTATCGCCTATTTCGACATGTTGACGCAAGAGCATATTTACATCAAGGCGGTATCCGGCGAGAGAGGAAACAAGCGCCTGACTTTTATTTCTTGTCATGTGGTCAAGTTTCAGAATCCGGCGATCAGCAACCTGCACGACCGGCGGTGTATCTTCAACAGGAGTCCGCGGGACCACTTCGACCGCTTTGTCAAACACCACGCCCATACCCGTGTTCATAGCCAGAGGCGATTGTAAACCCACGATCTCTGCAGTGAAAAAGGGCTCGGGATCGACCACACGCCTCAAAAACCGGCTGTTGACATAGCCGGTCTCACCGGATCGGGTACGCACCTGAAGCCAGACGCCGTCCTCCTGTAGAATCTCTACCGGCGTCTCGTTCGGTAATTCGCCGATTACTTCGCCTGCCGGTCCGGATCGCAACCTCAACGGATTTCCTCCGGTTCGTATTCGGCTTTGACCGGTTGTACGCGTCGGTGCTATTTTGCTTGTATCCGGTAAGGCCAGAATCTGAAATGCAGCCAGCTTACGGGTCAGGTTTTGCTCGGCGTCGATCGCATACAAATAGCCGGTATCTCCCACCTCGACCCGAATGGATGTGGTCAATTTGATCTTGACCTGCCGCTCGTTGACCGTAACGACGTCTCCATGACGTACTGCCGCCGACGTTCCGGTCATCGGGCCAGGGCTTCGCCCCAAATCAAACAAGACCCCCATCAGGGCGAGATCTGTGAAAGCGCTATCCAGATGATCTGTCATCTGAGCGATGATCAGGGTCTGATTTTTAATAGATGGCGCCGCCTCTGTTTTACTTGCAATCATGGTCTTCTCACGCTTTACGAATCGACGGCTGACATAGCCGGTCTCACCGGTTCGGGTGCGCACCTGAAGCCAGTCGCCGGATTCCTGGACGATCTCAACCGGCGTCTCATTCGGCAACGCGCCGATTACTTCGCCCGCCGGCAATGCCCGTATTTTCAATGAATTACCTTTTGTACGAATCCGTCCTTGAAGAGCCAAGGTCGGGATTTTCATTTCATTTTCAAGGGGATTCGGCATAGAAAGTATTCTTATGCTGGATAGCCGCTTTGGCTCCGTGCCATCTGCCGGGCCGGCCGCCGCAAACAGATAACCCGTTTTTCCGATCTCAAGCGTAATTGGCTGACGCAACCTGATCAGGACGCTATCTTTTTGAATGGCAATTACATCCCCATGCCGTTCGGCAAAGATGGGTAAATCACTCAGCGTTCCCGAGTCCGCTGTGTCTTCATCAGGATGGTCTGTCTCGGTGGGCCCGACTTCAATACCGGATTCAGCCAATAACTCTTCTATAAATCGAATCTTGGAGCTGACCGCCGCCGCCTGGTCTGATCGGGGATACAATGCGTCAATCTGCCGGTAGATCTGCAGCGCGGAATCCGGATTTTCCTGATGCGTCTCTGTGATCCACCCCATAGCGAATAAAGCCTGGGAGGCATATACACTTTCCGGATATTGTTCAAACACGGTGCTGTACAGATGTAAGGCGGAGTCAGGCACCTCCGCCTCAAATAACAGCGCCTCCGCCCGCTTGAAGATATCATCGTCGGATGGTCCATTCGGATCAGGCAGGGACAAGGCCCTCGCAGCTTCCGAACCATATGATGTGTGCCCATATTTCGCTAATATCATATGATAGTCTGCCGCACTCGCCACAGAATCTTCTACCACATGTTCTATAATCCACGCTCGAGCGTACGCGGCTTTGGCAGCCAGGTTCTGATCCTGGGTTTCTTCTTCGATCAACCGGTAATGTACAAGCGCAGAATCTACCAGGTTGAACCTGAAAAGGTAATGTTCCGCTAATTGGAACCGGGCTTCAGTAACATTTGACAGGCGTTCCAAATCAACCGTCCCCTCGGTTTGCAACGAGTCGGTCGCTCCTTCGATCTGCAGGGAGTCAGGAGGCAATAAGGCTGACAACGTCTTGGTCAGATCTTCTCTGTATTTCTGTAACTCTTTGATATCCTGACTCTTTCGATCTGCTTCGTCTCGCACCCAGAAGACATTGGGACTGCGGCGCCTGGCTTCCAGATATAATTCTTCTGCCCTGGGTAGATCCCCCTGCCGTTCATAGATATAACCCAACTCAAACATAGCCTGCGACACTTCGGCGCTATAGGTTCCATCCCTTTCATATCGTTCCATGATGTCTTCATATTGGGCTATGGACTCATCGAACTGATTCAGGCCGTCCTGGCAGGCTGCCAGGGCCAACATGATTTTGGGGCGGTATATCAGATAGGACCCTTTGCCCAGTAAAGCGTTGAACTTTTGCAGGGCTGACTCATATTCCTGATCACGACGCAAGCACTCACCGATCATATAATTCGCCTGAAACTCCAGCTCATTGGTGTCGGCTATCTTGCTTACTTTTTCGAATAAATTCAAAGCCTCGGTATGACGATCCAGTTCAAGATGGGCTTCTGCAATATAGTACTGGGCTTCTCCGCGTTTTTTGTGTTTAGGATAACTTGTCAGAAAATCGGTATATCGCTCAATGGCCTGTTCGTAATTCTTTTGACGGAAGGATATACTACTCAGCAGCAAATGCGCCTCCGGTGACCATTTATTTCGTGGATATGCCTGAAGGAAATCCTGCAAAGCTACTTCCGCACGGGTTGTATCACCCGCACTCAACGAAGAATTACCCAATGAAAACATGCAATACGGCACCCAATCGCTTTCAGGATAATTGGTCAGCACCTCTTCATATTTTCGGGCGGCCTGAGGAAATTGGCTCTGGGCTAAAAAAGCATCGCCGATCAGGACCAGTGCGTCATCGACCAGATCGCTATGTGGATGATCACGCAAGATAAGGGCGGAATTTTCGATGGCCTGTTCATAGAGCCGGACAGCCTGCTGGGGCAACCTGTCTCCCTGTTGAAGCTGCATCTGCTTACGAATCTGTTCCGCTTCGCTGAAGGCTTTCTTGGCATTATAGAACGTATTGTAATAGGGACAACCGACTAACCATATCGCTGCAAATAAGAGGAGGAGAGCATGTATTTTCATAAGAGGAAGACGCACAGCAAGCCATTCACTATTTCACCAGAAAGCACAGCGAGTGAAGCAAAACGCATTTCAATAATGCCTCGAAGAGGCGCTTATCACTTTCGATG
>CAJXCW010000075.1 GCA_913051705.1 uncultured bacterium
GCGATGGGGATCGTCACAGAGACGGAACTCATAAAATCTCCTTCAAAGCGTTGCTGAATCTAACCCGTTTTCTCTCAAATCATTCGAAAAACAGATCCCCACATCTCTGCGCGTTGGAGGGCTGTCCTAACGTGGGTGACCATGATGTTAATGCGGTGTTCTGTCCTCGGACGCCGTGGCTTAAATTAAACCCCCACACTTCCTTTTCGATTTTTTTCTTCCATTCAATAGCGGCATAAGGGATAGCCACCTCTGCGATCCATCCATCGGAGGAAAGACTGATCCTGGTGCCGATCTCCATATTCCAGTCCATGATGCCGTCTTTCTCTCCTTGGACCCGGCCGTTCTTATCGATTTCAAACGTATAATCACCCCCGCCATTGTGGTTGGTATCGAACCCCACAAGGAGGTATTCGATATCTTGATCATCGGTGGATAAGGTAGAGCAGGTAAAAAGCAGATATAGAGGGGTGTCATCATACCCGACTTTCACTCCTGTTTGAACTATAGCCTTTGAATCCATGCTATCCTGTACGAAATGTAATTCGTTTTTATTTGTTTACGCCGAGTATCACGATATCCTCCCGGCCCAACTCCGGTGGTTCATCCCATTCTACGCCTAAAACAGGCCTGATCTTGTGCCCGATTCGCGCAGCAGCCTCATCTACTTCTTCAGCTTTCCAATAGGCCCCGGATCTTTTATGCCGCGTAATCGCGACCCAATCCAATCCACCTTTGCGTGCTTCCTCGATTCGTTTATCAATCGAGGAGATGGCATGGATGGCCGTATGGACATGCGTATCACCGGCATACCATGCCCTCTCATTCTGCCCCATTGAAAATGATGGATATAAAAGGATACCACTTATCATCAGGCCAATTAGAGGACATAATCGATTTATTTTATTCATCGAGATCCTTTATAGACAGGCGGCCGGCTTCATGATGTTGTTTAAAAATGTCATAGGTCTTTCTGATTCCCTCGTCCAGGGATGTATAGGGGATCTGACCGATATCATTCACCAGCGCCCGGTCATCCAGATCGGCGGCTATTGGAATGGTATTTTCGGTATGGGTAATCAACCCTTTGGCATCAGGCACCACCCGTTCAATAGAACGGACCACCTCATCCATGGTGACCACATCACCACGAATGCTGTAGACGCCGGCGCCTTCATAATCGGCTTCCGCGCACCGGAGGAAGATCCGGGCGGTATCATTGACATACTGCATGTTGTTTCGTCCCCCGTATTTAATCACAAAGGGCCGTTTTAACAGGGCGGCTTTCACCGCTTTGGTCGGGTCGGACGTAAGGCCGAAATCACGCCCAGGGCCATATACCGTCCACGGGCGCAACCCCACGCTGCTTATGCCATAATCCAGATGATACACACGGGCGCTGCCCTCATTACATTGTTTAAACACCCCATAATGGGTCAATGGTTTCAGTACGGCATCATTACCTATGCGCCCCTCCCCATATTCTTCCTCCATGCCATATACGGCGGCTGAACTCGCGTAAACCACACGCTTGACGGTATCGGCATGGTTTTTTGCTGCTTCGAAGACATTTATCGTGCCGATCACATTTACCATGGCGCCCTTGATGGGGTCCGCCCGGCATACCGGCACTTGCAAACCGGCAAGATGAATGAGATGTGAAATACCAAGATCGCCTATGGCTTTGTTGAGACGAATGCCATCCGAGATATCCCCTTCAACAAAATTCACCTTCTCAATATCATCAGCCTCTATGATGAGCGCCATACGATCGGTATTCTCTGTAATATCGTAAATGGAGACTTCATGCCCTTGTTCAATCAGATTTTTTACAATCCAGGAGCCTATACAGCCATATCCTCCGGTCAACATATAATGCATGATGCCATTGATCTCCTTCTCTATTTACCGCTCGAACAATTTGGTTTTGGACTGACGACTTTTAAAATTGAAAATGACCATGTACACGCGTTGATTAATGAACATATTTCAGATCATTACAGCGTCAGGATGAAGAATTAATACCGGTGGGCAACTAAGGATTAATGCCTTGATATTATAGGAATATATTATGCATCTCAACCAAACCTGTCAAGCAAAAACACCTGGAAGATCCATCCCTAATTTATCCTTGCATAAAGCGGTATACGCACGTATAATGCTTGTGTTTAATATACCTGGAAATGATCGGTTTCATACCTGCCTGTAATTCAAATTCGCAAGAATATCGTTATGAGTGTTGAACGCCCCCCGAAAGCTTTAACTGATAAACCCGACCTGCCTGCATCATCGTTTTCAACTCAGCAGATGACCGGCAACCTGGCCTCCGGCATGACCATACGGGCTATCGCACTGGGGTTGCTGTTATCGGTGGGCATGTCCTGGTGGGTGGTGCACTCATCCTTTGAAGCCCATTCTTCTTTCCTTTCGATTACGCATCTTTCCGTCGCCGCGCTTTTTCCATTCATGTTTGTGGTCTTCGTTATCAATGGGGTGTTAAAAAAATTCATGCCACAACGGGCATTTACAGCCCCTGAACAGATTATTATCTTTTTCACGGTGTTCGCAGCCTCGGCGATCCCCGGCTGGGCTTTTTCCACCTATTGGGCCGCCATCCCTTCGATTCCCCATTATTATGCCAATTCAGAAAATAGATGGGTGGAGTTGTTTTTTGATTATCTGCCGGACTGGCTCATAGTTTCTGATCAACGGCATGCCGTATTCTGGTTTTATGAAGGCGTCCCTGCTAATAGCGCGATTCCCTGGTATGACTGGATCATACCCATGGGATGGTGGGGGACGTTTTTTCTGGCTTTATTTTTTCTCAGTTCATCTCTTATGGTTATTTTGCGTAAACAATGGATTGAACGGGAACGGTTGACTTTTCCACTGGCCAAGGTGCCGCTCATGCTGGTCGAAGAATCAGATTCGACTTCAGTCCTGCCAAAGATCGCCCAATCCAAGATATTCTGGTATGGGTTTTCCATTCCTGTGTTTGTCATCGTGTGGAACATTTTATCATTCTGGGGAGGCGTTCCTGCCATTGAGATAGGGGGAGACTATCGCATCCCGATCACCCTGGCTCAATCTTTTCCGCCCATTCAATTCAAAATAAATTTCGCATTTATTGCCATCGGCTTTTTTACTGAAGTCAATATTTTATTCAGCATATGGATCTTCTTTTTATTGGCGACGATTCAAGTGGGGATTATGAGCCGTCTGGGGATTCCAATGACCGCAGAGATCGTTACAGCGCAGCATTTGGGCGGTTTTTTCATGTACACCTTATTCGGGTTGTGGATGGCCAGACACCATCTCTATAATGTGGTTAGAAAAGCCTTCGGCCGGGATGATGAAATTGATGACTCCAACGAATTCTTTTCCTATCGCATCGCCCTTTGCGGCGTGATCTTCGGCTCACTCTACATGTTCTTCTTTCTTTTGTGTGCCGGCATGTCTATCCCTGCCGCCCTGACGTTGCTTGTGACCTCCCTGTTGCTCTATATTGGCGTGACTCGTGTGGTGGCTGAGGCTGGTCTGATCAATCTGGACCTGCCGTTCAATGCCCATGACTTTACGGTCTTTTCCTTTGGATCGGCCAATTTAAACCGGGCCGATCTCACGATCTTAACGCTCAGTCAAACCTTTTCCAGAAACTGGCGTACCCTGGGCATGTGCGCCATGGCCCATATAAATAAGATAGGTGAAGAAATCGGCGGGGCGAAGCGCGGCATCTTTCCGGTTATCGTCACCGCTCTACTTCTGGCCGCTACTACCTCATTGATCTATACCATATACCTTGGCTATACTACGACAGGGGCAGATGGGTTTAGCGGCGCGTTCGGGAATTCCAAAGCGGGATATGCGACACTCATCAAATGGATAAATAACCAGACCCAATTAACCGGTGGAGAGTATACAGGACTCGGACTCGGCGCCTTGATCAGCTGGTTGTTAATCCTGGCGCATCATTCCTTTCCCTGGTGGCCGTTACATCCGATCGGTTGGGGGGTCGCCATGACCTGGGGTATCACCAGGATCGCAGGTTCCATTTTCATTGTATGGCTTGTCAAAGCTTTAATCCTGAAGTTCGGAGGAACGAAATTATATCGACAGGCCCAACCGTTTTTCATCGGTATGCTGGTAGGCTATGTCCTGGGTGTTGTGTTATCCTATGGAGCAGATGTGATCTGGTTTCCAAATAACGGGCATATTGTCGAGACGTGGTAAATATATGACGTGGGAACAGAAGGGTGACTAATTTACTGATGTTAACAATATTCAAAGGAGATACAGATGAGTGTAGATCATATTATGCCGGATGAAGCTGCACGACGAATGAACGAAGAAGGGTATGTTTACATCGATGTGCGGTCCATCCCTGAGTTCGAACAGAATCATCCCAATCCGGCGGTTAACATTCCTATCCTGCATGCAGATTTGCGGACCGGCCAGATGATCCCGAATCCTGATTTCCTTCATGTGGTCCAGGCGAACTATGCCACAGATGTTAAGCTGGTGATGGGTTGTCGATCCGGCCAACGGTCCGCTCGGGCCGCTGAAGTGTTATCGCAGAACGGATACGAAACGGTCGTCAATATGCAATGCGGTTTTGAAGGAGAACGTGACCCGTTCGGTCAGGTCGTCAATCCAGGATGGGCAGAGATGGGCTTACCGACCAGTGAGGAGAAGAGTGAAGGGGTTAGTTATGACTCTCTTGCTGCAAAAGCTGGACTTTAGGGGACATTTGAATACGAATAGTAGATGGGCAGGAGAGATTTTTTCAGACAGATTTACAGATCAACCTGATCGGGTGCAGGTATCGGCATGATGTAGTGGATCTGCCGCGCTACTTCTTTGAACCCCATATTAGGATAGAAATCAGCCCCGATCTTATTTTGATCAAGGGTTTCGATTCTGGTATAGTGCATGCCCTGCGCCTGAAAATACGTCATCGCTGTTCTCATCAGGACCCGACCGACACCTGCGCCCTGATGGTCCGGGAGGACGGAGATGTTGGGTATCCCACCGACTTTGGTTTCATGATCCACTCTGGTTGTGATGTACCCGATGATCTGATGATCTTTCTCTGCAACAAAGATACCCTTCACATTAGCCTCAACATCTGCGTCGATGTGCCGAACTTTTCGCCATTGCCAGGACTTGCCATCTATTTTTCCCACCTGTTTTTCAATATTCTGATCGATGCACACGCCATCAAAACAGATGGCGGTGATCTCTTTCAGCGCTTGAAGGTCGGTGTCACGATACGATCGTATAATCACTGGTTAAGTACCTCTTCATAATAAGATTCATATTGGGGCACCACGCTTTCTTCCGCGAAATTATCCAACACCCTTTGTCGCGCCTGCCGACCTATTGTTTTACGCAAGGTGTCGTCGGTTAAAAGATCCACCGCGTGTAAGGCCATTTTATCTACGTCACCCACTTCGGTAATATAGCCTGTCTCACCATGTTTTATAAGCTCCGGCAACCCACCCACATTGGTTCCGATGACCGGTACTTCACAACTCATGGCCTCGAGTGCGGAAAGACCGAAGCTCTCCTGTTCGCTGGGTAAAAGATACAGATCTGCACAGGAGAGGATATTATCCACCCCTTCCTGCTGACCGAGGAAAACGACGCTATCACGTAAGCCGAGATCCTGGGCGAGTTCCTGTGCCGGTATACGCTCAGGCCCCTCACCTACGAGCAACAATTTCGATTTTATCTTCGGCTTTACCTTAACAAACATGCGGATAATGTCGGCGATCCGTTTTACCGGACGGAAGTTGGACACATGCAATATTATTTTTTCATCGTCAGTCACAATATTCTTCATATCACACCGTTCTTCTTTGCGATTAAAGCGGTGTGTATTTACGAAATTTGGAATCACACGAATATCATTTTTGATTCCGAATGTAGAGATCGTATCACTTTTTAACGATTCAGAAACGGCCGTGATCCCCTGACTTTCTTCTATACTGAACTTGGTAATCTGGAAAAAAGATTTGTCGCTTCCGATAAGGGTTATATCCGTACCATGCAGGGTAGTAATCACTTTTACATCACGATCCCGCAACATATGGCGGGCAAGAAACGCGCAGGTGGCATGAGGCACGGCATAGTGGACATGCAAGATATCCAGATCCGCTTCTTCAGCCACGGCAGCCATCTTGGCCGAAAGTGCCAATGTATATGGTGGATATTTAAAGAGAGGATAGGGCATCACCTCTACGTCATGGAAAGAAATATTCTGATTATATTCCTGGAGACGGAATGGAACGGAATAGCTGATGAAATGAACTTTATGTCCCTTTTTGGCCAGGACCTGACCCAATTCAGTGGCTATGGCGCCGCTACCACCGTAGGTCGGATAACAGGTGATTCCGATGTTCATAAATACTCCGTTTAACTGAAGTTACGCTAAAACCACGCAACTTTATTTGAAATAGGCGACGGGATCATCAATAGCCAGGTGTTCACGGATGATATAAGGCTCTCCGTGTTTAACTCCGATCAAAGAACCATAATATCGATTCTGTGCTTCTATCTCGTCCAGAAATTCGGGCCGGCTGATGAAAGTTTCAGGTTCGGTGGACTCCGGGTCATAAAACTGGGACTTGAACGCTTTTAACGCCTTCTGTTTCCTGTCGAAATATAAAGAAATATCCACAATGAAGGATGGACCAATATCCCGGTAGGTATAATGAGTATAATAAAAAATAATCTGTTTTGGCCGGAAAGCCGGATGATGGGTTGTTATTTTTTCCAATCCGGCAAGGAAGGCTGAATCCCACGCCAATGTACTTGCATTACGATGATCCGGATGGCGTGCGGTTTCATGAGGGATGAGCAATAGATCAGGCTGGCATCGTCTGATGACCTCAACCACATCCAGCGTATGTTTATGGTCCCATCCGATCTGAGAATCGGGCAGATCCAGATTCAATCGGACCTCAGTTTGAAGTATCTTGGCGGCAAGGTCGGCTTCATTATTTCGATCCGCCACGGTGCCGCGTGTCCCCATTTCTCCCCGGCTGAGATCTACGATACCGGTCTTATAGCCCTGATCTGCCATTTTCAACAGCAGGCCACCGCAATGTAATTCTACATCATCCGGATGGGGTGCTATGGCGAGCAGGTCAAGTTTCATAATGAGATCACGCGATGTGAAAAATCGGTTTCGTCCACGGCCTCAAACAGCGTATCCATAAATTCAAAACCATAGAGAGAAATATATTGCCATATATTAAGACTGCGTTCCTGTAACCCACCCAATGGATACAACTGTCGGTCAGCTCTCATAATCTGATCTCTCGTAGTTTTATTTTTTCGCTTTAAAGCCTTCAATGTTTTCTCTTCCAACTTATTCAACGCATAGGCCGTTTTTCTTTCTGAGGCGTCTACAATACCTTGAAGCACGGGGTCAACTTCAGTGACCTGATTGAATAGCGTTTTATAATGATGCCGCATCGTTTTTTTGGCCGATTGCAAAGAATTTACAATACCATCCGGCATATCCGCTTGTAAACGTTGGTTTAATACCTGTATTATATCCTCAGTAAAATGGATTATCGTTAAGCCATGTTTTTTAAGAATTCGGTCAATTCGGGGTTCCACCAGCGTCAATGAGGCTCTGGGATATATAACCGGAAAGGGTAAACCAAAATGCTCATAGACCTTTCCGAACTGCGCATAATAAGCCACTTCAGATGGACCGCCGATATAGGCGAGTGACGGAAACAATGCATCCTGAACAATAGGCCGGGTAACCACATTATGACTTAGCATGGCCGGATTATCTGAAATAATCTTCAGAAGATCTTCACGACTGAAGGTGCCCCCATTATGCCGGCTGAGAAATTGATCATGCTTATATGTTACGGCGCGGCGATGGCCCTGATCGTATAAAAATAAGTTGACCGCATCAGGCGTGCGGTCAACCTGTGGCGTAAACCCTGCTTTTCTCAATTGTTCCGAGGTTTCGAGTACCGCTTTTGTGGATGCCAGCGGATGAAGAATTTCTCTGGTAAACACCTCACTCATTAAAGGTTTTAACTCGGTATCGGTAGGATCAACCATAATTAATCCATGCCCCTCAAAAAGTCGTATCATCAATCGGGCGAAGACGTCTGATAAACTGGCTTCAGGCAAACAAACCCTGTGCAGGCAATCTATCACCGACTGCTTGTGCATGCCTTCTGGCAGGAGATGGGCAAAGTGGTCTATCAGGGTATTGACTTCCGCTCCCATTTGTCGCGCAGCCGCAGAACGCTTGTCGGCAGGATCATCTTTCCTCAACTCTATTTTCCGGATTTCCTCATCCGATGGGCTGACGAAAATATGGTTTATCTCCGCAAAATCATGATCATCCGATGCCATCCAGAATACAGGCACAACGCGAAGACCCAACTGATCGGAAATCCGCATAGATAATTTGATGGTGGTGATGGCTTTGTAAATCGTGTATAAGGGACCGGTAAAAAGGCCTGCCTGATGCCCTGTAGAGATGACATAGGTTTCTGGATGGCCAAGTGCTTGTATATTATTAATGGTATGTTCATCCGCACCAAAATTGATATTCTGCCGCGTAAGGATCGAGACAAGCTCCTGCCGAGGGGGTTTCTTCCCTCTCGATCTTACTTGACTCACCATTCGGGACCATATTTCCGGATCAGATGGATCATGTGGATAAAAAGAGTGCAGAGAGGAAAAACGACTTACATAGGATTGTAAAATAGGAGCAGCCATCACCTGTTGATATGCAATAGATTGTGCAATCATGAAGATGGCCCTTCAGGATTATAATGGAGGTTACGCCCACCGACAAACATCGGACTTCTGGACAATAGGACAAGGTGCCAGGTTGGGGTGTAACATAATGGATGAGAGAGGTTGATGGTCAATGTTTTCTCTATTTGCGCCGTCGTTCCATAATCAGGAGATAAGCCGGGAGAGCGACAAGGGCCGTTAACAAGGTGGCCAATTCACCGACATTGGCCAGAATACCGAACGAATGCAACGCTCGGTTGGAGGTAATCATTAATGATGAATAGCCGATTAATGTCGTAGACGAACACATGACAAGCGCCCCGCCGGTATGCCGGATCATATTGCCGATCGACCCCTTCCCCTCCAGTTTATAACGTTGATACAGGTTCACACTATAGTCGACACCGATTCCTAAAGTGGTTGGAATCACAATGAAATTAAAGAAGTTCACTTTGATATCTAAAACAGCCATCACACCAGCCATCAAAAGCATGCCGCCAAGAAGGGAAGCCAGGATGACGACCAGGACATGAAAACGTCTGAAGACAATCAGAAGCAGGGTAATCACACCGAGAAAAGAAGCTATTGTTGCAATCGGCCCGTCTTTTTCAACCGCTATTAACATATCCGCAAATATAACCGCTTCACCTGATGAATAAACCACTTCATCCTCTGAAAGGACATTAGTTCGGATCACTTCAGCGAAACGAATCAGATTCTTCCCATTCCATAAACCCGCATCCGGTCGTGGATAGACGAAGATTAAATTCCCGCGCGAGCCGTCCTTCTCCTCAAAAGGTCGGGCTATTACACCGGGTAAGTCGTCTAAAGATACTTCTTCCAGGCTCAGGTTCTTTCGGAAATCATTAACTTTTGCAACCTGTTCCGGACTGATGCCAAGCGAATCCGGAGGATTGGTATCCAGCATATTCTTAATATCCCATAGGACTTCGATCTTCTCTTCCTGTTCCTCCGGCATCAAATCATAAATAGTCCGTACCCGGTCAATGGTAGGGTTATCAACCTCTTTTTCAGCTTCTTTTTTCTCCAGGATAGACGCTTTGATAAGCACAACCTGATCCAGACGATCGGCGAGGATCACCGCGGGTGTCTGGGAAGTGCCAAACAATTTATTCACTCGTCTGTTCAGAATACGTTCGTAAGTATCACCGCGTGGTAGATTCCTCAGTTTTGAGAAATCATATTCAAACGAATTAGGAAGCCACCATATAAACAGCACAATAGAAGTAAAAACCAGCCCGGCAGTGACCCCAACCACTTTTTGAGGTTCTCTTTGAACCATGCTGGCCACGTGAGTCAACCATGCCCCGCGCGGGTTTTTTCTCGTCCAGGTTTCCCTACCGAATTTGGTACGATCCCATAGAACCAGTAACGCGGGTAAAATGGAAAAAGTGGCGAACCAGCACAACAGCATCCCGAGACCGCCGATAAATCCAAAATGGTTGAACCCTTTAAAATCAGTAATCATGAGGGTCCCGTATGCAATTCCTGTGGACACAGCGGATGTAACCGTGGCGGTGATGGTGTTTTTGAAAGCGATCCTCACCGACTCGATCCCCTCGATGCCGTTGAGTCGTTCCTCCTTGAACCTCGCCATAAGAATCAGGCCGTAATTGATGCCGTTACCGACGATGATGGCACCGAGAAATGCCGTCTGCATATTTAAATAACCGATACGGAAATAGGTAATACAGAACGTCCAGAGGGCACCGATAGCGATGACGACGATAATATTGATAACGGGAACGATGGTACGGAAATAAAGAAAGATGGCCAGGGCGACCAGAGAAACAGTAAAGAGGGCGGTAGAAAATATCTCATCCTGTACAGAGGAGTATTCATCTAACACCATGCGGTATTTACCCGTCAATCCCACCTTGAGAGAAGGATGGTAGGATACTGGATCGAGCTCATTAACAATGGCAGTGACCCGATCCACCAGATCTTTCGAGAAAGCCACACCGGTAGAGGTACCGAACGGCTTTAAGATCATGACCAGAAATTGACCCAGGGAATCATCTCCTGCAAAATACCCGTCCGTCCATTTTTCCAGTTTCTCGTTCGCCTTTTTCTCATATTTTTCTTCCAGATCCGACACACTGAACGGCTCATCCTCTTCTTCATCCAAACCCAGGTCAGAGGCCGAAACAAACAAAGGATTCTGTTCCATTTTCTTTTTCATGATCTGCCGACTGAGCCGACTCTGTATTTCTTCGAGGTCTTCGAGATTGGCATAGAGATATTTATGCTGTTCGTAATATGCTTTTTCTTCGTTAACCTGATATTCGACGAAGCGAATGTATCCTTCCGGTAAATCGGATTTCAACCTATCCGCCAGGTCATCCGCCAGACGTTCTGCTGCCTTAATGTCTTCGAATTCTATCACCAGTGTCAAATTGCCGATCCCGCCTACCCGGTCCGTCAACCGTTTTATATCCTGGACACTGCGGTATCCCTCGGGAAGCAATTCGGTGAAATCGGTTTTGATTTTAAGTTTGGAGGTAAAATGAAAAGCCAGGATGGTAGATAAAACGGCCAGGACAACAATTTTAATAGGGTGGCGGATAATAAAGGATATGTAGGTGTTGAGATACTGATCAACCTGTGCTTTTGTTTCAGCCTTCATGAGTTAATTTCCTCTGACGTCAGGCAAGCGATAAAAAAGTCAGTCTTGAAAATGACCGGATTTCTATACCTTCCGTCATTGACGAATGGCTTCCCAAGGGATGGCAATCATGCAATGTAACGCAGCCGCCACGTCAAAAGTTTCTTTTTTAAATCAGTACAATCATCCTGATAATATACAATTTCAGCGGTTGATTTAATCACAAATAAAAAAGCGCTTCTGTATGAACGCATGATACGCGTTGGCCAAGAGCGCTTCTTTAACTTCAACAGAACAAGGCATGCCAGACGTACACCCTCTTAAACATTGACCTCATCTAATTGAGTAGGATCCATCTCCTCCTGAGCATATTCCATAAAAATACCGCCCTTGAGAAATACATCTACAACATCAGGATCGAGTTCTTCATCTTTGACGAAGAAGCCCATGATCTGAACAGCTTTGGACAGAGGCATCGGTCGTTTATAAGGACGGTCATGGGCGGTAAGGGCCTCGAAAATATCTGCGACAGCCATGATACGCGCCTGCAGAGACAGTTGTTCAGCCGTTAATCCGAATGGATACCCTTTGCCGTTTAATTTTTCATGATGTCCACCGGCATATTCAGGCACATGAGCCAATTTCTTGGGAAAAGGCAATTCGCGAAGCATTTCGATACTTACTAACGCATGATCTTCGATCTTAAGCCGGTCTTCTTTATTTAGCGTTCCTTTTTTAATAGACAGGTTATACACTTCATTTTCGGATAAAAACGGCCTCTCTTCCCCATTGACTTTATAGGACTGCCGGGCTATTTTTTCGAGACGCTCTATTTTTTCATCCGCCATAAATTCCCCGCCCATATTGGCCGCGACAATGAAATTCATGTCGTCTTCCAATTGCTCGATCTTCTTTTCCATTTCCGCATCGATTTTTTTTATCTTAACTTCATTGACCGAGCCGTTCGACAGGATTTTCACCTTCAGCCTCAGCGCCTGATTTTCTATTTCACGGCGTATCGATTCAAACCGGGTTTCAATGAGATCAATCCGATCGAAAATGGTCTCAAGTTTGGTGGCTTTATCGACCACATGCTCTGGTGTAGTTATTTTTCCGATGTCGTGCATCCAGGCTGCAATCCGTAATTCTTCCATTTCATCTTCTGAGAATTTGATATTAGCGTATGGTCCTTCATCCAAATCATTGACTCGACGGGCAATTCGCATAGTCAGATCCGCCACACGATGAATATGGCCGCCGGTGTAGGGAGATTTTCGTTCAATGGCCGTCGCAATCGAGCGGATAAAGGCTTCAAACAATTCTTTCAGATTATTAATCAGTTGGGCGTTATTGAGGGCGACTGCAGCCTGTGAGGCAAGGGACTCTGTCAGCGCCATGAATTCTTCGGCAAACGGAATTACCTCACTGGTTTCTTCATCCCGGGCATTCATCAGTTGCAGGACGCCAATGATCTCGCCTTCATGATTTCTCATGGGGACACACATCATAGACCGTGTCCGGTACCCGGTCATCTCGTCGTACTTTCGAGGCCCGGTAAAGTCGAACCCATCGGCTTCATACACATCCGGAATGTTGACCAGTTTCCCGGTATTGCCGACATAAGCCGACACATTCGCCACATTATCCTTCCCGTCTACCTTTAGAGGCACAGGAGGAATATTCACGACATTGCCACTCGTTCCTCCAAGGCGGGAACCGAGGGTGTCATTGTGCGCGATTTCAAATTTAAGCTCCTGTGTTTCTTCCACAACCAGGTACAGTGTTCCTGCATCCGCTCGGGTAAATTCTCTCGCAAGATCCAGAATCATTTCCAACAATTTATCCAGATTCCGTTGAGTGGACAGAGCTGTACCTATTTTGAGGAGCTTCTCAATATGCTCTCCATATCCAATATTTTTCGCCATGGTCTTTCTCCTCAAAGAACATACGCTGATTATGTGGATATTCTCTCCCAATATCTATTCTAACCATCCGGGTGTCAACTACAAATTGGACCGGGGTAATGGAGAATAGAACAGGGTGGACTTTGATAGACTATTTCTGGGGAGAGGGTACCACTGAGGCGATGGCACATTCCAGTTGCTTCAGGGTAAAAGACTTGTCAATATAGGGGACATCGGTTTCATCAAAAAAGCGTAGGGCTTCCTGGTTGATAATATCTCCGGTCATGACCAGAATATTATTCAGCAGGTCGGGCTGTTTTTCTTTGATGAGATTATACAGCTTAAATCCCGTTATACCCGGCATTTTTAAATCGGTCAGAATCAAATCATACTGTTTCTGACGAATTGAATTCCAGGCCGCCTCCCCATCCATCTCGGTATCCACATCGTGACCAAGACGAACCAGGGCTGTAAGCGCAGATAGGCGCCGATTTCCTGCTCGTCATCGACCACCAGGATTTTCTTGGGGCTGATCTCAGGATGAGCTGATTCTCCGTGGGCATTGGATTCCGACATGACCTCTTCTGTCTGAACAGGAATCTCAATTCGAAAGATGGCGCCTTGATTGAGTGAACTCTCTACCCAAAGACGACCGTCATGTTCTTGAATAATACCATAAGAGATGGACAAACCAAGTCCTGTGCCCTCACCTGCCTTTTTTGTGGTGTAAAATGGATCGAAAATCTTAGATATATGAGATGAGGCTATGCCGGAGCCACTATCTTGAATCGCCACGTGAATATATGGATCATTATCTTTTACTAGTTCTGATGTTGTGATCCATATCGTGCCGTGAGAATGCCCTTTGCGGATGGTCTGCTTTGAATTGGTTACAATATTCAACAGCACCTGACGGAGCTGATTCGGATCTCCAAAAGTAGAGGGGAGATCGGCATCGTAATCCTCTATAACCTTAATATTGCTGGCCCTGAAATGGTATGTCCGTATTCGAATAATATCATTCAATAAATGATTGAGGTTAACTCTTTCTCGAACCGGCTTTTCTTATCTGGCAAAGGCCAGCAGATTTCGAACGATTCCAACCATACGGCGGGATTCCTGGGCAATACGATTTAAATTTTCCAGGGTTTGACCTTCGTGTCCCCGCATGATCTCCAGATCCGTATACCCGATTAAGGATGTCAACGGAATATTGATCTCATGGATAACCCCCACGACCAGTTGCCCCAGTGCCGACAGTTTTTCAGACTGAATCAATTGTTCCTGAAGCCGCGTATGATCTTCCATACTCTGTTTAAGATTCTGAAAGAGTCTGGCGTTGTCCAGCGCAATACCTACCTGCCCCGACAGAGCCGTCATGGCCAGTTCATCTACTTCATCAAATAGCCGACCTTCATCGGTATTCTGTATATATATTACCCCGATGCCCCGGGAAGACACATGAACGGGCACACACAGTTCAGAACGTGTATCCTCAATTTTTCCAAAGGGTTGTTTGACGAACCGATTCGGTACTGTGGAGTTGGTCAGGTGGGGTGTGGCACTCTGGAATACATCCCCCAGCACCCCTTGATCGTTGGGCTATTCAAAAACCTGCAATTCACCGTCTTTATATGGATCTGAAAGACCTTTTAAGATCAGCACGGGTCGCACAGGGTCACACAGAAATAGCGCAACGACAGAATAAGCAAAATGCTGATGGATCAGATCAGTAACATACAAGATAATTCCGGCACGGTGAGAACCCCGGTGATCTTTCTGCCCACATCACTGACCAGAGAAAGATATTCAGTTTTCTTTCTCTCAAGGTTCAACTGGCACGATTTCTCATGAGCGATATTAATTTGTGAAGCTAAAAACTCGAAAACAAGTCGATCATAATTATCAAAAGCATCAGAATGTTCGCTCTGTATATAAACAGCTCCAACGGTTCGTTCTGACTGTTTTATCGGAACCATCATTGAGGATTGCGCACTGGAAAATGAGGGAATGCCTATAAGCTCACCACCGGAATCACCTGCCAACACGCCTTGTTCTATCGCCCAGACGACGATATCTCCGCCGGTTTCCGCCCCCACAAACCACTATTAATATAAGTACGGATTGGATCGCTTTTCTGTACCGATCGTTGACGCGGGGCCATGCCCGGGATAGACAATAGTCGTATCATCTAATACGATCAGTTTTTCATGGATCGATTGTAGTAGAAGGTTCGAATCTCCACCAGGTAGGTCTGTACGGCCGATGCTACCGGCAAATAATGTATCTCCGGCAAATACATGTGACGGTGCGCCCGTTATCAGAAAGGAAACCCCACCCGGACTATGCCCCGGCGTTGAGATAACGGAGATCGATATGCTGCCGAAGTCTATGGTATCATTCTCCTCAAAATAACGATCTACAGGCACCGGCGGTTCAGCCATGATACCAAAATGGGCAGCGAGTGTTTCAACGTGATCATAGATATATGCATCATCTTGATGCATATAGATCGGGATGTTTAATGCGTCTATAACTGGACGGACAGCCATGATATGATCAAAATGAGCGTGGGTTAGTAAAATGGCTTGGATAATCAGATTATGTTGATCAATTTGTTCCAGAATTATGGTGGATTCATCTCCCGGATCTATGACAACCGCTTCTCTGGTTTCAGAATCTGCAACCAGATAACAGTTTGATTGTAAAGCACCTACCGGAATAGTAACAACAAGCATTTTATTGGAGGGTTATTAAAGAATAAAATATGATTTATTCAAAATGTATGGATTATACTTATCAACATATTTACCATCTGATCTTAAGTATCATAGATTCATGTGTCAATAGTTAAATATTTGTATATTCTGTTGACTTTATTTATTTCATTTTTAATAGTATCACATTCCAGGTTGAAAACAGATGTTATTAAAAAATTGAGTTGTATATGGCCCATCGCCTCTAATGATATATATTGCAAAGTCATGTTTTACCATACGTTACAGCATTTATGACTACCGATAATTTGATTAAAAAAAATGTTGTGTCGGACACCGTCCATACCGGGGCGATCACTTTACGATCTCTCCTCCTGGGGCTGACCAGCGTCTTATTAATCTCTTTCCTCGTACCTTTTTTCCAATATACGATGGCCTCGTCCATGTTAGGCGCTGATCATTTTCATATCAGCGCCCTTTTCCTTGCCTTTTTTTATGTGATCATATTCAACGTCATCCTGGCACGATGGAAAAAATCATGGGCGTTAACCCCACAGGAATTTATCATTCCCCTGGCCATGGGCATGGCGGCCTCAGGGCTAACAACCAACGGGATGGGCGCCCCCTTTATCTCTACGCTTATGGCGCCTCATTTACTGGCTACCCCAGAAAATCAATGGGCGGAATATTTTTATCCCCATCTTGAACCCTGGGCTACCGTCACTAATCAGGGGAATGCTCTAACCTGGTTTGTCGACGGCATTCCTCCTGGTGAAGCCATTCCCTGGGTTGTATGGGGTATTCCACTTTTCTGGTGGCTGACTTTCATTATTCCGATCATTTTTATGGGGTTATGTCTGGTCGTGGTCTTACGCAGACAGTGGGTAGAACACGAGAAACTGGTATTCCCCATTATGCAGATTCCTCTCGCCATCACCAGAGGAATGGATTCACCAAGTAGAATTCCGGTAATATTAACGGAAAAAGGGTTCTGGATCGGTTTTTCCATTCCTTTTTCGGTTATGATGTATAATATGATCGGATATTTTACACCGGTGATCCCCCAGTTTCCATATTTCGGGTCGGCGCCGCCGATTGTTTTTGGTGAAGGATTTCCACCGCTTGAAATCAACTTTCGCCCTGCTATTCTTGGTATTTCCTATTTTGTAAACCTGGATGTCCTGGCCGGTTTCTGGGTGTTTTACTTGATCGGTATTATTCAGGTGGGCATCGCCAATCGAATCGGTTATGATATTCCAGGTCGAGATAACTATACCTCCAGTCATCCTATGCTCGACTGGCAGAACATGGGCGCCTTCATTGTATTTGTAGCCTGGGGACTTTGGCGGGCGCGGTTTCATATAAGAGATGTCGTGGCCAAAGCTATCGGACGCCGGCCGGATATCGACGACTCTGATGAAATGCTGCCCTATCGTGTGGCTGTTTTCGGATTCCTGGGTGGTTTTGCCTATACCGTCGTATGGCTTAATCAATTGGGGATGAGTGTTCCGATCGCCATCTTCCTTATGGCCAGTGTCTTCATTATATATATAGGTATCTCCCGTATCATTGCGGAGGCTGGATTGCCTTTTGTACGATCTCCGATGACGGCGCAGGTTCTGGTCTATTATTCTATTGGGTCTATCAATATATCTATGCCGACGATGACGGCTCTCGCCCAGACCTATGGCCCTGTGAGTGAGATCAAGTCCACATTTATGCCCGCATTTATGCAGGTCGGCAAATTATCGGAGATAGGCGCCCGATGGCATCGAGGATTGGGGTGGTCTATCCTGGCTTCAGCGGTAATCGGCGTCGTTATTTCCTTGATTTGGACTATCTACCTGGGATTCGATCAGGGCACCCGCCAATTTACCAACGGCTGGTGGTTCGGGCGAATCGGGTCTACCATCCCGTATAATGAGACCCTGACAAAAATACGAAACCCCTTTGGCCCTGACCCCGCCCGATTAATGTTCGCTGTGGTCGGTGGCGCACTCATGTTTCTCTTCATGAACTTACGTGCCCGATTACCCGGATGGCCCTTACATCCTCTGGGGTTTTTTCTGTCCTACTCCTGGCCGGCACGGGCGATTGTCTCCTCGATGTTCGTATGCTGGATCATTAAAAGTATAATGATGTGGGTGGGTGGCATTGAGTTATATAGAAAAGGCCAACCATTTTTTCTGGGGCTTATCATCGGCGTAGCAACAGGCGTAGTTATATCCATGATGGTGGATTATATCTGGTTCCCTCATGCGGGCCATCATATTTATGGGATAGATTAGAACGGCAGTAAGCAGTAGGCGGAAGGCGAAAAAAATTGGTGATTGGGTGATTGGGTGATTGAAAAAAATGCAGGATACGGTAAGCGGTATGCATTTCATTCAACAAATCACCCAATCACCAAATTGGGCAGGTGGGCCAACAAGTCTTTTCAATCATAATTCATCATTCATCATTCGGCATTTCTTATGATCCATCGTGTGTTTGGTTATTTCTTCTTATTTCTGGGTATCGCGCTTTTCGTGGCGGTCGCATTTCTTGGTCCAGGTTGGGTAACCGAACATGTGATCTTGAAATTTGTTTCGCTCCCTCAAGATGTTCCGCCGCCCCGATTGGGTGTGGCACCCGTTTCACAGGATGAAATCGCCACACTTATTACGGATGAATCCGTCCAATCTCATCTGGACGCTCTGACCGCTTTTCCTTCACGGGTTGTCGGCTATCCCGGTAATCGGGCGGCCATGGAATATGTAACGGAATCCTTCAGAACCCAGGGCCTTTCCGATGTGCGGATTGACACCTTCACCGTGGTATCCCCCATCGACCATGGCTTTACCCTCACGATTCACGATAGTGTCGACATCGATATCCCCATTTACCAACTCTGGCCGAATTTAATTCGATTGAATTCGTTTCCTGACGGTATCACAGGCCGCCTCCTGTATGGTCGTCGGGGTGATTTCCATGCGTTTAACGGGCATCAGGTAAACGGCAGTATTGTTTTGACTGATTTCGATAGTAGAGATCAATTCCTCAATGCCCGTATGCTGGGCGCCCAGGCGATTTTATTTTTTGATAATGCACCGGGTGCCGTCTCCAATAATCAAGCCCATCGAAAAATACTCGATGTTCCGGCGAACGTCCCTCGATTCTGGGTAGATGGTGATCATGCAAAAGAAGTACTGGAAAAAGCGCGTACAGGTCTTGTTGATGTAACCATTAAAGGTCGGATGACCTGGGAACGAGCTGAAACCTGGAATATCATGGGTTGGATTCCGGGCGTAGACGAAATCATACCGGGCCAAGCGAAGGACAGCCCAAAGCTTTGGAAAGATCAGGTGGTGGTCTTATCTGCCTTCTATGATGCGATGTCTGTTGTGCCCGCCCGCGCGCCAGGGGCTGAAGGCGCGGGGAATATGGCGGCTCTATTAGAGTTCATTAAAGTATTACGGAAACACCCGCCTAAATATTCGGTGTTATTTCTTGCCACATCCGCACATTTCCATGGGCTACAGGGAATCAATAACTTTCTTGACCGGCACAACAGGGATGAAAAATTCTTTCTCGAACGTATTTCCGATGAAGATCGAATACCATTTACCTTTTTCCTTGGTCTGGATTTGTCCTCCCAGATGGATCAAGTAGGCTTATTCAGTTACGGCGATCTTCTTTTTTTTGGTCCCAATTTGAAGAATCTATTCAGTCCATACGCGGATAGATATATCAATTACGCACGCAATGCGGGCCTTTACAATGATATTGAAAGTCTGAGTCCCTATCTCAACACCCTGGTTCCCTCTACGAGATCTCCCGACAGTTATATTCCCGCCCGTCCCGCGTTCGACCATGAGATGGTCACATTTGCTGGGTTGCACGGTCTGACCTTTGCGACACCGAATGACAATCGGATGCTTCTTGATACACCCCATGATTATCCGGAAAATTTAAACCTGCCCAACCTGGTCAAACAAATCAGGACCATCGGGAATTTAATTCCAGCCATGCTATCGGATCCTGTGGCCTTTGATGTAGATGAGGCCATTCGATTACGAGATGACGGCCGTGATATAGAAGGACGCGTGCTGGAATTCGACCGAACCAAGGATTTCTTCAAGCCCAATACGCCGGTTCCGGACGCACTCGTAGTGTATGAACCCGGATATCAAAGTCATAGCGGAGTCCGGGGATTTATGGTTACCCAGGCCGATTCTATGGGCTATTTCCGTTTTTCCATGGTTCGGGAAACAATTGGCGCCGTCAAGGTGCGCAGTTATGGGCTTGATCAGACCGGGAAAATTATTTATGCCCCAGATTTAGGTGAAGAGGGGAATGCGACGTTCCCATTGGATGTCCCTAATTCTGCGAAGGTTAATAATACCATACAGGTTTTATTTCCCAGTGAAGAACTCAACCTGTTCGATATCGTTGATCCCGGCACGTTTGTCGCGCTGGACAATTTGACTGTTCTTGGTGAAGATAATAGCCCGTTAAGAAAATACGGGGCCGCATTCGTCGAAAAACAAAGCCTTTCCGGCAACTGGATGACCAATGCCGCGGTCATCTTTTCTAAACCTGAGGATCACCCTAAAATATTCATGAGTACAGGGCCACGCGGTGTAAAATATCTTCTAACCAATACCCCCGAAGAATGGCTTGATACCCCGCCCAAAGACATTT
>CAJXCW010000076.1 GCA_913051705.1 uncultured bacterium
CATTCGCAGAATCACTGGATCATTTGCAGGACTTCTGGAATGTTCCCGTGTATAACGAACTGCTGGCCGTTGCTCAGCAGCACCTCGGCGAAGCGCTCGATGGTGTATCTTCATCAAAGGATGCGCTCAATGCCATTGCAGAGAAGCATGAGAAGATCCTGACAGATGCCGGGTTGAAGAAGTAGTTAGCTGAAGATGGGCAAAAGTTTGCGCATCTTCAGCGTGTTTTGTGCTTTGTACTTTGTTAAATTTTACCTGTTTGACTGATTCCTTCCGTTTTTACAAAGTACAAAGCACAAAACACAAAGTACAAGTATATGCCACCTACAAGTCCGAGTGAAAAACAAGCCCAGCGCCTTAAATACGCGTTTATCTTTCCGGCGTTGTTTCTTCTGATCGCTCTGAATATCTTCCCTTTACTGTATAATATCGTCCTCAGTTTTTCCAACGCGGAATTAAGTGGTGGCGACTGGCAATTCATCGGTGGCGACAATTTCGACACGGTGTTTTCCGACGCCCGATTCGTCACCGCCATACGAACCACCAGCCTGTTTGTTTTTGCTGCCGTTTCGATCGAGTTGATTCTCGGATTCATCCTGGCGCTCACGCTAAATGATACCTTCCGGGGAAAAAGTGTTCTCCTGACGCTTCTGATGCTTCCCATGATGTTGTCTCCGGCCATTATGGGCCTATACTGGAATTTGATACTTAATGGTCATTACGGCATTTTGAATCAAACCCTGGCCTTCCTGAATATGGGCCAACCGCAATGGCTGACGGATCCGGACTTGAAACTCCTTTCGATCTTGTTTGTCGATATCTGGATGTGGACGCCTTTCATGATGCTGATTGCCCTGGCGGGGTTGCAGGCGATTCCACGGTATCTCTACGAGGCCGCCGAGATTGACCGGGCATCCCGGTGGACGACCTTTCGCCGCATCACCCTGCCGCTCAGTGCTCCCCTGCTCTTTCTGGCGGTATTGTTTCGTACCACGGACGCCCTCAAACAGTTCGATCTGGTCATGGCTATCACAGGGCCTAACGATATCGCCACACAGACTTTGAGCGCCCTGTTATATCAGGTCATGCTGCGCGAATATAAAATTGGTCTGGGCAGCGCCTACGCGCTTGTCATCCTCGTCGTGGTGATCGCCCTGGCCAGTCTGTTTATTCGATATATCGATGTCATCCAGCGACGGCAGGGAAGGACAGCAGCATGAGCGTTCTACGATGGACTTTTTTAACGGGGTACTTCCTTCTCGCCCTGCTGCCATTGACCTGGCTTGTACTCACCTCTCTAAAAACGAGAGGGGATGCCATCAGTACCGCACCTAAAGTAGTCCCTTCGGTCACAACGCCATTGGAAGTCTATACAGCCCGTTTCCCGATGACCGTCGAAGGCTACCGCCGATTAACAGAGCCCCACGTGGGCACGACGCAGTCCTTTTTTTCCTACCTGCTGAACAGCAGCATCATCGGCATGGTGAGTACGATAGCCGCGGTCGCTCTGGGTACAGCCTGTGCTTATGGGTTCAGCAGGTTCCGTGTTGCCGGAGCAAGAGACTGGCTGTTCTTTATCCTGTCGACGCGCTTCCTGCCGCCGCTGGCCGTGGTCGTTCCCGTCTTGATGATGTATCGAGAATTCGATTTGCAGAATACCCATCTGGGACTCATTCTGCTGTACACCTCTTTTAATCTGTCTCTGGCTGTCTGGCTGATGAAGGGCTTTATCGATGAAATCCCCAGAGCTTATGAAGAAGCCGCGCTTGTGGATGGCTATTCCCATCTGCATGTCTTCTGGTCCATTATCATGCCGAGGGCTCGAACCGGTATGGCCGTCACCGGCGTGTTCTGCCTGATCGCAGCCTGGAACGAATATGCCTTCGCCCTGACGCTGAACAACGCCCGGGCTGTGACCGTCCCCGTCTATTTCGCCGGGCTTCAAGGCAATATCCAGGGCATCCCATGGCCTCAGATTGCAGCCGGCGTAATTTTGTATGTCACCCCTATCGTGGTGTTTACCTTTCTGGTTCGTAAGCATCTGCTACGGGGGGTCACTTTTGGAACGATTAAACAATGATATTGGTATTTTGTGCTTGGTACTTTGTTCTTGGTAAGAACGGGGTGAGGTAAACAAAGCACAAAGTACCAAGCACAAAATACATGGTTATTTTAGATCGCATCGCATTAATCGGTATGTTGCTCGGCGTGTCCTTCATTATACAACCGTGGTGGAACGAGGGGTTGCGCGTGGGGTTTTTCGTGACGCTGATTTTTACGGTGCTTCATATAATCACCTCGCATCGCGTCGGGGCATCAGCAGAGGATATGTAGCGTGGCCTATCTGGAGATCCAGGGTCTTCAAAAAACCTATCCGGATGGCACGGAAGCGGTTAAAGGAATCAGTCTATCCGTCGAAGAAGGTGAATTTATTGTTTTGTTAGGGCCTTCCGGGTGCGGAAAGACGACCACGTTACGCATGCTGGCTGGTTTGGAAATACCGACAGGCGGTCAGATTGTGCTGAACGACCGGAATCTGACCAACTTACCTTCCTCACATCGCGATGTTGGTTTTGTTTTTCAGTTTTATGCGTTGTATCCGCATATGACCGTGGCTCAGAATATCTCGTTTCCACTCGAGAATATGGGCGTGTCTAAAGAGGATATCGCCAAGCAGGTTTCCGAAGTAGCAGATCGGGTCGGTATTACGGCCTTGATGTCGCAGTATCCAGGCCCGTTAAGCGGTGGCGATCAACAGCGGGTGGCGCTGGCGCGGGCTATGGTCCGTCGTCCGATGCTCTATCTCATGGACGAACCGTTAGGCACACTGGACGCGGACCATCGGATGGAGATGCGGGAATTTATCCGTGAACAACAGACGGATACCGGGGTAACGACCATCTATGTCACCCACGATCAGGAAGAGGCGATGGCTCTGGCAGATCGTATGGTCGTCATGAAGGAGGGGCATATTTGTCAGGTAGGCACCCCATCGGAAGTCTATGAAGACCCATCAGATCCATTTGTCGCCCATTTTGTTGGCAGTCCGGGTATGAATTTACTCGATGCGAAACTGGTTGCAGAAAACGGACACCTGGCCATTATGGCCAATAACATCCCGATCATTGCCCATCTGCCAACGATTGAAAAGCTGAAACCCGGTTCCGTGACCCTTGGCATTCGATCCGAATATTTAATCCCTGATGCGGAAGGACCGATTGAAGGGCAGATCGTTCTCGTAGAACATCTGGGGGCGTTCGTCATGGTGTATATCGATACCTCATGGGGGCGGCTGGTCATGCGGGCGCCGTCTGCGGTGGACTATGAACCGGGAGCACCCATTCGAATAACCTATGATCCGCAGCATATGAAGGTGTTTACCTGACCCCTGGCCTCTTCCCTGTAAGGTACCGGGAAAGTTTGAGGAGATGCATTGACCTCACCTGTACTTAGTCTGAAACATATAAGCAAACGATTTGGCGGGATTACGGCGTTACAGGACCTTTCTCTGGATGTCCATCCGGATGAACTGCTTGTGATCCTCGGTCCTACCGGCGCAGGGAAAACGACCCTGCTACGGACCATTGCGGGCCTTGAACATCCGGATGAGGGGACCCTTTACCGCGGTAATCAGGACATCACTCGCATCCCGCCCGCTGATCGTAATGTATCCCTGGTTTTTCAGAATTTTTCACTTTACCCGGACTGGACCGTGCTTGAGAACCTGGCGTTTCCGCTTAAAGCGCCCGGTCGGAATTTATCGGCGGACGAGATCAGATCACGGATTGATTGGGCGGCGGACATTCTAAAGATAACGTCCCTGCTGGACAGACCAGCTAATCGGCTTTCGGGCGGTGAGATGCAACGGGTGGCCATCGGCCGCGCCATTGTCAGGCGTCCCCGGCTGTTTCTTCTCGATGAGCCGTTGACCAACCTGGATGCCAAATTGCGTGAGGCGCTTCGTGTCGAACTGGTTACCTTGCGAAGAGCGCTAAAAACACCCATGATTTTCGTCACGCATGATCAGATGGAAGCCATGTCGATGGGGGATCGGGTTATCGTCTTACATGAAGGAACTATCCTGCAAGAGGGGGCGCCTGAGGAGATATATACCCACCCCGTCTCTCCAACCGTGGCGAGGCAATTAGGGTATCCGCCGATCAATCTCATTTCGGCAACAGCTCAAAACGGTTCGTATACAGCGGATGATGGTACAGAAATCATGCCGGCCACGGGCGCAGGCGAAAGCGCTGTCATAGGCATTCGTCCCGAGGACATCGAACCTTCAGGCGGAAAGCATAGCGGACTGGTTCGCGTGGTGGAACACATGGGCCCGATGACGATTCTAGTCGTCCAATGGGCGGGGCAGGAGATCCATCTGGTCGTGCCGAAGTATCAACAAGTGCAGGTTGGGGAGGAGATATATCCACAGGTGGTACATGAGAAGGCCGTGGTTTGGTCGGCGGACACGTCATCCTGTTAATAGGATAACGGTTACTTGTGAATATAGAAATACGTAATCTTGTTCTATAATAAACACCAGTGATGCAGCCCAATAATCCACACTGAGGCCCTTGGAATGCCGGTACACAGATAGCCGATTATAAAATCATCAGCGCCCTGGGAAAAGGTGGCATGGGCGAAGTGTACCTCGCCGACGATACCAAGCTGGCCCGGCAGGTGGCCATCAAAGTACTGCCCGATTCCGTCCGGCAGGATCCCGAGAGACTGGCACGGTTCCGCCGCGAAGCCAAAGCTGCTGCCAGCCGTGTCGGGTGGCAACATGATGGCCGTGGAGGTGTCTACGCGTGGGGTCTTCCGGCCAGGCATCGCGAAGGCTTTGTTTTCGGCCTCCACGGTAGGCGTCGAGAATCTGGCCGTCAACTACGATGTCTCAGCCGATGGTCAGCGGTTCGTGATCGTGCAGCAGGTGGATGCGGGTGAGACACCGACGATCACGGTGGTGGAGAACTGGTATTCTGAATTCAAGGATAAACAGTGATCACCTCGGTTCGCCGGGATACTATAATTGTACTATTTATAAGGTACTAAAGTTTGGACAATATAAACCGGGGGAACTCGACTGTTATTCCCGCAGGTTTTAAGCGGGAATCCATAAATTTGAGGAGATTACCATGACCCAGAACACCAACAATAAATCGAAGCAATCCAATAAACTGTCATGGAATCGCCGTGAGTTTCTGGCTACAGGCGCCATAGCCGGAGTGGCCGGTATCATGGCGTCAGGGTGCGCTAAGGCAGGCGCACCGGAGACACCGGCTGTCCGCTCATCCGACCCTGAGGTCATTGCGACAAATCTACAGGACAACGTGTATACTCAGCTTCTGGGCGTACGTCCACATATCGGCGCCCATGAACATCTGTCGAGCCTCAGCGGATCACGGATGCCGCCGGAGGTGATGCAGGCGATGGCTGAGGCCAACAACTATTTCGTTGATATGAACGACCTGCATCTGGCTGCCGGTCAACGTATCGCGGAAATAATGGGCGCGGAAGACGCGCTGATTACCGCCGGCGGTTTTGCGGCGCTGATGATCGGCGCGGCTGCATCGCTTACAGGGACGGATACAGAGCGGATCAAAGCCCTGCCGCATCCTACCTGGTCGAAGAAGGACTGTCTCTTTCAGAAAGCACACCGGTTTTTCTACGATAACGCCTTTCAGTATGCCGGGATGAACGTCGTAGAGGCGGACACCAAATCGGCCTTTGGGGCAGCAATCACAGATAAGACAGCCTTGATTTTCGGGCTGGCTTCTGTAGAAAAACAAACGGCTGTACGCCCGCCGTTTCCCGCCAAACACCGTAAGCCGACGCCGCCTGAGACACTCATGCCCGACGAAATTATCGAAATAGGCAACCGCAAGGGTGTGCCGGTGATGATCGATATGGCATCGGACCTGCCGCCAGTAGCCAACCTGACCCGCTTCATCAAAGCCGGTGCTGACCTGGTTGTGATCAGCGGCGGGAAGGCCATCCGCGGTCCTAACTCAACCGGCATCCTGGCCGGCCGCAAAGACTTGATCGAGGCTGCGCGACTGCACAACGCGCCGAAAAACGGAATCGGGCGGGGCATGAAGGTCGGGAAGGAAGAGATCATCGGCCTGATGACGGCGTTGGAGCGTTATATCAAACTCGACGAAACCGAGATGATCGCAGGCTGGAATAAAAAAGCGCAATGGCTGGCGGATCAGTTACAGGATATTCCGGGTTTACAGGCCAGCTATGAAATGAACACTTTCGGCTATGCCGATGTCGAGCTCACCTGGGACGAAAGCATCATTCCCCTCTCACGGGAAGAAGTCATGAAACGCCTCAAAGATGGGAACCCCAGCATCATATACGATGCAAATACCGTACGCACCATGCAGCTTGAAGAAGGCGAAGAGATCCTGGTCGCCAACCGCCTGCGGTCCTTCTTTGAAGAGGAGATCAAGAAAGGGTAATATCAGAACTGTCCTTATGAATGCACTTCCGCCCAATACATACGACCGCCTCAAATACGGTCTTCTTTCCCTCTTCGGTCTGCTCATTCTTTGGATATTCCGGGATTACGGCATGTCCTGGAGTGCGCCATAGCACGACGATTGTGGTCAACTGGTCATCGGGTATTATAAGGCATGGCTCCAGGGCTAACCGTTTGACATGAGGCAGTTTGATCCGGTCATACAGTCACCGATACGAGAGAATAGCTTATATACTTCTAACCGGTTATCTGATATATCAAGCCGGGATTATGGTTTATCTGCATCCCTATGAATATGTATATTTCAACCAACTTATCGGCGGTACCCGGGGCGCTGAAGAGCGCTTCGAGACCGACTATTGGGCTACCTCCTATCGAGAAGCCGCAGCACGCCTGGTTTACTTCCTTAATCAGGAAGGCAGGGAAGCTGGAAACACCTACAAAATCGGGGTATGTTACAACGCCCCCAGATCGTATATTATCTCCCCGCCTATATTACCGTAACAGCCGATATACAGGAGGCGGACTTTTTCATTGGCCTTGCCCGTGGAGAATGCCATAAAATGATCAAAACGGATGACCTGTTTCACGTCGAACGATTCGGCGTTCCACTCACCGTCGTGAAAGATCTCAGGCACCTTAAGTGAGCGGATATTTGTGTTGACAACGAGAGGGAATTTATGATTTATGATTTGTGATTTATGATTTAAAAACACGCGTATAGATGCTTGAATAACACCCAGGGAACTCCCCCATGTCTCAATCAAAATTGACCTATGAACAATCCGGCGTGGACTATGCCAAAATCGATCCGCTCAAGGTGCTGGCGCAGCAGGCGGCGATGGCAACGGGCAGGAATACAGCTTCTGCGGGGGTTACGGAAGTCGTTGCCAGTCGTGGGGAATCCGCCTATGTCATGGACGTAGGCGATTTTTATATCGCCTGCATCACCGAATGTCTGGGCACCAAGGCGCTGGTGGCGGATGCGACACGGGAGATTACAGGTAAGACCTACTACGATTATATTGCGCAGGACACCATAGCCACGGCGGTCAACGACCTGATCACCGTGGGTGCCCGTCCGCTCAGCATCCACGCCTACTGGGCGACCGGCGGCTCGGACTGGTTTGATGATAAGCAACGGATGCAGGATCTGGTAGACGGCTGGAAGCGGGCCTGTGACAGCATCGGGGTCGCCTGGGGCGGCGGTGAGACGCCCAGTCTGTCCGGTGTGGTGGAAGCAGGCGCGATCGATTTGGGTGCTTCCTGTACCGGAATCATCCGCCCTAAAGAACGGCTCACCATGGGCTACGACCTGAAAGCCGGTGACGCCATTATCCTGCTCGAAAGCAGCGGTATCCATGCCAACGGCGTCTCACTGGCCCGCAAATTGGCAGAGCGTCTCCCGGACGGCTACGGTGCATCGATATCCGATGGCCGACTTTACGGGGAAGCCCTGCTTGATCCGACGATTCTGTACGCCACGTTGACCGAAGCCCTATTCGAAGCCGGCGTATCTGTCCGATATATCGCCAATATTACGGGGCATGGCTGGCGTAAAATCATGCGACACCCCGGATCGTTTACCTACCGGATTACGGATATACCACCTGTACCACCTGTGCTGGAATTCATCGTGGAGCAGACCCGCCAGGATTCGCATGAAGCGTACGGCAGTCTTAATATGGGCGCCGGGTTTGCGCTGTTCGTCCCTCAGGAAGATGTAGATACCGTGCTCGCCTGTTCCGCACAAAATGGTATTCAAGCCTACCATGCCGGCGTAGTAGAAGACGGTCCCAGGCAGGTGGTTGTAGATCCGTTAGACATTGTATTCGGTGGAGACAGCCTGGATCTGAGAGCCTGACATCGGGCAACACTTATGAACCGCGTCAACAATCAGACCTATCTACGCCCAGTCCAATATAGCACCGACGCCAATCTGCAAGCCCGTATCCGACTTCATGAGCAGTATAGTATAAACAATCTCGATTTTCACGTATGGGTGTTCAATCATCTACAACTGCCGACCTCATGCCGCATACTCGAAGTCGGCTGCGGTCCGGGTATGCTGTGGCGTAAGAATCTTGACCGTATTCATCCTGAATGGCGGGTGTGCCTGGCTGATTTTTCGCCCGGCATGATCCGTACTGCCCAATCACATATTCTGCCGGTGCATCCCCATTTCACCACTGCTGGCCTGGACATCCAGCATATTCCCTTTTCCGAGGCCTCATTCGATGTGATCATCGCCAACCACATGCTGTACCATGTACCGGATCATCCAAAGGCATTCGGAGAAATACGCCGTCTGCTGAAACCGGGCGGACGATTCTATGCATCGACGAACGGCCAGCCCCACCTTCAGGAGATGGGTGAACTGGTCACCCGGTTTAACCCAAAATACAATAATTGGGGAAACCGCATATCAACCATGTCGTTTACTCTGGAAAATGGATTGGACCAATTAAAATCATATTTCACCCAGGTCACCTTACACCGTTATGACGACAGCCTGGTTGTCACCAAATCGGAACCTCTGGCCGACTTCATCAACTCCTTACTCAAAATGGAGGCCTGGAATTGAACAGGAAATGGACCGCCGGGACGGTGTGATACGTATTACCAAAGAGACCGGACTTGTTGAGATGGAGCGGGAGTAAAGGGGTTTTAAATCATCATTCATACATCACCATTCATAAATTAATATAGCTATGCCCTCAAATCAACCTAACATATTATTCATACTGGCCGACGACCTGGGCTGGGGCGATGTCGGCTATCATAGCTCGGAGATCAGAACGCCCAATATCGACCGGCTGGTGGAAGACGGCATCGAACTGGATCAGCACTATGTCTGTCCGATGTGCACGCCCACCCGTGTTTCGCTGATGACCGGACGGCATCCGGGGCGTTTCGGAAAAGGGGCGACAGTGCCGTCCAATCCGCCGGTTTTACCGGATGGCTATCAGACGCTGGCATCCGTACTCCGGGCGAACGGATACGATACCGGGCTTTTCGGCAAATGGCATCTGGGATCCAGCCCCGCCTACGGTCCGAATCATTTCGGATTTAATACCAGCTACGGTTCGCTGGCCGGCGGGGTCGATCCGTATAATCATCGTTACAAACGGGGAGAATATTCTGTCACCTGGCATCGCAACGGCGTGCTGGAGGAAGAACAGGGCCATGTTACGGACCTCATATTGAACCATGCTGTGTCATGGATAAAAACCCGTGAACAGCCGTGGTTCTGCTACGTACCGTTCACGGCCGTCCATGTGCCTGTAAAGGCCCCGCAACCGTGGGTCGATCGATACGCCGGTGTCACGTTCGATGATGATCCGCTTAAAGACCAGTCGTTCAAAAAATATGCCGGATATGCCAGCCACATGGACTATGCGGTAGGCCAGTTGATCGAGACGCTCTACCGCCTCTGTCAGCGTGAAAACACCATTATCATCTTTTCGTCGGACAACGGGGCCATCTCATCGTGTCCGATCCACGGAACCGACCAGTATCCGGGCTGGCAGGAAGCCTCACCCCGGCTGGGCAGCAATGCCCCTTTGCGTGGCCAGAAAGCGCAATTGTATGAAGGCGGCATACGAACGCCGACGGTCATCTCCTGGCTTGAAGGGCTGAATCCCGGCCGGTGCGCCATGCCGATGCACATTGCCGACTGGATGCCGATGTTGACCCATCTGCTGGAATGCACCATGGATCATGACCCTCAGTGGGATGGCATCGACGTATGGCCGCACATCGAGCAACATGAATCCCAGGCGCCGGACAGACGGCTCTTCTGGAATTTTCGAGGAAAAGACTACGCCCTGCGCGAGGCGGGCTGGAAGCTGATCCTTAAAGAAGGAACCACGCCGGAATTGTACCACATCGATAAAGATCCTTACGAGACAACCGACCTGGCAGTAGCCCATCCAGACATCGTCCAGCGTTTATCCACCCTCATCGATGAAGAAAAAACGCTGGACGGCACATCAGAACGACCGGATGCCGGACAGGCAGACCCGGCGACAGGCGAAAGCCCAGCTGGATCGTCAGTAAGTTAGCGAAGTTTGACATGGTGAACTGAAGACCGTAATATATAATCGGCCTGCGCAATACGTAGAGGCTAATACTGATATGGTTTTAGAAGGTGATGCCGATTAAAGAAGACATGAGATGAAACAAACCATTGATGCGGTATTTGAAGGTGGTGTTTTCAATCCATTATCCCGATTGGAGATACCAGACGGTCAGAAGGTGCGTCTGGAGGTTGAAGCCCCGGAGATCCTTCACCTGATGACATCCTTGATCTGGCAACGAGCATATATGAAGGCTTGACTGACGAGGAAATAGACGACATTGAAAAAATTCACTTGATCGTAAAAAACCTGTTCATAAAACGGGATATCTGACGGCCTTCCAACCAGCCATACTGGATACGGAGGATGGGAAATACCTGATATATGGATGGTCACATCTGAAGGAGAGGATTTGTGGTACGCTACCCTCCAGCAGAATGACGGCGGGTGGAAACTGGATGGGGGGCCACAACCCTTCGTCCAGTCGGAGTTCAGAAACAGACACGGAAGGTTGTCGCCTGACGGGCAGTATCTTGCATATAGATCCAATGAGACCGGACACAATGAAATATACGTACAGCCATTTCCCATGGGAGACGGGAAATGGCCGGTTTCATCCGGCGGTTACACGAGCCTACCTCTGTGGAGTCCCGAAGGTGATGAACTATTCTACTGGTCTGACGATACTCGGGCGTTAATGGTGGTTCCGATGAAGACGGGCGGTATTTTCCGTCCGGGGCAACCCCGACCCCTATTTGATACACCTGTTGGTACAGATCTCAGCCAATTTAATATATCCCCGGATGGTCAGCGTTTCATTGCAGTGCAAATGATGGACCAGGACTCAACACCGACCATTTACATCGTCCAGAACTGGTACGCCGAATTCGAGGGCAAGAAATAATGGACAAGGGGACTACCTGTCCAGGCTACATCCAGGTAGTGTCAGCTCAACCTGATGAGATACCTCTACCGCTGCCAAAAGACGCTGGTTCCCGGCTTTCGACGGGATGACAAACGGGGACAGATACTAAACACCAACTCACCAACTCCCATGCCCCTCATCACCCCCCAGGATATCGCCGCCGCCCAAACCGTAATTTCCGGGCGACTGCACCGTACGCCTATACAGCCATCGGCGTTTCTAAGTAATCAGACCGGGGCACGCGTGCATCTTAAGTTAGAACTGTTCCAGAAGACCGGTTCGTTCAAGCCGCGTGGCGTGTTAAACCGGCTGCACCATATGTCTATCGAAGAAAAGTCAAAGGGGATCATCACCCTGTCTGCCGGCAACCATGCGCAGGCGGTGGCCTGGGCGGCGCAACAAGAGGGGATTCCGGCCACCGTGATCATGCCGGCCCATGCGGTACAGGCCAAAGTTGATGCGACGCGCGGGTATGGCGGTGAGGTGATACAGACAGACGGCAACCTGCTTGAAGTCTGTCAGCATGTTCAGGAAGAACGTGGACTGACGCTCGTGCATCCATTCGACCATCCGGATATCATTGCCGGCCAGGGGACGGTCGGCCAGGAAATATTAGAAGATGTACCGGATGTTGATCTGGTGATCGTCGGTGTGGGCGGCGGCGGACTGATCTCCGGGGTAGCGGTGGCCATCAAACAAGCCAATCCGACGGCCAGGGTTATCGGCGTCGAACCGGAAGGGGCGCCGACCATGACACGCAGCCTGGAGAAAAACGCCCCTGCACATCTGGACCATGTAGATACGGTCGCGGATGGATTAGCCGCCCCGTTTGTCGGCGCACACAACCTGGCGCATGTGCAGACCTTTGTAGATGAACTGGTACAAATATCAGACGAAGAGATTATCCGGTCGATGTGGCTGATCATCGAACGCTGCAAAGTTGTCGCCGAGCCGGCCGCAGCCTCTACCGTCGCCGCCCTGCTGTCCGGCCAGGTTACTGTGCCACAAGGCGGTCAGGTCGTCTGTATCCTCAGCGGCGGGAATGTGGATCGGGAACGCTTGAAAAGGATGGCATAGTATTAGCCGCAATACGCTACCACAGTCCTCGCCAGAATATCCGCCAGCGTGACCACGGAATCGAGATCCACCCACTCCTCGTGGGTATGCAGCCCGTCGCCTGTGGGCCCTATGATCACCGTTTCCACGTCTTCTACGCTGAGCAGCGCCGAATCCATCCATCCGGCGCTACCGACATGTTTCGGTTTCCGGCCAAGAACCTGCGTAGAGGATGCTTCCAGTGCGTGTACCAGATCACAGGATGGGGAGACCTCAAACGGCTCCCGGGAGAAAATGATCTTTAAAGTGGCGATAAAGGTAGGATCTTCTGCCTTCAGACGATCGAGTATCGCCTGAATCTCGGCGACGGCCTGGGGGACGGTCTCGCCCGGTGCGGTGCGGCGTTCGATGCGTAAGATACATTGATCCGAATAGACGCTCCATTCCGTACCACCCTGAATGGTAGACAGGTGCAACGAAGGCGGCCCGGTCAGCGGATGTCCTCCGCGGGTACGAAGATCTTGCCCCAGGGCAGCCAGCGCCGCCAGCACACGACCCATATGCATGTTGGCATCGACGCCCTCCTCAAATCGGCTGCCGTGCGCCGCCCGTCCCTGTGTTTCCACTTCCAGCCATACAAAGCCTTTATGGGCCAGACAGAGGTCCAGGTCCGTCGGCTCCGTGACAATCGCGGCGGCGACCGGATACCGTTTTGCTATATCCGCCGTACCCATGCTGGCGTATTCCTCATCTGCTACGGCGGCGATCAGCACATCGCCGGCGACAGACGTCCCCGCATCGTGCAACGCCTTGACTGCCCCCATACAGGCAGCTAGACTGCCTTTCATATCCTGGGCGCCCCGGCCGTATATCCGTCCGTCGCGGATCACTGCGGTGAACGGATCTGCCAATCCTTCCACCCCCACCGTATCCATATGCGCATTGAGCATAATCGACCGGCCGCTGCCTTGACTGCGTCGAATACCGACTACGCTGAAGCGACCGGGCTCATGTTCATGCGTATGAACCTCCAGATTCAATTTCTTCAGCGCATCGGAAACGTAAGCGGCCATGTCGGCCTCACCAGCGCTCCCCGGCGTCAAAGACGGATTGGTGGAGTCGATCCGAATCATATCGGCCAGCGTTCGAATCGTGTATTCCCGATCGATGTTCATAATATCCCCTCGTAGGGGCAGACCTGTGGGTCTGTCCTTCACTACCCCCATGCCCACCCGTCAATCCAACCGAACGACCGTATCCACCCCATCAGGCGCCACATCCGGCAGAGATAAAATCAGCCGCTCGTCTTCCCTCCTGGCGGGAATTTCCGTGTGGTCTGCCAGACAGGCCGCTGTGGATACGTCCGGTATTTCCACACTGATTTCACCCCCTGGCCAGTCAAGAATATGAAGGTAGATCGCGCCGGTATCCGGGGTGTGTACGACATAACCCCAGTCTTGTTTGGCGTTCGGTAGCGGTTTGGCGCCGTAAATAGCCTCACCGTTGGTTTGTAGCCACTCACCGATGCCCCTCAGACGATACACCTGCTCTATCTGAATGTCACCCATAGGGGTCGGGCCCACGTTGAGAAGGAAATTACTGTCGCGGCCGATGCATTCCACCAGAAAACGAATGAGCTCAGGCGTTGATTTGTGGTCGTGGTCGTCGGGATTATAACCCCAGTTTTTATTGATCGTCAGACACGACTCCAGAGGCAAAGCTCCCATGGAGCCCGTGTTGAATCCGGCTGAATTCTCACCCGGCAGATCCTGTTCAAACATCTGAAAGTCTTCCCCTTTGAGCGGCGGCACATGGTGATTATTGCCGATCAGGGTATTTGGACTTAGCTCATGGATCAGGTCGTATGTCCCGGCCAGGTCCCATGATCCACCCTCCACAAAATACGCCGCCGGTGGCTCATGCCCTGGCCAGTAACCGTCGAACCAGATCATGCCGATGTCCCCGTATTTTGTACAGAGCTCACGAACCTGACCCTGATAGTATTCTATATAAGCCGGCCAGTTGTCACGATAATCCGGGTGATGCCAGTCCAGCAAAGAGTAATAAAAACCTAAGACCAGATCGTGTCTGGAAAAAGCTTCGGCAAGTTCTGCGATGGGATCACGACCAAATGTCATATTGGTGATCTTATAATCGGTCAGCGCAGAGTCGAACATGCAAAAGCCGTCATGGTGTTTGCTGGTAATGGTCATATATTTTTGACCGGCGTCCACCATAAGTTGCGCCCATTCATCGGCATTAAACTGCACCGGATTGAAACGCGGCGGCAGCCGCTCGTACTCTTCCACTGGAATCTGTTCCGTATGCATCACCCACTCGCCATGCCCTATAAGCGCGTAGACCCCCCAGTGTACGAATAGGCCGAATCGCATCTGCCGATATCGCCGAACTGCCGCCGGATCGGCTTGCAGCCTGACATGAGATGTATCTTCTGTTGGTCGCATAATAGACTCCGTTGTGCTTGGTGCTTCGTGCTTGGTACTTTGTTAAAACAAAAGGCGGCTTGATTTATGATTTAATCAACAAAGCACCAAGCACAGGGTACGTTGTTTTTAATCACTCGCCTGGATTCTTAATGACCAGCGTCCGGGCGATCAGATCGTGGAAGGCCTGGCTCCGTGGGGTGGCAACCGTTGCCAGAAAACCGATCCAAAATAAAGGAATGAGTTTGGGTATCGCCCGTACGGCGGCCCGGCCAAATGAAATGGGACGCCCTTCCAGATCCGTCACCTTGATTTTCAAGGCTATTTTGCCGAGCGTGCCTTGCTTGACGGAACTCTCCATCGCCGCATAGTAGAACCAGGGAATCATCATCTGCAATACGTAATAATACGACGTATCCATCTCCTCTGAACTTTGGCGGGCATCAAGGAGGACGGCCAACCCTGACAGACCAACAAATATGATACCGAAATCGATCAGAAAGGCAGCAACTCGCCGGATCGGTTCTGCATAATCGAATGATAAAGAATACGTGGATATATGGGTCATTTACTGTCTTCTTCACCTGGATGGCCGCTTTTAGGGCGTAACGCATACCAGAACGGCAAGGCGACCATAAAGGCGCCGCCGATCATATTGCCGATGCCTACCGGAATGATATTCCACAGCATGGCCGGACCCCACCCGGGGCCATCCCCACCGGGCATAATCAATGAAAAGTAGCCCATTTTGGCGGGGCTGTGCTGGAAATTACCGGCTACGAACAGGGTGACCGCAAGAAAAATGGGAATATACTTGCCGATAATCGTCCGTCCCATCGTTGCAAAGAACGCCGCCATACCCACCAGCCAGTTAGCCACGGTTCCGGACATCATGGCCTGAAACCAGGCGGATGTTGTACCCACTTCGGCGTAATGCATCTTTTTCTCCACGAAGTGGGCCAGCTCTTCGTACGTTTCCGCCGGGTAAACTTGCGCGATGTGGACGATCCACCCGATCATAACGGCGCCGGTGAGGTTGCCTATCCATGTTATCCCCCAGAATCGGAGTATTTTCAGGAAAATGCCTTTTTTATGCTGAAGGAGCGTAGCCGGTAGGATGACATTCGCTTCCGTGAAGAGCACCGCGGAAGAAAGAATCACAAAAAAGATACCGGCAGAAAATCCCAGGCCCTGGAGCAAAAGCTTTATACCGGCCGTCTCCGTCCCCTGGGCCAGTAAGACCGAGAAAAGGGCGCCCATCGCGATGAAACCGCCGGCCATACAGGCCAGGAGAAACACCTGAAATACCGTCGCATTTTCCAGACGTTCCAGCCCGTGATGACAAACCTCTCAATGACATGTTCAGAGGAAAGGTACTGGGCCGTAGGCTGTGAAGCATAGTCGGACATGATTAACTCCCTCTTGTTAAGTGAGCTTGATCAATGAAAAAAATGAGCAATTGAGTAAAAATTAATAGCTAATCTCTGACTGACTGCCGATCTGCAATTTGCTCATGGCCTCGCCGGACCGCCGTCGGGGGTACGGGCCTGGGTCCAGCCGATAATTTCATTCGTACACGGATATCTGGCGGCCAGCGTTTCGTCGATATCAATGCCCAGGCCAGGCTGATCGTTCGGGTACATATATCCTTCACGCACTTCGGGGGTGCCCGGAAACATCTCGTACACCAGTTCATTAAACCGGCACCACTCCTGGATACCGAAGTTTGGGGCCCACAGGTCCAGATGCAGGTTCGCCGCGTGGCCGATGGGCGATACATCCCCCGGTCCATGCCAGGCGGTACGAATGCCGTACATATGCCCCATAGCTGCCACGTTGCGCGCCGGTGTGATGCCCCCCATCTGACTGATATGCATTCTCAGGAAATCGATGAGTCTATCCTGAATCAACGGCAGCCATTCTCCCGGATTGTTGAACAGTTCCCCCATGGCGATGGGGGTCGTGCACGTCTGCCTGATATGCCGGAACCATGCGTTGTCTTCCGGCGCGAGAGGATCTTCCAGAAAAAACAGTTTGAACTGTTCCATGTCTTTGGCAAACCCAACGGCCTCTATGGGTCGCAGCCGTTCGTGGATGTCGTGCATGAGTTCAATATCCTCTCCAACGGTGTTACGAACATGTTCGAACGCATTGAGCGTCCGACGTACATATTCGCGTGGGTCGAAGTAAGACCCTTCTACCGCCCCCTCCGGCTTTGGGATACGAGATGCCCGACCGCCGTAGCCGCTGGCCTGCGTTCTTATATATCGATAGCCCTGGGCCATTAAGGCGCGCACACTGTCTTCGATCTCTTCGTTCGTCCCGCCGTCGGCATGACTGTACACCGCGGCCGCCTCCCGGCATTTGCCGCCTAAGAGCTGATAGATCGGCATGCCGGCCCGCTTGCCCTTGATATCCCAGAGCGCGATGTCCATCCCGGAAATGGCATTGTTGAGCACCGGTCCATTGCGCCAGTAGCTGTTCACCATAGCCATTTGCCACAGATCTTCGATACGGTCCACATCCCGGCCGATCAGAAACGGCCGCAGATGCTCATGAATGGCCGTATAGACCGCCTGAAATCGCTGCGTAAACGTCGCACAACCCAGGCCGTACAACCCGGGCTCGGAAGTAAGGATCTTCACGACGATCAACCGGGAACCGGCCGGCTGGGTCAGAATCGTCTGTACATCGGTGATGGTAACGGGCATGGCATCATCCTTAAGGATTTTTGTCGTGTATTATGCAATGAGAACTAAAACGCTCTCCCGAAGAAAATCGCATTCAGGAACAACCCGTTGGTGCCGTACCAGAACGCACGGAAATTGGGATTGTCGGCAAACAGGATAATCGAACCGCTGCCTGAGCGGCGGGCGATAAGTGCACTTGTCCCTTTGAGTTCTGCAATCCGCCTTGAAGAAATATAGCCGCTCAAAAGAGGCGACGAGGTATACCGGGCGACAGTAGCTCCGGGTGTTTTTGACGGTTGGAAAAACAATTCGTGATTTCGGAACACCGACGCCGTTTCACCATAACCAAAGGCCAACGGATGGGTGGTATCCAGCGAGACTTCAAAGATAGAACCACCGATGCGGTGTGCATCACGGGTCGGTCCGACGCGATCGTAGGCAACGGGTGTGGTATCCGGTTGGGCGGTTTTGAGTTGTTCGGCGATTATCTTGTTATTGAGCACCCAACGAGCGCCGTTCTTCCAGGTGATCAGTACACCGCCGCTTTGTACCCATGATTTAAGTTTATCCGCTGTTTCCATACTCATATTATATGAACCTGAACCCATCACCATGGTGGTATATCGACTTAAATCCGCCGATTCGACCCGGCTTACATCGAGTAAAGAGACCGGTATGCCGAATCGCTCATTGAGCAAATGCCAGATCTCTCCGACTTCATAGGCGCTTGAGCCGGGGCCGGACAGAACAGCGATCTTCGGCAAAGCCAGTACCGGTGAAGATCGGCTACCCAGATCGTTTCCGCTCAAGGTCAGGCCGGTTTCAACCGCATGGATCACCACCTGATCCTCCCGAACAATATCATCCATCAGATCGTGGACCTGATCGGCCGTAACGGTAGTCTGCGCATCTCGTTGTGACACCGGAATCACGATCGTACCCCGGTTAAACCGGCGTTCTGTACCGTCTATTTCAACGGAAAACGGAGAGGTCGTCACCCGTGGTTTGATACCGACTTTCAGGATTTTATACAAGGCCCGCGGTGCAAAATAACGGCCCCACTCCATCAGATAAATATAGTTCGAACGACCGCCGTTCAGTTGGCCGCCATCGAGGGACATTTCCGTAATCTCATCACCAAGGAGCGCGGCTTGATTCTGACGTACTTCGCCGTGCGGCACGCCGAATGCGAGCGGCATCGTCCAGGTGGAGATATCGTAGAACAGGGAATCCTGGAAGGTGGTCATGCGTTCCATCATCCCATTGATAAGCCTGGTTTGAGGCTGGTTCATTGGAACGATCAGCGCTTCACCGGGTTGGAACGTGCGACCACCGGTATTGATCTGGCGGGCCAGATTGTACACACGGATACGGTGTTTGAGAAGCATCTGTGCCATGGTCTGTGTCCTCGACCGGGCACCGTCATATCCCAGGACATACGCCTTGACCGGGTTACGCTGGGCTACCTGACGGGCTGAAGCATAGAAATCGCGCTGATGCTTCAGCAGCTTCTCACGGATCGCCAGACTGCCTTCCAGCGTCGACATGGACGAGGTAAACTGATTACGAATGGTAAACGCAAAGGTCATGATACCGTCGGTCGTCTGTCGCTCTAAAGAACGGGAGGACGCCTGCTCGAACAGGATACCTATCGCGCCGTTTACATCCGGGTAGGTAGACCCTTTTCCATAGTAAAAATCGTCGAACGACTCTTTGGTATAGTATAGCGTCCCCTGCCGGTCGTGCCATCGGGCGTGATAGGTGGCCAGCTCTGCCGTCAGGTCGAATGTTCCCTGCGGTGTATTGGGGTTGTTTCGACTGGGTATGCCGGGCATAAAAAAGTGGGTGGCGTTGCTGCCCATCTCATGAAAATCGGTTAGAACCTGAGCACGCCAGTGATGAAAAAGCTGGAGACGACCTTGCGATTCAGGATGCTGCGCCGGCATCCAATCCCGATTCAGGTCGAACCAGTAGTGGTTGGTACGTCCTCCCGGCCAGGGTTCGATATGTTCTCTGTCCTGTGCATCTTGCGTGGGGACATGCCCCCGATTACCGTTAGCCCAATTGACGAACCGGTCGCGGCCATCCGGATTGTAATTCGGATCGATAATCACGACGACGCGATCCAGCAGGTCATCTACCGCCGGTCCCTCTCCGGCGGCCAGATGATAAAGGACCAGCATCGCCGCCTCCGAGCTGCTGGCTTCATTACCGTGGACGCCGTAACCCAGATGTATCACACCCGGCATGTCGGCGATCATCTCGTCCGTCACCTCGTCAGGCGTGTCGGACAGCTTGTGGTTGTTCTGCCTGATCTCTTCCAGCCGTGTATGATTCTCCGGCGAGGTCACCACGGCATGCACCAACCGGCGTCCTTCATACGTGGCGCCGTGCTGCGCCACAACGACCCGACTACTTGCGGTGGCCACCGTCCTGTAGTATTCTTCCACCAGATGCGAGCGGGTGTGCCTGGTTCCGACCACGTGGCCGATGACGGCATCAGGCGCCGGTATATCCGGGTTGTAACGCGTCACACCGGGAACCTGGACGTCCATGGCGAACGGCAGTCGCTGCGCTTGTATTGAACCGGTTATAAAACATATAGCCACGAGGGTCATATAACGTAAAAACACAGATACCATAATAAAGTCCTTGAATTTTCCGACAGATCGCAGAGTAACACGATATATGGGATCGCATCGGTATGAAGGTCGGGCGTGATGAGCTCAACTGATAAGAATGAAAACTTAGGAAAGTTTTGCGCATCAAGATACAGGTCCGACTTGACTGAAGCAAGTGTATTCTATGCGGCAAAATACCCCTTGACTAAGTGTGATTTTCCAGCCAACATGTTTAATCAAGTTTCCGTGTTATTCTTTCAAGATGATATGTCTAAACCTCAGTACAACTTACAGAAAATTATGAGGTTGTAATTGTTGATCCCCGCGGGATCCAGCGAGCGCTACGCGGTTCATAATTCATAATTCAACAATAGGT
>CAJXCW010000077.1 GCA_913051705.1 uncultured bacterium
ATACTATATGGAAGTCGAATACAAAAACCGACTGGCACAATATTCATTGGGCCGGACCAACATCATAGAAGGCAGTGAGGTCGTCCGTCTTAATGGGCGAGCCCTGCAACAGGGTGTCGATTATATCCTCCTGCACGAAGTAGGCCAGATCCGATTCCTGAATCAGGAAGCCCTCAACCCCAATGCGGATGTCACCGTGCAGTATCAGTTCGCCCCGTTTTTTCAACCGGCCTCCAACACTTTGATGGGATTCCAGGGGCGGTATGAGGTGAATGACCGGTCCTGGGTGCGCGGCACGGTCCTCTACCGGTCCGATAAATCTCTGGATCAGAAATCCCGCATCGGAAGGGAAGTAGGGCGTTTTCTCATGTGGGATTTCGATGCCCGGCTGACATTCAAACCCCAGCTCATGACTTCTTTCGTCAATCTAATTCCGTTTGTGAATCGGGGCGATACCGAGTCGTCTCTGAATATTTCCGCCGAGCTGGCACAGAGTATACCCAATCCGAATACCAGAGGGGATGGGTTTATAGATGATTTCGAAGGCAGCAAGGAGGAAACGGACCTTGGGGTCCGCCGCAGCGGTTGGGTGCCCGCCAGCCCGCCCGAGGGACGCGAGCATAATCAGCGTGGCCGGTTGATCTGGTATAATCCGATTGAGCAGGTCGATGTGCGGGAAATCTACCCTACGCGGGAGGTCACCTTTCGAGATCAGGTTCAGCATGTGCTTACCATAGAATATGACCCGGCCCTACCCGACCTGCGGTGGGGTGGGATTAATATAGACGCGCCCTTCGTCAATGAATGGAGTAAGATCGACCCATCGGCGTTACAGAACCGGTGGGCCGGGGTCATGCGACCAATGGTCGGCGCTAATATCGATCAAACGCGTAGTAAATTTATCGAGATATGGGTCAACGGCGCCCAGGGCGAACTCCATCTTGATTTAGGATCCATCAGTGAAGATGTCAATGGCAATAACCAGTTTGATACGGAGGATGATCGGTCGGATGGATTCGGTAACAACTTGATCGACCAGGGGGAAGATATCGGTCTGGATGGCTTGACGGACGACCAGGAAATCGGCTTTGATCCGACGACGCTGGCGGCCGTGCCGTTCGATCCGGTAGCCAACCCTGATCCGCACAGAGACAACTTTTTCTTCGATGTTAGTTCGGGACAGAATTTTCAGTTTGATCAGATTGATTACAACCATATCAACGGTCCTGAAGACAACGTTAACGATCCAGATCAGGGGCGCCGGCCCAATACGGAGGACATCAATAATTCCGGATTTATAGACAGTCAAAATGCCTATTTTCAATTCGCGATCCATCTCAGCCCGGATCATGCCGATACCTCTCTGGTAGTGGGTGGAGATCGGGATAAGACCAACTGGGGAGACGCCCAAAGCTGGCGTATGTATCGTATTCCGTTAGAGACGAATGCATTGAATTCAACCTTTATCAACCAGATAGGCACCCCCAGTTTTGCGTTAATCGAAATGGTTCGTCTATGGGTAACGAATGTGGATCAGCCCACCAGACTTCGCATCGCTTCTATTCAAATCGTCGGTAACAAATGGCAGGAAGATACCAGGGGCTCCATCGTGGACTCTGTAGGCAACATCATCCCCTCGGATCAACTTATTGCCAATCAGGAAACCTTCGAGGTGTCGGTAAAAAATACCTTCGACAACCCGGGTGATTATGTTTCTCCGCCGGGCGCCATTGTCGAATTCGATCGAGTGACCGGCGTACAGAATAGAGAACAGGCATTGGTATTGAATTATACAAACTTACAACCCGGGCATAGCGCTCAAGCATTCCAGACGTTTTTTAATGAACAGGATTATACCCTGTACAACGACCTGCGCATGTTCGTTTACGGTTTGGAAAACCTGACCGAAGATCAATTGCCTGAATTTTTTATTCGATTCGGCAATGGGAATTCCGACTATTATGAATACAGGACGCATGTGCGGCCGGGTTGGGACAGTCAAAACCACCTCAACATCGTTTTCAATGATCTGACCGCGCTGAAGAGTGAAACTGAGTTCGCTCGTCTCGAGGGCACATTCGACGATACGACATTTACCATTAAGTTGGCCGATGGAGCAGACCGGAACGTGACCATTACAGCAGGAACGTCTCAAGACCGCAAGCAGGCCATCGTCGAGTTGGATAACAACCGGCAATATCGTGTACAGGGTACGCCGTCTCTGTCCCGTATTCGGCAGATGACCGTGGGCGTGTACAATCCATATATCTATCCACTGGATAAAGGGGAGATCTGGCTGGATGAGTTGCGGGCCGGCGATGTCAGACGAGACCGCGGTCTGGCGGGTCGGATATCCATCGATGCGGATTTCGCCGACTTCGCCACGTTACGAGGCACTTTTCAGCAGATCGGCAGTCATTACCGGCAAATCGGCCAGCCGGAGGCAGGCAACACGTCCACCCTCATCGATTTGAATACGAATCTGCAACTCGAGAAGTTTTTACCTGATAATTGGGGCTATGCGATGCCCGTCCGCATACGATGGCGCAAGGATCTCCGGCTGCCGCGCCTGCAGGTGGGGTCCGATATTTTGTTGCTCAGGTCGGATCAACGGGAGGAACAACGAACAGAAACTCTACAACGCCAGTTTTCCATTGCCTATTCCAAACGGTCCGGATCGGAAAACCCTCTAGTCGCATGGACCCTCGAACGGACTCGGATCAATTTTTCGGCCTCAAGCAGGGTAAGCCGGACTGTGACCAGAGAAGACACGACAGGGAACTATCAGGGGGCACTGACCTTGGATCTCACACCCCGGTCACAACCCCGGATACCGATTCTTCGATGGACGCATTTGCCCAAATTCATATCAGGCGCGGGATTTAACCCCTTACCCACGCAATTTATTATGGATGCGCGGATTGACCGCCAGAAACAGACGGGGGTGAACAGACAGTTCAACAATACCCAGCAGAAACGTTTTATACGAAATCTGAATCGGAATCTACGCGTTAGAATGAGTCCATTCAAAGCCGTTACGGTGGATTATTCCCTGGCTATTACAAATGATATGAAGGCAGACTCAACGATTAATTTGAAGGAGCTGGATTTTGGTCCGGAGACCAGCTATCGCCAGACATTCGGCATCGATTATCGTCCGGACTTGGCCTCCTGGTTACGTCCTTCTTATTCGTTTACTACGAATTATTCGGAAAACAGGAACCCGCAATTGCAGATCACCGGCACCTCGCCCGATGACCGGACCATCAGCTTCAGTAATCGGCGCAGCATCCGAACCAATCTGAATATCGGCCGGATGCTTTCGAGTGCTTTCGGGCGTCCGAGCCGCCCGTCTGGTGATGACCCTGAAGGCGCCAGACGCAAACTGGCGCGCGGCGTCCGCGCTTTTTTCGGTATCCTGAATCCGATCAATTTGAATTTCACCACGAGCGAGAATCAGAGTCTGTTCAATATCAAGAGTCGGCCCCAATTAGGCTATCAACTGGGTTTCAGCAATACACCCAGATTCCAGGCCATCGCTGCAGATACCACCGGCGGCGCCCAGGTGGTCACCATTCAGCAGAACCGGGAAACGGAATCGGTCACCTTTGATATGGATACGGGGTTCAAACTTATTTCAGATCTGAGTTTTACATTCCGGCCTAATTGGCGCTCATCAAATACACGATCTACAAATACCAACATAGAGCAAAGATCTCGAACATGGCCGCAAACATCCATCCGATGGAGTCCAAATGTGCGTAGAATGGGTGGTCTGGGCGGGCTTTTTCGACGTATCGACCTTTCCAGCGGATATGCGCGGCGAGTGGATCGGCAGACCAACCTGAATCTAGCCGCAAACTCCAACCTGGTGGGGACAGCCGAAACCAAGACGACCTCAACCAGTCTGTCGCCCCTGATTGGCGTCACTCTGGATTGGGCCATAGGACTGGCCATGCGGGGAAACTACGAGACCTATGATGAAGTGAGCCGGCTCGGACTCAGCGCTACAGATCAGAAACGCCAGAACAGGACCCTGACCCTTGCATTCGATTATCGATTCAATTCAGGGTTTCAATTCTTTGGTCACCGATTGAACGGGAATTTAACCACACGACTTCAGGTCTCCCGCAGTTCAGCACAGACCCTTATCTCTCGCGACGGCAACTCCTTCAAACCCAGCAACGGGCAGAAGCAGATCGGTATTTCCTTCCGGACGGATTATCAATTCAGCCGCCATGTACGTGGCGGTCTCAATCTGGAGTGGACAAATACCGAAAACGCCATTACCAAAGAAAAACGATTGCTGCGCTCTGGCGGTTTCTGGACGGAATTTCAATTTAATTGATTGGGGTGATCTTATGACGCGGCAGGAATTTGGAGCCATACTTTTCGTCGGATTCAGTCTGTTGGCGGGAGCTGTCATTATTCTGATCCGCCAGGTCAATACCGGTTTCCTGCCGGATCTGGCCAGGTTTGAATCACCGGACTCCTCTGCTATCTACTCTATACAAGAGACTGAAGCGTCCCATGATTCACCACCTGGGCTCACCTCTTCTGCCGGAATTTCTGATGATCCGGTCAAACGGGTCAAATCAATCTCTTCGTTATCTATCAACACCTCTTCCTTGAAAGACCTTCAGGATTTGCCTGGCATTGGCCCCGAACTGGCACGTCGAATTGTATCTTACCGTCAGCAGATCGGGACATTCAAATCCATAGAACAGCTTCTTGATATAAAAGGTATCGGACCGGTCAAACTGGCACGGTTAAAACCATATATATCGTTTCATTGACGTCGTTGAGGTCCGCTGCCCTCCTCCGCTGGTCCGATGCTACTTTTCTGTTGACAATACCGTCTCTCAATCCTATTATCGTGGTAGCCTTCTCCGTTGCAGATGGCAAGTTATCCATGGTAGAAACCACCCGTCACGCGGCGCATATACTGATGCGTAATAACATTTGGTACACCCTTTATGATTACAGTTGGTCTTGACGTAGGATACGATGCCGTCCGAATGGTTGCTATTGATCATACCGGCTCCGGGCCGGCGTTGCACAGGATCGGTGCTCAAAGCTATGATATACCGTATTCTCCCGAGCATTTATTCGATCAGCCCGATGATTTGACCTCGGCGATCAGGACGGTGATAGAAACCTACGGTGATCCGGGATGGCCGGTTACCATTGGCATCCGCAATCGCTTTGCAACTTTTCTTATGCCTCAAGTAGAGAAAAGGATGAAGGGAAATCAACGCGAAGAGTGGTTGAGATGGGAGGCCGGTCATTTCGTGGATGACTCTCTGGACCATTATATTCTGGAGAGTGATTTGATGGGATATCAAACCGATCAGACAGAAGACATATTTCTGGTGGCGGCGCGTCGGGATGCGGTAGAAACCCTACAAAGCCTGGCAGAAGCGGCAGGCATAGCGCCTGCTGCCATGACAGTAGCCAGTATAGCACTTATCAATGCATTTGAAAAGAGTTATGCCCCTTCCGATAGGGAGACGGCTGCCCTGGTTCATATAGAGCAAGCCTGCGTTGATATTATATTTTTACACGACGCGCAAATCAATTTAACGGTCATGCCGCTCGACCAGGGCTCTGGCATCGCATCCGGTCTTCGGTCTTTCGGTTCACAGTTTAAATTTTTGATCAATCAAATGCCGGAAGAAGATGCGCCCAATACGGTGTATGTCAGTGGCGCCCAAACACTTTTGCAAAAGCTTTGTTCTGAGTGGGGCGAACAACTGAATCGGCGCGTAACGCTGATGATGCCCTTTCAAAACATGGAAATTCCTGATCCTCTTCAAAAACCCCTGAAACACATTAATCAGGCTGCTTTTATGATTGCGACGGGTCTGGCGTTTCAAAAGCTGGATTAACGGATCAATATTAGGAGGTTTTGTTGCGGGTCGGTACAGGTACGGTCAAAGGGCGTCGTTTGCGGCAGATTACCGGTTCGATTCGCCCCACAAGCGGACGTGTACGCGGGGCCCTGTTTGATATGCTGGCTGACTGGATTATCGACCGTACCGTTGTCGATTTATGCGCCGGTAGCGGAAGTTTAGGGATTGAGGCTTTAAGCCGTGGCGCTCAATGTGGGCTTTTTATAGATTCCGATATACAGGCCGTGCGTATCATTAAGGATAATCTTCGCAGGTGTGGCTTTGTGACGCGCAGTAACCTATGGCGCGTAGATGCTATTCGAGCGCTGCATCATATGGCCGATCAACCTTGTCGAGTCGATCTGATTCTGTCAGATCCTCCTTATGGTGATCCGGTCGTTCAAAAGATCATCGATACGGTCAGCACATGTTCTATGCTAACACCCGATGGGTTGTTGATTATAGAGCATCAAAAGAAAGTGTCGCCTGAAACGCCTGAGACCGGACTGGTTTTGCGCCGCCGAAAGGATTTTGGAGATACGACACTCTCGGTTTATGAACCGGATTTGACGCCCTCCATGTCCCTGCCGAACCCATCGTTGGTTTCACCGGTTGACCTACCACCTCCCTATTCGAGATCACGACGATGAAATCTGCAGTATATCCCGGCACGTTCGATCCTATTACAAATGGCCATCTGGACATCCTGAAACAAGCCCTGATTATTTTTGACAGGGTCGTTATTGCGGTGGCTCCTAATGTAAGCAAGAGTCCTCTGTTTTCCCTTGAGGAGCGCCTGCAAATGATCCGACAATCCATTGATAAGGAAAATGGTGTAGAGGTGATTTCCTCCGAAGGATTGACAGTTGAATTAGCCAGACAGGTTAAAGTCCAGGCTATTATTCGGGGTATACGAACAGGAGAGGATCTTGCAGCAGAAAATCAGATGGCTTTGATGAACCGCCATCTGGCCCCTGAACTGACCACGATAGCCTTTTTTCCGGGTGAACCATTTGCCTATGTCAGCTCTTCCTTGATAAAAGAAGTTCATAAATTCGGCGGGGATATCACGCATCATGTACCGCCGGCGGTGGTGAAAGCGTTGGAAGAGAAACGGGGAAAGTGATTTGAGCAATCAATCAACCAGTCAATCAGTCAATCAGACTATGAGCAATCAGTCAATCAGACCCTTGTCCCGGAAACTGGATAAAATAGCGCTTTCAACGACGACTGTTCTTAATGAGCGGGCGATGGCCATGCGGCGTGACGGGCATGAGGTATATAATTTTGCCGTCGGTGAGCCGGATTTTTCTACGCCGGATCATATCAAGGAGGCTGGTATTTCCGCTATCCGGCAGAATATCACCAAGTATACGCCAGCGGTCGGCACGATGGACCTGAAGGAGGCCATATGCGAAAAGCTGGCCCGGGATAACGGACTGGAATATTCGCCGGCACAGATCGCAACGACCTCGGGAGGAAAACATGCCCTCTACAATGTATTGTTTGTTCTTTGTGATGAAGGGGACGAGGTCATCGTACCGGCGCCTTACTGGGTCAGTTATCCCGAAATGGTCAAGCTGGTGGGCGCCGAGCCGGTCATCATAGAAACAGATGCCGATACATCCTTCAAGATCACGCCGGACCAACTGCGCTCGGCCATCACTTCGAAGACCAAAGCCTTGATGCTGAATACCCCGTCTAATCCGACCGGGATGGTATATACCAGAGATGAACTCGAAGTCATTGCGAAGATCGCTCTGGACACAGGTATCTATGTAATCTCGGATGAACTGTACGAAAAGATATTATACGATGGACTGACGCATGACAGTATCGCAGCGGTTCATCCACAGATGATCAAGCAGACGATTATCGTGAATGGGTTGTCGAAAGCCTACGCCATGACCGGATGGCGACTCGGATATGCTGCCGGGCCTCAGAGCGTCATCGATCTTGTCGTTAAGTTTCAGGGCCAGACGGTGATGCATCCCAGTGCGATCACTCAATTTGCCGGGATCACAGCGTTGAATGGTTCGGAAGATTTTATTCCGCCTATGGTAGAAGCATTCAAACACCGTCGAGATTACATCCTGGACCGCTTTGCTGATATGAGCGGGGTGACCTGTATCAAACCGGGCGGTGCCTTCTACGTATTTCCTGATCTGTCATCCTACATCGGTTATTATACCCCGGGTGGGGATCGCATAGAAGGATCTCTGGACCTGGCCATGTATCTGTTGGACTCGTTTCATGTAGTTTCCGTACCGGGTATCGCCTTTGGTTCAGAGGGCTGTATCCGACTATCTTATGCTACCTCAATGGATATTATTAAACAGGGATTGGACTGTATAGAAGAAGGACTTGCGTCGTTAAAGTAGGCGCACCGTGTGCCTACCTGCACGCCATGAAATGGGGATGAGAAGTATATGTCAGTAGCGTATCAACGTCTGGTCCGGTTGATCGACCGAAGAGGTTTGTCTCTTGTATTAGAACATGCGCTGGATCGCAGGGTGATCGTCAAACTATGTAACACATGCGGGCTCTCATACGCCGGTATACGGACCAGATCGGTTCCCATTGAAACGCTGGCTAACGACCTGGCTAAAGATTGTTTTGATAAAGAGGTCACAGGTATACAGGTGATACAAACGCTGGCCAAAGCCAGTGCTCAGGAAATTGATCAAATAAGACAATCCAAGCCCGAACGCATACATTCATTTATTGAAGAGAAGCAGGACTTCCCCCCCCGTGAATGCTGCAGACTGACGATAGCGATTCTTCTGGATGAACGCAAGGATCTGCATACGACCGGTGTGGACCTGCTCCATAAAACGGAGCGTTTTTATGTTCATGCCCGTCACTCGGACAGGCAAGCTGATGAGCCCCTGACAGAGGTCAATGAAACCGATGCGGAGGTAACGTTTAAAAAACAAATTCATGATCTCAATCAAGCCTTGATTGCAGCCCGTAATGAATGCGGTCGTCTTGAAAAACAAACCAGGATGATGGAACAGGCCAATGTAGATAAAGATCTTGAAATAAAACGGTTTCAGGAAGCACTTCACGCTCTCCCCAAACTTAAGGTACAAGTTGATCAGCTGGAACACGAAAACCAGGAATTGCGTTATCGAGCGGAGGTTAGAGAATCACAGGCGCCGCCCGGTGCGGGTCAAAATCCATTGTTGCAATCCGTTGAGAAAAACATCAGCGATATTAAACAGACCGTCCATAAAACCGCCTGCACGATTGAGGAAGAATATCGTGGTCTCAAGCAGACGATGGGAGCCCTTCAAAAAGAGATATCTGCCTTACGGAGCGAAGGCCAGGTGGAACATCGATCCGTCCAGACTCGCCGAAAGATGGAACCGGATAGCGAACGGCTGGGGATTTTTGTTGATGTGCAGAATATGTTTTATGCGGCGAAACAATACGGCGCCCGTTTGGATTTTGAAAAGCTGATGCATGCGGCGGTGGGGCATCGTCGTCTTGTTCGGGCATATGCCTATGTTATACAGACGCCGGAAGTAGACCAGACCGGATTTGTGGCCATGCTCCAACAGCGTAGTTATCAGGTAAGGAGAAAAGATCTACGACTGCGGAGTGATGGCTCTGCAAAGGGTGATTGGGATATGGGCATGGCTATCGATATGATCGGCATGGCGGATAAGCTGGATGTCATCGTTCTGGTCAGCGGTGATGGGGATTTTGTCTCGCTGGTGCATCTTTTGAAAGAAATGGGCCCTCGCGTTGAAGTGTTCTCCTTTCCTCATAATACAGCCAGGGACTTGATGGAAACGGCTGATCGGTATTATCCAATCGACGAAGCCCTGTTAATCAAAAAGGATCGCCAATACGGAGGTCAGCAGACCAAATCGACTGAAGTGGAGGAAAACGGGCAGGTGGGCAGGTGGGCAGAAAGCAGTGGGGAGTAGGCGGTCAGAAGAGATTTGTTGATTGAAAAAATAAAATAAAAAATCTCAACTATTTATTTCAAGGAGTAAAATATGCCAAAAATCGGTATTGTAGGCGCCGGCAATGTAGGGGCGACCACAGCACTTTACGTCGCCCAAAAAGAATTAGGCGACATTGCCCTGATTGATGTGGTAGACGGCATTCCGCAGGGTAAAGGGCTGGATATGCTTGAAGCAGGGCCGGTTCTGGGTTATGATTCGAAGATTGAAGGGTCCAACGATTTCGCGGGACTGGATGGCTCCGACATCGTGGTCGTCACGGCGGGACTGGCACGTAAACCGGGTATGGATCGCCTGGATCTGTTGAAGAAAAATGCGGAAATCATCACATCCGTTACAGAAAACATCGTCAAATATGCCCCCGACGCACAAATCCTGATGGTCAGTAACCCGCTGGACGTGATGACCTATATCGCCCTTAAGGTATCCGGTTTCGGTCGTAAACGTATATACGGCCAGGCCGGGGTGCTGGACTGCGCCCGCTATCGTTCATTTATCGCGATGGAATTAGGTGTTTCCATGGAAGATACACAGGCCATCATTTTAGGCGGCCATGGGGATACCATGGTTCCCCTACCCAGATATACGACGGTATCGGGAATACCCATTGCTGAGTTGTTGTCCCAGGAGGCCATCGACCGTATTGTGCAACGGACCCGTGATGGTGGTGCTGAAATCGTCAACTATCTCAAGACCGGCAGTGCCTATTATGCACCGGCTGCTTCTGTTGTACAGATGGTGGAGTCCGTGTTGAAGGGAAAAAATCGCGTACTTCCCGCTTCCGTAATGCTGGAAGGCGAGTATGGGCTTGACAATGTCTGTGTGGGCGTGCCGGTCAAGTTAGGCGAAAACGGTATCGAAGATATCATCGAATTGCAATTGTCCGACACGGAGCGGGACGAGCTTCATGCTTCCTCAGCCGTTTACCAGGAGAGTTTGAGCGACCTGGGGATGTAGGACGGCAGGTGGCCAGGTAGGCAAGTGGGCAATAAAACAGGGCATCTCTCATGCCCACCTTCCCATATGCCGCCTATCCCATCTGTAATTTTCACGGAGGTTTTCTAACATGACAATTCAACCACCAGATGGTGGCATACGTATTACGATGAATGAAGCTGGTATTTTACATGTACCGGATGTCCCTATTATTCCCTTTATTGAGGGAGACGGCACGGGCCCTGATATATGGCGATCAGCTCAGCGAGTGCTCGATGCGGCTGTTGAAAAAGCGTACGGTGGCCAAAAAAGGATCGCCTGGATGGAAGTGCTGGCTGGAGAAAAAGCCTTCAACGAAAACGGAAGATGGCTGCCGGATGAGACGGTAGAGGCCTTTAGAGAACACCTGATCGGCATCAAAGGCCCCTTAACAACTCCTGTCGGTGGCGGCATCCGGAGCCTGAATGTCGCGCTGCGTCAACTTCTCGACCTGTATGTGTGTCTTAGGCCTGTCAAGTGGTTTACCGGCGTCCCCAGTCCGGTCCTGCACCCGGAGAAGATCGATATGGTCATTTTCCGTGAGAATACGGAGGATGTGTATGCCGGTATGGAACTCGAAGCTTATAGTGAAGAGGCTAAAAAGCTGATTGATTTCTGTAAAGAGGCGTTTGGATGGGATATACGATCTGATTCCGGGGTGGGTATCAAGCCAATCAGCGAGACCGGCAGCAAACGGCTGATTCGCGCCGCCATTGAGTACGCAATCGCCCTGAACAAACACAGTATCACGTTGGTGCATAAGGGTAATATTCAGAAATTTACTGAAGGTGCCTTCAGAGGATGGGGATATGAACTGGCCAAAGAGGAATATCCTGATAAGCTGGTCAGTTGGGATGACTGTCAGGGAAATGTACCGGACGGGAAAATTTTAATTAAAGATACGATTGCGGATATCTTCCTGCAGCAGATTCTTACCCGAGCGGATGAATTCGATGTGATCGCCACTATGAATCTGAACGGTGATTATATATCCGACGCCCTGGCGGCCCAGGTGGGCGGTATCGGCATTGCGCCGGGCGGTAATATCAACTATAAGACGGGTCATGCCATCTTTGAAGCCACCCACGGTACGGCGCCAAAGTATACGAATCAGGATAAAGTGAACCCCGGCTCTGTCATCCTATCAGGTGATTTGATGTTGCGTCATCTTGGATGGGAGAAAGCTGCGGATCTTGTTGTCAAGGGCCTGGAACAGGCGATAGCCGAAAAAATCGTGACCTACGATTTCGCCCGGTTGATGGACGGGGCGACCGAGGTTAATTGTTCGGAATTCGGTTCGGCCATTATAGAACGGATGTAGGGAAACGACGAAGCGACGAAACATTTTGTTTTGATTGCAGGTCCTTCGGACCCTGCGAGCCCCCGAGGTTCGTCGTTTCGTGCCTTCACTTTTTATTATGTTTATAGATTACGCCAGAATTCATGTACAGGCCGGAAGCGGTGGGAATGGTTGTTGTAGTTTTCGCCGTGAAAAAAATGTGCCGCGCGGCGGTCCGGATGGCGGGCACGGCGGCAACGGCGGCCATATTGTGCTTCAGGTGGATGGGGGTAAACGGACCTTACTTGACTTTCGCTATAATCACTTCTACCGGGCAAAAAACGGGACACACGGCCTGGGTAAAGACATGCATGGCAAAAATGCGGCTGATCTGGTCATCAGGGTGCCATCCGGTACGATTGTTCGAGACCAGGAAACCGGCGTATTGGTCGCTGATATGGTTTCAGAGGGTCAATCCGTGGTTATATCCCATGGCGGGCGTGGTGGTCGGGGCAACACGGCTTTCTCTTCCTCGATTAACAGGGCGCCGCGTCGTTATGAGGAAGGCCATCCGGGTGAAGAACGCTCGTTGGAACTGGAACTGAAGTTGCTGGCGGACGTCGGTCTGGTGGGTCATCCCAACGCGGGAAAATCCACGTTGCTGGCCCGATTATCTGCGGCCAAGCCCAAAATTGCCAATTATCCTTTCACAACGCTCGAGCCCAACCTCGGTATTGTGAAGCTGGGGGATTACGACAGCTTTGTACTCGCGGATATTCCTGGATTGATCGAAGGCGCCCATGATGGAAAGGGATTGGGCCATCAATTTTTAAAACATATCGAACGTACCCGAATACTTCTGTTCCTGCTTGATGCGAGCCAACCCGACCCCTGGGGTGATTACCACATCCTTGTTGAAGAGCTTCGTCAATTTAATGAAACCCTCCTTGATCGCCCTGCCATTATAGTATTCTCCAAACTGGATATACTTACCGACCAGGCTACACTTGCAGCGTTAATGGAAAAAAGTACCCCCTCCCCGATGGTCATTTCCTCTGTGACCGGTGAAGGTCTTCCTGAGCTTCTCCATAAAATTCAACAAATTCTTTACGAGATTGATGCCCTCCTTTCTGACTAATAAGTATAGAAACGGTTTCAGATCATATTTTGGAATTAACAACGAAACTGAGAGGCTAACTTGCCTTCAAGGAGGCGGGAGAGTTGGTTTTTCATGTTCAACCCTGAACCTGGATGGAGTGGACTATGTCGTCGGATCTACGTGCGTGGCTGATGTTGAGCGCGGTACCCGGTGTGGGGGGATACAGATTTCAATCATTATTACGTCAGTTCGGTTCTCCGGAAGCCGTTCTGGACGCCTCTACAACGGCATTAACGGCGGTGCCCGGTTTTGGAAAGAGAATGGCGATGGCGATTCGCCAACATCGAGATGAGGCGTTTGCAGACCATCAGATGCATCTGGCAGAGAAACACCAGGCCCGTATTGTCACATATCATGATGAGGAGTATCCATCCCGTTTACGTGAAATATATGATCCCCCGCCTGTGCTATATATGACCGGTGAACGCCAGCCCGAAGATGAACGGGCCGTGGCCATTGTCGGCACACGGACCACCTCTTCTTACGGACGCCGGATGGCAAAAAAGTTCAGTGAAGCCTTATGTGCCTACGGCATTACTATTGTAAGTGGATTGGCACGCGGCGTGGACACCGTCGCCCATCAGACCGTATTAGATAATCAGGGGCGGACCATTGCCGTACTGAGATCGGGATTGGATAGACCTTATCCGTATGAAAATCGCGGGCTGATGCGTGCGATTTCCGAAAATGGCGTTGTTATGACGGAACAGCCATTTGAGACGGGGCCGGATGCCGCGAATTTTCCTCAACGCAACCGGATTATCAGTGGCCTGAGCCTGGGGACGATTGTGATTGAAGCAGGGGACAGCAGCGGCGCACTCATCACAGCGCGATATGCCCTCGAACATAACCGAGAGGTGTTTGCTGTTCCCGGTCCTCTGCATATCTCATCGAGTGTCGGGGTCAACAATTTGATTAAGCAGGGCAGGGCAAAACTGATTCAACAGGTAGAGGATGTCATTGAAGAGCTGGCACCGCAATTGGGACTGGATCAAAAAACGATTGTCCAACCATGTCACGTACCGGTCCAGCTTTCTCTGTTGCCGGAAGAGGACCACCTGTACGCCGCACTGACCTTTGATCCAAAACATATCGACCAGCTTGCCGCTGATCTTGATCTTTCTATATCTCAGGCGCTGGCGGTATTATTAGGTCTTGAATTGAAAGGGGTGATCCGGCAATTGCCGGGCAAACGGTTTGTGAGAGAGTAGCAACGAACGAGCGACAACAAGGGCTGTATGTAACAACCATCAATTTCCTTCGGACGAGCTATTGGCGTTGACCCGATTGAGGGCTTCCGCACTGGCATCTCGTACCCATTCGACCTTTGAACGGGCGGAACTGTTTAATGAAGGGATTGCTTCACTGGCGGAAAAACGTAGACGTCCCAACGCCTTTGCAGACCGGTATTGTACCTCGCCGTTCCAATCTCGGATACGTAGCCCTTTACGAGAATCGGAATCACCTTTTCCGGTTCGGCTTGTTCCATCATGGTAAGCGCGTCGGCGGCCTCACGACGCACTTCCGATGAACCATCCTGTAAGGCCTGGATCAAAGCCGGTACGGCGGCAGCCCCGCCGATATCCCCGATAGCATCGGCCGCTTCACGACGTACTTCGCTGTTTGGATCTGAGAGCGCTTCCTGCAATCTTTCGATAGCAGCGGGATCTTCCATATGTCCGAGGGCATCGACGGCCTCGCGACGTACATCGCTCGATTCATCATCCAGGGCTTCTATCAATACCGACACTGCCCGTATATCGTGCAGTTCACCCAGACTCTCTACTACTTCCCTACGTACATCACGGGCATTATCCTGAAATGCAGCCATGAGCGCCGGCACCGCCCGTGGATCTCCGATCTCACCAAGCGCATCGGCCGCTTCCCGTCGCACTTGAGACGCCTCATCCCCGAGGGCTTCCACCAGGGCAGCCACCACAGACGGACCGCCCATTTCGCTCAATATTTCTACCAGCTTCGCACGAACGGACGGACTGGCATTTTTCATCTGGGATGTAATTGCATCGACATCCTGCTGTTGCGCCATGACATTCGTATCTGTGATGAGGATGCCGGCAACCAGCAGTAACGATCCGATACCGCTGTACAAATTGGATTTGTATGATTTCATGATAACCTCCTGATTATGGTCATTGGTGAATGGTGAATGAGCGATTGGTGATTGTTCGGTCGTATAATTTTTGAGATTGGCATTGTATTTCAATCACTCAACCCCGAAGGGTTCGCATCGTGTTCAAAAGACACTTGCCATCACCAATCACTCAATCACCAATCTTTTTCCCTCTCCCAATCTCTCATCTGGCGCTGAACCTCTCTCATGGCCCGTTGGATTTCTCTTTGCGCCTCTCTTATTCCTTCCTGGACGTCCCGATGAATCTCGCGCTGTCCCCTCAACATTTCCCGGCGGTGATCAAATTCGATGTCATCTATATCTATGGTGTCCAGTGTCGTTCCTACGATATCCATGACGAGGGATTGCACCTCTCGGAGGGTCTTTGACAGGTTGTCGGCATCATCCCGATTCCAGCGATAGGAACGTCCCGACCAATCGTCGTCATCCCATCTGCTGCGGCTTTTTGTTTCCCGCAACAGATTTTCTACCGGACTCTCAGCACGTCCATCATTAGCCCGCCGAATCGTAATTGCGCCATTAACGTTACTCAACTCGATCCGCCCATCGCCCCCGATACGACCGGATAGGTTACGTCCTACAAATCGGCCTTTATTAACCGGCAACTCGAAGTCGTTGCTGATGCGACCATGCACGGTATTGGTATTAACACGCGCATGGTGTTTTGGTGCATAATGCAAGTTTTTGGTTGACATCCAGGATTATGAAAAGTATTAAGGGGAACAGCAGTTCTCGATCCGAATTTATACTTGTATACTTGTAACTTTATCTTTCTAACTTTATATAATTATGTAGGGGTGTAGACAGATTAAATAGTTACAGAACTTTCCTTATGTCTTTCAAATATGAACCTGCGTGATGCGTCTACCAAATTGATCAGTCGTGATAAACTGATCGTGTTGGTTAAAAAGGTTCAGGATTCAGGACAAACTGTCGTTTTCACGAACGGGTGTTTTGATCTCCTGCATCCCGGCCATGTTCATTTGTTACAATCGGCCAGAAGATTTGGTGACCTCCTGATCGTGGCGATCAACACGGACGCTTCGATTCGCGGATTAAAAGGTAAAGGACGCCCGATTTATTCCGAGCAGGAACGCGCCTATATTCTCAGCGCCCTGGCGTGTGTGGACTACGTGGTGCTCTTTCATGACACGACGCCGATCCCTCTATTGGAATTCCTAAAACCGGATGTGCTGGTCAAAGGGGATCATTATACGCATCATGAAGTCGTCGGCTGGGATGTGGTTGAAGCGTATGGGGGCCGGGTGGAGCGGGCGCCGATTATGGAAGGACTCTCTACTACGGGAGCGATAGAGAGAATAAAGGAAATTGATGATTGATGATTTTTGATTTATGAATGGAAAGACAAAAACTGCTGGCTTGTATTGCGTAACTTTCAATATTATTCTGGAAGGATTTTTATGCCTGAATCACGGCAAAAGTTGCTTGTGCTCTATTTGAGGAACCCGGAGTTACATAGCGGGGTCACGGCCTGGTCTATGTTCGATGGGACTGGCAAGGATCGGCATTCTTCGGGTGACGGGAATGAACCACCTTATGAATCGGTGGTGGAGGCCATGAAGGATGGATGGCGGGTGGTTCAGTTTCCTCAGCAGTATCCGGCTTATCCGGGAACGGAATATCAAACGTCCTATCTCAAGTACGAGTACATCCTTGAAAAAATGGAGGCTATCGATGATTGACCGGACACATCTATTAAATTCCAGGCAAATGGCGCAGTTTGTGGCAGACGGCTATTTACGATTTGATGAACTGGTGTCGCAGGACCTGAATGAAGGAGTCAAGGCCAAGATGGACAACCAGGCTATCCCCGGTGGGAAGGCCGGCACCCCGTTCCGCGAGATGTGGCCGGATACCCCCATCGGCAAAATGTTTCGTCTGCCGGAGATTGAGGGCATCATTAACAGTCTCGTCGGCCCTGATCCGATCTATGATCACCACGCGGTGCATACCGTAAAGGGCGGGCACACCCTGGGACAACACTGGCATGCGGATGCGATAATCGACACGCGGATGCATTTCGACATCCAGTTTTTATACTTCTCGCACGATACGCCGCTGGAGATGGGCGGCACCATGATCCTGCCAGGCAGCCATTACCGCCGCATCAGTGAATCGGATATCGCCCGGTATCACAATTTTGTCGGCCAGTTGCCTACCGTCTGCAAGGCAGGTACGATTATCGTTCTACACCACGGCATCTGGCATTGCGCGCAGCCGAACCAGACGGATGAGATCCGCTATATGTTCAAACTCCGTCTCAATCCGACGGTACGCCAGGTTCGCCTGTGGAACACGGACGACATCGATCATCCGGAAATCCCTGGCCTTCTAAGTACGAACCATGCATGGACAGGCAATGAAGATCGCCTCGAACAGGTCAACCGAATTAAGTTCTGGCGATTCCTTACCGGCGATGATAATTTTGATAACCATTACTGGCTGACGCGTATTGAGAACGAACCGGAGTTGGTTTGACTAATTGTCTGATTGGTTGATTTGTTGATTGAAAAAACAAAAAAATCAGACAATCAACCAATCAGACAATCAACCAATCAGCCCATATGTCTCAAGATAACCTACAACGTCAATTAGGTCTCTGGCCGGCTACGGCGATGGTGATCAGTGGGATGATTGCCGTGGGAATCTTTCTGGTGCCGGCGGGGATGGCCAAGTCACTCGGGTCACCTCTATTGCTGCTGGTCATCTGGCTGGTCATGGCTATCATGGCGTTGAGCGGGTCGTTGTGTTATGGCGAGCTGGCGTCCCGATATCCGGAGGCCGGGGGGGGATATGTTTATCTGCGTGAAGCGTTCGGTTCGCAGACGGCATTTCTCTATGGCTGGATGTCGTTGATGGTGATGGATCCGGGGATCACGGCGACGCTGGCGACCGGTATGTCGAGCTATGTGAATCATATTTTCCCCATGAGCCCTCTAGGCATGAAGATGGTTGCCATCGGCGCGCTGGTTGTCCTGGCCGGTATCAATATTTACGGGGTGCGTATCGGCGCCTGGCTTATTGTGGTGTTGACCATCTTTAAAATCGGGGTTCTGGCGATTATTTCTTTGCTGGGGTTTGGTCTGGGGCTGGGCGATTGGTCTAACTTTATGCCTTTTGTAGACCGGCCTGATGATTCCGTTCCTCTGTTCGGTGCCCTGGCCGGCGGGCTGGTCGGCGCCTTTTTCGCTTTTGCCGGCTGGTGGGATCTGAGTAAAATAGCCGGTGAAGTACGGGATCCGACCAGGACGCTACCTCGTGCGCTCATACTGGCTGTGGGCATTGTCACTCTGACGTATATCTCCACCAGTGCGGTCTTCATGTATCTGATTCCGGTGAGTGAGGTGACCAGTGATGAGACCTTTGCAGCGCAGGCGGGCGAGGTGCTGTTCGGTCGCAGTGGTGGCATTGTTTTTTCCGCCGTGGTCATCCTTTCCGTAATCGGCAGCATCGCCGGGCTGTTGATGATGGCCCCACGGGTGTACTTCGCCATGGCACGGGATAAGGTCTTTCTCAATTTCGCCGGCGCCATCCACCCGAAATTCGGTACGCCATATCGGGCGATCGCCATTCAAGGCGGATTGGCGGGCCTTTTGGTTATGCTGGGGACATTCGGCCAGATTCTCAATTATTTTATTTTTGTCGCGGTGCTGTTTGTTGCCCTGACTGTGATAGGCGTCTTCGTTATTCGTCGTAAGGAAACGGATGCGCCACCCTATCAGATGCCGTTATATCCTGTAACGCCGGTTATTTTCCTGATTCTTGCCCTGATCCTACTCTTTCTGCTCTTCGGCAATAGCCCAACACAGGCGCTCCTGGGTATCGGGGTAGTGAGCCTGGGGATACCGGTATATCATCTGGCATTTCGGAAAAATATTGAACCATGATCGAGTTTGTAGGGCGCGCGGCGCGCCGCGCGCGGGCGGGCGATTGGCACAGCCGCCAGCGATCAACAGAAGTCCCACGCTGCCGAGTAGTAAAGGTAATCTTAGTTCACGCATAATCTCGTCTCCTCCCACAAAATGAGCTTAAGGCTGAAACGGACCTGGCTAACTGCTAAAGGTCCTTAGTAAAGCTGATTGGGTAGTTTGACACAGGGTATCCCTCAATTTCAATTCCTATATAGGCTATATGGAAAATAGCCCTAACACTCTTCCAGCAGTGATAGTAGCAATTTCCAGCCCATGAAGAAAACCTTTTGTTGAATTAGCTCCCATTCTATTAATATAAATATATAGAAATAAAAGGTGCAGTACAAGTAGATGACGGCTATAATTTAACTTGGTCGCAAAGTTCTACTACAATAGCAAGTTCAGGAACAACAGGTACAGCAGTAATGGCTGCTGTTAGCGATCCTTACATAACAGTAGAAACAACAGGAACTGATGGTATAGACGTAGAATGGTTTGCGTCAGTAAAATTAACAGAAAAGAAATTAACAAGTGAAACATTTTAAATTATGGCAGAAGAATTAAAATTTAATGTAAGGACTAACATAGAT
>CAJXCW010000078.1 GCA_913051705.1 uncultured bacterium
TATTGACGCAAAGAGGATGACGCTGCTGAAGTAAAGGGAACAATCAAAAAGGCTTGAATTCAGATAAATGCGTGGAGTCAGGCCATAGTGCGCTACAAATAGCTACTTCAGCCGAATTGGGTCAGGCTGGCCAGGAGCATTTATTGACGTTGACAGTGAAAGGAATGCGCCTTACATTTAACATCCTCCCCCGTATTTCTCCAACCCTTTTTCATCCATTCGAAAGGAAACGCAAAATGATAAGAACACTGGCTATTGTAGCCGCTCTCGCCGTAATTCTGGCTGGAACCTCAAACGTCTTCGCTGGAGACAAAGAAGATATCATGGACGTGATTGAGACCTATAGAACCACCGAAATTAGTGGTGACTTGGCCTCACAGGCAACTCTCATGACAAAGAATCGCCTGTGGATTGCCAACTTGCGAATGAGCGGCGAAGCCAATCAGAAATTCAACATGGAACGTCAACAGTTCGGCCTGGATCGCAGGCGTCAAAAAAATCCAGATTTCAAGATGATGATTACATATATCGATCCCATAGTGAGAATTTATGGCAATGCAGCCGTCGTCAGCGTCCTACAGAGGCGATCAGGTCGGAACCCTGATTTTGAATGGACGGCCTACACAACGCTGGTTCTTGTCAAAAAGGACGGGGCTTGGAAAATCGATGTGACCCATCAATCACCCCTGAAGATTCCGGTATCGCCTAGCTGAGGTTAGCCCAACGGCAGCTAATGATATTCAACTTCTCAAAGGGATGGATAAGGGTTGGATGGGGGATCTATCTCAGGAGGAGGAAAGAAGTTTCACAACGAAATTAGTCCGCTTGGAATGAGGGAACAGCGCACCCGGACTACCAAAGATGTGGGGTTGACAGTGCAGGCACTGGATCGGGAAATTTCAAGTGTCAGCACACGATTCTTATGCAGGAAACACTCTAAGGAGATCATTCATGAAAAAGCTCTCAATTATACTGACCGCCCTGTTCCTGGCTTTTCCCGGTTGGGCTGAAGCAGGAGACCAGGACGATATTAAGGCTGCCATTGACAGATACTGGGCGGATGCCGCAACAAAAACGCCCGACCCCTCCGGGGACAATCCAGCAGGGGTTTGGCAGGCCGCTTCCAACGGCAGCCTTTGGGACTTCCTGTCTCCATCCGAATCAGTAGCACAGACGATAAGCTCACCATATACCAATAACTTTCAACCAAAGCACATTACCGTGCGCATCATGGGTTCGGGTCAAGATGTTGCACATGCGGTGTACTATCTCGTCGGCACTATTTCAAGAGATGGCGAGACCGTAATTACGAATTACAGGACGAGAGTCTCGCAGGTGTTTGAAAAAATTGAGGGGAAATGGCTACTTAGCGGAGCCCATTTCAGCCCATTGTATGGAGGTTCAGGCGTGCCGCAAGACGCGTTCTCGAGCCAGAACAAGCGTTGAATTCCGCCTCTAGCTGTTGGGGAAAATATTTTGGCGGCGCTCAGGTCTTGAAAAACGTCTGTATCACGGACGCTTTAGGCGGCCTGGTGAGTAAAGAGACCACGACCATCGTCGTTGTTGAAACGGCGAGAATCACCACCACGGGCATAACGCCTGTGCCACCCACCGTATAATGCGGCACCTGCCATCCCTGAATGAAAAAGTATATCCACATGACCACCACGCTCAGCACCGCAGCAAAAGCGCCGTGTTTGGTGCTGCGTTTCCAGAAAAGTGCGGCGACGACCACAGGAAACAGGGCGGAATACCCTGTAAAAGACCAGATGGCCAACCCGAAAATGCTGCGGTCGGATACCAGCGAGAGGATATAGGTCAAAGCCAGCACCAGACAGACAAACACCCGGCCGAACAGGATTTGTTTCTTTTCGCTCATCTGATCATGAAAACCGTAGTGACGGACGATGTCCTGAGTGAACATATTTCCGATAGAGAGGACCTGAGAGTCCAGAGAGGACATAATCGCCGCAAACACCCCGGCGCCTAACAACCCGGCCAATACACCCGGTGCATGATGCTGGATCATCCGCACTAAAATCGAATTGGCGGCTGTGCCCTCCAGATCCGGAAAGTCCACCGTCCCCAGAATGCCGATCAGCACACTGGGGAGCCACACAATCGTGATACATAGGGGGTAGAACATCAGAGGATAACGAAATGTTTGAACGCTTTTGGCCGTAAGCCAGTGCGTAAACATATGGGGAAACATGCCTACTGAGAGTGGGATAAGGGTGTACGTCAGTAGCGTGATCGGATTAATCAGATCCCCTCGTATGAGCAGTTCAGGATGGGCGTCTGCGACCGCAGCCATCGCGTGAGAGAATCCACCCATTCTATCGACGATAACAAAAAAAGTCACCCCACCGAGAATCATAAAGACCAGCGTCTGAAAAGTGTTGACCCAGGCGGTGCCGCGCATACCGCCATAGCAGACATAGGTCAATACCACCGCACAGACCAGCAGGCCACCTACCCAGGTCGGCACCTGTCCTCCGGTAATTAGATTCATTGTAATGCCACCGCCCATCACACCGATTAATAAGTACGGAATGAGCAGGGCAATAAGCACGATAAACAGGACCAGGCCAAGGCCATCGGAGTCCCACCGACGCCGGAAATATTGCACCTGTGTAAGAACTCCGTGCCGTTTTCCTATTGACCAGACCCGCGTGCCTATGAAAAAGAAGACGCATGGAATAACCAGCGCCGATGAGGACCCCATCAGGGCGAACACCCCGATACCCTCGTGATACGCCTCGCCGGATGCCCCTAAAAGCGCGAAGGAGGTCATGTTAGTCCCGAATAGCGACATCAGCAGGACAAAAGGCCCGATCGTACGGCTCGCGACAAAATAATCCTCTCCAGTACCACGAAACAGACGATGACTCAGGGAACCGATAATCAGTACCACGGCCAGATAGGATAGGATGATGCCCGTGATCATAGCTTAAGTATCCTCCTCATGGACCTCAAGATGATGAGGCCATGCGTAGGTGACCAGGAGAATCATCAGCACGGCAGCCGCGAGGCAATATCCGACATGATAGAGCAATCCGACCGGTAAACCCAGCACCCATCGAGCGTCATCCCACAACCACAGATCGTTGTGCAGCAGATACAGCACAAACACGGTCAGATAAAGTAATTTGGTTTTCATAGGCGTTTGATCGGCTTTGGAGCCGATCTCATTTGGGAAGTGCAAAGACAAACACAGAAGACGAACCAGGGCTATCGCTGCTGCCGGCAGGGGAAGGAGACCCGGATACCACCGCGATATACTGTTGCTCCTCGATTTCATAGGTCACTACACTACCGCCAAGCGATCCACCAGTATTAAAACGGTACAGGACTTCACCCGTAAGGGCATCGAGAACGATAAAATCTCCATTTGACTCACCGGTGAAGACGATACCTCCCGCCGTGGTCGTTACGGGGGCAAGCATGGGACGGGTGGCCTGATATGTCCATTTAACGTCACCGGTTGCGGCATCCACTGCGGTGAGCCACCCCGGCGAATTCCCGTCCCCTGTGGGCACATAGAGCAGGCCGGTGTCCGGACTGTAGGCCGGTCCGTTCCACTGCAGACCAGACAGGCCGCCGGGCTGAGCTTTTTGAGGAACAGCGTTTCCACGGGAGGAGACGGAGGTGTTATACAAGGGCCCATGGGTATCGCGGTCGAGCACCTGAAGGATACCATCCTTGCTCGCCATCGCCACAAGATTACGCGGTTGGCCGGCCACCTGTGTTCGAAATAAAGGCCCCATTCGAGTGAAATCCCCACTGGGCGCCCTGTTCGGAACGAGTGGTTCACGCCATTTCAGCGCCCCCGTGCGTGCGTCCAGAACGATCAGCGAATTCGTGGAGAGATCAGATGTGGTATTTGTTAAGGCCAGATAAAGTTCTTCGCGTTCCAAGTCTATCGAGAATGGGGTTCTTATTGCACCACCGTCCGGGGAAACATCCTGTCGATCGGGCAAGAAACTGAATCCAGATTCGGTTTTGCCGGAGGCAGTATTAAATCGCCACCTGGATTCCCCGTTTTTCACCCAGAATGCGCCAATCCACCCCGAGCTTTCGTTCCGGCTTCCCGTAGGACCGACCAGCACCATGTTTTTGTAAACAACCGGCGCCATCGTAAAACTTTCGGCGCGCAGCGGATCACCGATCCGGCGTGCCCAGAGCATGGCGCCGGTGCCATGTCTCAGGGCCAGGAGATACCCGTCTGCAGTCACCCGGAAAACGCGGCCGCCTTTGATAGCGATACCACCGTTTCCAAGTCCTGTTTCCCGATCTCTGGGTGCCCAGACATGCCGCCAGTTCTGCTGACCTGTTACAGCATCAAGGGCAACAGTCGTATGCCCCGTGGTCACGTACATCACCCCATCGTAGACGATCGGCCCCGCCTGAAGGTTGATCTCATCACCCACCTGGAATGTACCAGCCACCTGAAGCTGTCCGGCATTATTCCGGTTGATCCGGGACACCGGCACATAGCGCCGCCCCGTGTAATCGTGGTTGTAGGTCAACCAGTCCTGCGTGTTGTCTATGGCCTCCAGTTCCTTTTGTCTGGGGCTGATGCTAAGCGGTATGATGCCATATTTACCTCGAATAAAAGCGGGTGGGGGGACAGACGTCGGAGGGGGCAACTGTTCGATAGTCGCAAGATAAATACGCCCCAGCGATACCGAATCGGGGGCCAGTGTCTGGGCGCCGGCGGGATAGGCATTACGCTGCAGGACGAACGCCATGACATTCACAAAATCCTGATCCGTCAGTTTTGCCCCCAAACGATCCATGGACCGTATCATATCTAAGAGCGGATTTAAATCAAGTCCATCACGATTCCAGTGCTCGAGAAACACCGGTCCAAGCAGCACGGGCGCTGTGCCGTCATCAAGCCTGTTGCCGTGACAGCGGGCGCACTCGTTTCTAAAGAGAACCATGCCACGATCGGCCTGGGATACGGTGAAAATCCCCTGACTGTCCTGGGTGGGCGCAGGGCCTTTTGAAACTGTATGTTGCCCGCTTCCCGGTACACAAGCCGACAGGCCGGACAACACAATGAAACACCCCGTCATGATGATCAGAGGAAGAGAAAGAGGTCGCATGGGGATTATCACTTGATTTTAAAACGTAAATTATAGTTCACGACAAAATTTTAAATGGTTGTCATCCCCGCAGGCTTTAAGCGGGGAACCATGACTTTCTGCTGTTACGTTTCCCCCGATTCTCCTTTCGCCCGTCCGAATCCTGTGCCTGCCTTTTTATACTCCGGTCGAGGTGGACCAAATATATCCAGAATAAATGCGCCCTCGGATTCCGTCCGAATACCATGAGGGACATGACCGGCACTATACCAGAAATCTCCGGCTTTGACTGAAATCTCTTCTCCCTCTTGAATACGTATACACGCCCCTTCCATCAAGACCCCCCATTGTTCTTCCGGATGACTGTGCATTTTCCCCTGTGAATGAGGTTCAATGCTTACGAAAGAAAGCATGACATGTTCACCTGAAAATATACGGGTTTTCAGGCCCTCTGAGAGGGTGCGGGAGATCCCTCGCGTTTCATCTTTCAGATTAAATAACCAATCCGGTACAGGGGGCTGATCAGTAGACATGATTTTTACCTTCCATCAATTAGGCTAAGTTTACAATTTAAACATCTTCTTCGCATTGCCCCGGAAAATCTGGTCTCTCTCTTCAGGGGTGATGTCCAGTTCTTCGATAATTTTGATCGTTTCCCGGATGTACATGGAACCCATCTCAGGGTCGAACGGCGAATCAGAGGCGAAGAGGGCATGATCCACACCGAAAAAATCCAACCCGCAACGGGTAGCGGAGGCCGCTCCAAAGAGGGCGGTGTCCCCATAAAACATTTTAAAATAATCCAGGGGTCGCTTTTTGAGTGATTTCAGAACTCCTGAGTAGTCTCTGTCTGAGGTTCGCTTGCCAAGTTGGTCCCATCCCGGTCCGACTCTTCCTTCCAGATAGGGCACGAGGCCGCCCATATGATGGGTGATGATTTTCAGATCGGGATACCGGTCGAAAATCCCGGAAAAAACCAGCCGGGCCATGGCGGCGCTCGTCTCATAAGGCCATCCCAGCGTCCACCAGATTTCATATTGAGAATAGTCCTCATTCAGATAATCCGGATGGTTGGACCCTCGAATCGGATGAATTAAAATAGGCCGGTCGTAGGTCGCCATGCTCTCAAATATAGGTTCGAATTCATCACCGTCCAGCGGCATGCCCGCTGCATTGGAATAGACCTGAACAGCATTCGCTCCCAGATCGTTGATCGCCCGATGCATTTCAGCAATGGCCGCCTCTGGATTATTCATCGGCAGTGAGGCGATGAATCCCGGAAAACGATCGGGATATTTGGCTACCAACTCCGCCAGACCATCATTACCTATCCGCGCTAACTCCGGCGAAACATCAGGCCCCGCAAAAACTTCGGTGGGCGGTCCGGGAAGCGATAGAAGCTGGCAGTACGCACCGAATTCATCCATAATTTTGAATCGGACATCGAGATCAACGAGGCAGGGGATATTACGAACCCGCTTTCCCAGATCTTTGTGCTCAGGCGCAACCTCCATCACTTTTTCATAGAATCGTGCTGGGAAAAAATGGTTGAATATATCGATTTTCATGGCTATTCCTAAGTGTGAATGGGCAAGTGGGCAAGTGGGCAAGTGGCTTATATTTACTACTTCACTCTTCACTGCCCTTATTACGAAACGACAGCAACCGACTTTTCATACCCACCGCGAAAAACATCCTGTTCATCTTCCGGAAAGAAGGAACGCTCCAGAATCCATTCGTGGGTCGACTCGAAGATCTCGCGGGAGTACGAGTCGAACACAATGCGATCCCCCGGCCCGAAAGTACGGACATCTGCAATGTCGTGATATTTGGCCGGCATTTCCTTGAGGTGATAGTGTGTGTAGAGCTCCGGCCGAAGGTCAATGTCCGCCTGGGCGCGCTTTAATGCCCGGAAATATTTTCTTACATCCTCATAGTCGGCATCCGGACTAACGAGATTGGCCTTCATATACGATGTATCGACGATCTTCTGAAAACCAAGCTGCTGTAAAAGATACAGTGTGGAGCCAAAACAACTCGCCGCTGCAATTTTCCGGTCGATTAACAGATCCAGCCGGTCGTGCAACAAACCGCCGAAACGCAGCTTGATCTGTTCCGGTTCGAGAAAGCGTTCGAGATGCTGAACCGTCGAATAGTGGCTCCCCGAGTGATAGCCTACCGCCACTTCGACGTCGGCCAGGTGCTCAGGCTCAGTGATATCAGACTCGGGCGGCACATAGATCCCTGCCGGGGTTACGGCATATGCCTCGGGCCATAGCTGACCATGTCCGGCTGAGGCAGCCATGTTCGTGGTCCAATGGCAGGCGGAACTGATGCTGACAGGACGCCCCGCCTCCATGCTTTCGAACGCCCCTGATTTTACCTCCTCGGGCGCCTCGTCGGTCGTCTTCTCACACGACCAGCGTGCCGGCATAAGCGTCCGGAATTCGTAGTCGAGCCCTTCATCCGTAAAATACCCTTTTTCATCTGCAACCCATTCATGCAGCCTGCCGTGGGTTTGAATGATGAATGCCATATCCGTATCCTCGGTTAAATTTCTACTTCTGCTCCATGAGCAACAGCCTCTGTATATCCGGTCTCCGTGGCGTGGTCTGCCGGGAAGATCTCCCACTGGCGCACCCACGCCTGGGTCTTTTCATACATGTCCTGTGTATAAGGCTCAAAAACGATCCGTTCGCCGGGGCCGAATCGGCGCGTATCCATTATATCATGAAAGCGCGCTGGAAACTCCTTCTTAAAGTAATGCGTGTACAACTCCGGCCGCAGATCAATGTCCGCCTGGGCGCGCTTCAACGCACGGTAGCATATCCGTACATCTTCCGGGTCTGTATCCTCGGAGATCATGGCAGCCACCATAAAGCTGGTGTCCAGGATCTTCCGAAAGCCCAGTTGCTCAACCATATAAAGGGGACCGCCGAAGGCGTTACCGGCCGGAATCTCTTGATCTACAAGCAACTCAAGCCGCTGGAACAGCATGCCGCCGAAATGGAGCTTGATCTCCTCGCGCTTAAGGAAAGGTTCAAGCGCCTGGATCGTGGAGTAGTGGCTGCCCGACTGATAGCCGACGGTTATGGGGACGTTAGCCAGATCCTCCGGGGTCCGGATATCCGAATCCGGATGGACATAAATGCCCGATGGCGTGACCGAATAGGTCTCACCCCACAACCGGCCGTTCCCCGCCGCCGCCGCCATATTAACAGTCCAGTGACAGGCCGAACTGAGATCGCAACCACGTCCTTTTTCAAAGGTCTGGTAGGCACCGCTTCGTTGGTCGGGTGGTAATTCTTCCGCCGTTTTAATGCTGGCGACGGCAAAATCAAGCGGCCGGAATTCGTAGTCGAGGCCTTCATCTGTGAAATACCCCTTTTCTTCGGCGACCCACTCCTGGAGCCGCATATGAGGTGCGACGATAAACTTAGCCATTGTTTTCTCCTTATGATGGTTCTGATTCCCTGCTATTCCTTTTCAGAAACTGTGCCTGATTTGAACTGCTCCAACACGCGTTTTCGTACGCGTTTTAAATGATTCACAATCATCTCTCTTGCGCCGTCGGCATCTCCCTGCTGAATTTTTCCGACCAGCGCACGATGACGCTTGAGCACCTGTCTTGCGATTGTCGGTGTGGTCCAGGGGAGATAGGTTGTGTACTGGACATCTATAAACGCCTGCATCTGTGCAACCAGCACGCGGTTGCGGGAGGTTTCAACCAGGGCGAGGTGAAAAGAGAGCAGTATTTTTGTAAATTCCACCTGGTTATCCTGTAGCGTTTCTGCTTCATCAAGGATCGCAATAAGGCGGTGGATATCTTCCGGCCTCGCTTTTTGGGCGGCCAACTCAACACCAAGAGATTCAACTGCCATCTGGGCGTCAAACATTTCTTCTTCCATGACACCAACGAGCTTGAGCTGAATGGCCAGCGCTTCCGCATATTTATCCAGGTTCCCCTGAGCAATACGCGCACCGCCATGAAGGCCGGCTTTGATTTCGACAATGCCCATGGCTTCCAGCCGCCCCAGGGCCTCCCGCACCGGCAATCGACTGACCTGAAACTGTTCACACAGGTCTTTTTCCGATCCCAGAAATGCGCCGGGCTTCAGGGATCCTTCGAATAGGGCATCCCGTACTTGCTTCACAATCAGGCTGGAGGCGGACTCGGCACGTGCCGGCATCCATTGCATCTTCAATTTTTCAGCAGAGCTTGTTGCGGCCATGATTGTTCCTGATCCCGTCTCTGGAGTTTGTAGTAACGGCTGATGTGCCGCGCTGTTCCACGGTCAATAGTCAATCCCAATAGGCAAACCCCTGCGCGGTGCCTGTGCCGGCTTCTGATCGGTAGCAGGGGATGTAGTCCACGAGTTCCATGGTCAGGCCCGTCCCTGCCACAGCACCGGTCATAGCAATCCAGTTCTTTATCTCCGAAGAACCGGACTGCAAGTAGGATTCGGGAATAGCACCCAAAGTGGCTTCGTCAAAGGAATCCATGGCTTTAATGATCTTGTCATCCATCTCTTCATCAATCACAAAATGTGAGAGGCCGCCTGATCCGATAATGGCAACTCGGGCATCACTCTCCCAGGCCTCCACGGCTTTTCGGATGGCCTTCCCCAGCTTGTAGCAGCGTGCCGCCGGGGGCTGATTGGGCGGAAAAAACGTGTTCAGCATGATCGGCACATGAGGTATGACAGCCTCTTTCATAATCTGTCCGTAGACAAAACCGAGGGAATGGGGGACGCCTGTGGACCGTCCTCCCTGGGGCAGCGAATCGGACTGTGCGACATCAAACTCGTTCTGAATCAAGTGTTTAATAAGATGCAGACCTAGTTCGGGATGGCCGGGGTAGGTGGTATACTCGGAAGGTTTATGTCCTGCGGCTGCTACCGCAATACCCGGCGCCATCTTCGCCTTCTGCTCTTCGGTGGGTGGCATGTCATAGAAAGATTCTCCCCGGAAAACACTGATTGCAGGCATGTTATTTTCAGAGTAAATCTCATGTTGATCGTTTCCCATGATGATAACCGCGTCCGGGTTCACCTTCTTCAGCTCCGCTGCCAGGCGATCAATGGCCGTGTGACATCGCTCGTTCTTAGCCGTCCATTGTTCCAATCCAATCTGAGATCCCAGGTTTTCGTCCTTACGCAGTTCTACCAGTTCGTCAAAGACATATTTACTGCCTCGAAACATGAGGCCTGGATTCTTCTTATCCGCTGTCACGCGCTGCCCCCATAGTTTGGGAGGTGTTGACAACTGTGGTCCATGCGATGTGCCCATACCAAATACGATCTTTGCCATAGTTTTATCTCCTGTTTATGTGCCTGCCTGAGAGGATGTACTAATCCACTAGAATCATGCCGGTACGGCGGGCTTCCTCCTCGATTAATTGCCATATTTTATCGGTTATCTGTATGAATTCAGGATCCCGTTTCATCTTCAGGGAACGGGGACGATCAAAAGGGATGATGATCTCGGCTTTCAGGCGGCCGGGTTTTGTGCCGAACACGAACACCCGGTCCGCCAGGAAAATGGCTTCGTCGATCTGGTGTGTGATGAACAGCACGGTTTTTCCGGCCCTCTCCCATATTTTCAGGAGTTCTTCCTGCATAAATTCCCGGGTTTGCGCGTCGAGGGAGGCGAAGGGCTCGTCCATCAGCAGAATGTCCGCGTCCGTCGCCAGCGCTCGCGCAAGGTTGACCCGCTGCTGCATCCCACCGGATAACTCGGAAGGGTATTGATTCTCCGTTCCCTGCAGCCCGACCATCTTGATAAAATGCGCTGCACGATCCTGCATGTCCTGTTTGGAGAATTTTTTGTGCAGTTGCATGCCGAACAGGATATTTTCGAACACTGTCCGCCACGGCAATAAACTGGCGCTCTGAAAAACCATGGCCCGATCTGTTCCCGGCCCCTCCAGAATCCGGCCGTCTATAGTCAGGGTCCCTTCCTCACAGGGCAGCAGGCCGGCGACCATATTCAAGAAAGTCGTTTTTCCACAGCCACTGGGGCCGACGATACACACGAACTCCTGCTCCTGGACCGAAAGATTGACCCTCTCCAGCGCCAGAATGTCGCGCTGCTCTCTCTCGATCCAGTAGCGTTTCGTAACGTCATCAGCCACCAGTTTGACTCTGGGAGGCGAATGAGGCTCTGTGGTCATGGGTAGGTCCCTGTTCTGGCGAATGGACAAATGATACTCAGCGCATGTTACCGCGCGGCAGCGGCCTGTGCTTCTTTGAGTTCTTTCTTTATGTCGGGGCCGTAGATTTCCTCAAAGAAACCCTCCTCTGCCAGTTTATCCAGCACGTTGTTGAACAGCATATCGGAAAAATCCATGTCTTTTAATTCCGGAAGCCGTTCGCTGTTGCGTTCAACAACGGATTCGATCGCGTCCTGACGTATGTAAGGAATCCGCTCGAGTTGTTCGATAGCGAAATAATCATCGTACACCTGGCTTAACGTCACATCATCTTTGACATTGGTATGCTGCCTCATGGCCTCCATGGCGAATGGCTTGTCCGTATAGAACCGATGGGTGGCGTCGATCACGGCCTTCATGAAATTCTCTACCACGTCGGGTTTGTTTTCCAACATATCACGATGAAACATGTAGGCCTGGGCGACGATGACCTCACGGTAATCCGACATATTGACCAGCACCGGGTAGCCTTCTTCAATCAGTTTGTAATAGGTCGGAGCCGTCAAAAGAGCGGCATCTGCGGCGCCGTTTATCATGGTCACCATCCGCGTCGCCGCACCACCCGACGGGATCCATTTTATGTTGTCCGTACGTATGCCGAGGTGTTTAAACAGGGCCAGCGTATAATGATAGGGCGGATCCCCTACGCGACCTATGGCGATCCGCTTGTCGGCAAGTTCTTTGACGTCCTGGGTCTCTTTCGTCCCCATCAAGACGAAAGAGCCTACATTGACCGGACTACCGACCATGACGAGCCGTCCCCCTTTAGAAGCGGCAGCAAGCCCGGTGTCGAGCCCGATATTGATCGTGAGAACATCACCGCTGCTTACGCCGGCGATACCGGCGGGATGGCGACCGAAACGCAGGTTGACATCCAGTCCGTATTTATCAAAATACCCACCCTCTACGCCGATAAACAAAGGCCATGAGGCACCGCTAAGCGCCTGAGTGGTCACGATATATTTCTCGGGGCCGTTCGATTCACTGCAGGACAGGGCAGATAGGACCATGAGGAGGCAGAAGAGCAGGGGGGAGGCTATCCTTCTACACTCCCCTGATAAAGATTTCTCCTGGCGGAGAGCACGAGCGTCTTTTGAGTGGCAGGTATTTCTCATGATAACGGATATTATTTGTAGGTCTGGATGTTTAAAGGTTTCTATTGTATAAATATATAATTGTATTACATTTTATGTCAATAGAAAATATTGAAGAGAAGATTGGACCAGGTGTATATCATTTTTAGGACGGACTCAGCCTGAGTGAGTTTGCTCTTGACACTCTTCGACAAAGAAGTATATTGTTTTATATCCACAGCATTATTTTCTTTCAAAACTTTCCGGACAAATCTCCTTTGTCTGAACAGAATTATATTATATCTGTCCATTGAAGGGAGGGAGGGACCAAGATGAAAACTGTTGATATTGATCGGAGAAGTTTCATTGCCAAATTAGGCGGAGCAGCCGCTGTTCTCACTATGGCTCCGGAACTCCTTGCGGAAGAACTCGAAGATGAAATGATCCGCGAACTTGATAATTCTTTTCAGCAAGAAACACCCCAGCAACAGGAAACCGAGGACCGTCCCGAACCAACGCACCGACGGGGCACAGGTCGGGTTTTCACAAACATGAAAGAACTACCGCCTTTGCCGGACAAGCCCACATTTATTGATTTTTTCAACGCTCGTTTTGCACCTGGCAGGCATGTGTTGCAGAGTGCGAACCATGCTGTGGAGACGGGGCAGCCGGAACGAACAATCTTTGCATGTCTGGTTCATGACGTTGTACAGGGTTTGGTCCGGTGTGACCATGGCTATTGGGGCGCACAGCTCTTTGCACCCTATGTAGACGAACGAGTAAGTTGGGGTATTCGCTATCACCAGGCGCTGCGTTTCTTTCCTGATGATGAGGTCGGCTATGCGTACCCGGAGATGTATAACCGTATCTTTGGAAAAGACTATGAGGTAGAGGACTATATTAAGAGAGATTATGACATGGTCCGCAACCACAAGTGGTACATGGAATCCCGTTTGATTACCGTTAATGACCAGTATGGATTCGTTCCCGGATATGAACCTTCTATTGAGCCGTTTATCGATATCATCGGTCGGCAGTTCAAACAGCCGAAGGAAGGGCTGGGCTACGACAACAGCCCATCGGCGCATATGTGGCGCACTCTACAAAATCCGGACCGACCTCTTTGATCTGAAAAATAAGGGATCAGGGTTCAACCTGGACTCCCTGACCCCGAGAAATTTCAACCTTACGGGCCGGAGCGGCATCCTCTGCTCCGGCCTTTTTATTTCTGTTTGTCTCCCCTCAGACAAGGAACCGACTTATGAATCGGGTTATGTACGCAATTTTTGCTTTTTTGTTGATCCTCAATCTGCAACCGGGTTTAACTATTGCACAGGAGGAAACCGCACACAGGATGGCAGAATTTGACTCTACGCTGATAAATAACGTGGGCCGGACATGGACCATCGAGTCCATAGGTACAAAAGACGGCATAACGCGCATCGTAACAGGCATGGACGAACTCACCGAAACGCGTTATCGGGTTATGGTGGCGTTGCTCTGTTTTAACCTTTCAAGAAATAAGGATGTCGTTCCCAACCTGAAGGAAATCGTGGTCCTGAACAAACAGGAAAACCAGGGCTATGTCTTTGAAAAACCAGGAACCTACCAGACCATAATGAAAACCCCTCCTCAGAAGCAGAAAGCCGCCATCATGGAAGTGTCACGCGTCTATAAGATGAAATAACACGGTTCGGAACCACGGTGTCCTGGTGGTGAAATCAGAATGAAATGAGGTCGTATTGAGCAGCAGAATTTCGCAGAATATGACGCTCTTCATGGTCACCGATCTCGGCTTCATCCTGCAGATGGTGGCCCTCGCCACCAGTGCTTCTTTCCTGCTCGGGTTATTTTCAAAAGTGTTCTTCGGCTGGTTATTCGATTTGGCCTCTCTCAAGGGTATTTCCATTTGTCACGTCATAATCGCCCTGTCCATCGCTCTCGCGTTCGGGATCCAGGGATTTATCACGCTCATGATTTTTCAACTGTCGAGAGGCTTTGCGCACAGCGGTATCCTGATCGAAACCCCGATACTGGCAAAACATATCTTCGGCCCCTTCCATCTCGGTATAAGTAATCGGCACCTTCTCGGCAATCGCCGCGGTCGGCCTGACGTTTGGACCAATCACGGTTGCTAAACTGTACCAGATGGCGGGGAACTCGTATTATCCGGCATTCGGGGTATTGACCGGCATTATACTCATCTGTGCCGTCGTGATCTATTTCGTTCCGCCGGAGTATCGTTTAAAAAAGCAGCGGGCGCGTATGGGGGTGGAGCAGTCAGCGGCATGATGGGGATGGGTGAATGGTGATTGAGTGAATTGGTGGGTTAGACCGGTGCTTCAGCCCCGGTTATTGGAAAGGTGAAATGATGCGTAGAGAAGACAATGAGTTATTGACGCGTGTTGGGCCGGGGACGTTGATGGGGGGACTTATTCGGGAGTACTGGATGCCGGCGCTCAGGTCAGATGAGCTGGTGGTTGATGGGGAGCCGATTCGATTGCGGTTGCTCGGGGAGAACCTGGTGGCGTTTCGTTCGACGAACGGGCAGGTGGGGCTTCTGGACCATCGCTGTCCGCACCGGTGTGCCTCTCTTTTCTTTGGGCGTAATGAAGAGGGCGGGCTACGGTGTGTTTACCACGGATGGAAATTTGACGTGAATGGACAATGCGTCGATATGCCGGGGGAACCGCCGGAGTCGGATTTTAAGAACAAAGTACGCACCAGGTCGTACCCCTGTCTGGAACGTAGCGGTTTGGTGTGGGCATATTTGGGACCGCGCGAGGAACCGCCGCCGTTGCCTGTCCTGGAAGCAAGCATGCTCTCCGAGGAGGTGCGCATGATTCAGCCCGTGATGCGGGCATGCAACTGGCTGCAGGCGCTCGAAGGCGATATCGACACCAGCCACTTCGGTTTTCTTCATATGGGTAGCGCAATACCCGATGATTTCAACGAGGGCACGACGGCCAAATACTACCTGGCCGACAGGGCGCCAAAGTACGAGGTGGTGGCGAGCGCATCGGGTACCATGTACGGCGCTTTCCGGCCAGCAGAGGAGGATTCCTACTACTGGCGGGTGGCGCAGTTTCTGTTCCCGTTCTGGACGATGCCGCCGGCCGGAAAGATTGAAGGCCATGTAATCGTACGCGCCTGGGTTCCGATCGACGATGAAAATACCATGTTCTGGAACCTGTCAAGAAAGCGAAAATCGGGCAGTAGTCCGGTACCCACATCGGCATCGGGGCGATCTCCTACAGGACTCAGCCTGGGCTTCGATTATCTGCCGAATACCACGGACTGGCTGGGCCGCTGGCGTCTCGCGGCGAATCAGAACAACGACTACCGGATCGATCGCGGTGTTCAGGATGACGGCAGTTACAGCGGCATTCAGGGGGTCCATCTTCAGGACCAGGCCATCACAGAAAGTATGGGCCCAATCTCCGATCGTACCCATGAACGCCTCGGATCGAGCGACCAGATGATTATCCAGACCCGCCGTCGGCTTATAGAGGTTGCCCGGGCGCTTCACGACCAGGGCAGTATACCACCCGGGGTTGACAACCCGGAGGTATATGACAGGGTCCGCGGCGGCGAGATGGTTTTGCCGAGGAAAACGGATTGGCGTGCTACCTATGAGGAAAAACGCAAGAGCTTCTAAAGATTTTTATAGTACACGACAAATGTTAGAAAAAGGGTATCCCCGCAGGCTTTATGCGGGGATCCATAATGACGTACTCTTAATATGAAATAACAACGCAGAAAACAACTTTTGTCGGGCACTACGAGAGATTTTACAATAGCACCGATACGATTACGAGGTGTATATCGATGATTGTATCGTCTCACGGCCGTTACGATTATACGCCTATCAGGGGACGTGCAGTATACGACTGGCCGAATGGCACCCGTATATCGTGGGGCAGCCATACCGTTTACGTTATCTTTGCAAGGCTCTGGCCAAGATTGCCAGACAACGAGAAGAGATCTGGCTTACTCATCCGGGGGCCATCGCCGGTCATATAAAACGACTTGAGCCGGGCATTGTCCCGTAACCATTGTCACGAATAGAGAGTTGATATGTCGATGAATACCCTGGACCAGTATGTGGCACAGTTTAAAAAAGACGGAATCGTGACCATTGAGGGCGTTTTTACCTCAGATGAAATGGTCACTTTACGGGACCTGCTTGATAAGACGATCGAACAGGCCGAAGCCGATCTGAACTGGCGTGGTCACCCGCCTGAGCAGCAGATACACATCATGAATGGGGAGGTGCATGTCCTCTGGGAGGTGTATGAACGATGTCCGGAAGCCGCGCGTTTTACCCTCCACCCGGATCTGATACGCTTCGGCGAAGCGGCCCTGGGCGGTCCTGTAGCCCGAACAAATGTAGGCACCATGTTTGACAAAGTAGCCGGCTGTGGGAACAGCATCGACTGGCATCAGGACGATTTTTTCCAACTGACGCCACCGCCGGGAGTTACTGTTGATCCGTCCGAATACTGGAAACAGCTTGGTAATTACCATGTTCGGTCCAATCAGCTTGAAGCCTGGACCGACGACTTCATTTCTCAGGTCATGACGGTCCGTATCAACATAGACGACCAGAGAGAAGAAAACGGCGCTCTGAGGGTTCTACCCGGTTCTCATAAGCAGACGCCCTTTCACCGCCAGGATTCCGGCGCCCAGGCCATCTACGTGGCGGAGCATGAGAAGAATGAGTTGATCGGTATCGCCGATGAAGGCAGTGTGACCATCTATTCGCAAAACCTGTTACATTCGTCCCGTCCCAATCAGAACGTCCCCGAAGGGTTGCAACGACGACGCGTTATTACCCACCGGGTACGTCTCGAAAGCATGCGTATTCCAGGATGGGACTGGCCCTCGAATTGGCATGGGGTCAATGAACGATTAGTGCCGGCCGATGGGTTCGCCAACCAACTGTTCTCCTGAGGGGGACGAGCAGGTGGGCAGGTGGGCAAAAAAGCGAATAAACTCATACTCACCTCCCCACTTGCCCACTTCCCCGCCCATGTCTCAGATAACTTCTTCTACCATCTCCCGTGTGGATTCACCACGGCAAGAACCGCGAGAATCGGTGGTGACGCCCCGTGCCGTGGTGATTGGTCTGGCCCTATCCATCCTGATGTGTCTCTGGATCACCTATTCCACGTATATCGGGAGATCATCCACGATGCCGGTGGCGCATTTCCCCATCGCCGCCCTCTTGCCGTTTGTCTGTGTTGTCCTTGGGTTGAACGTCCTTCTTAAAAAAATCTATCAGTTCCGACAGCTGGTCCGTCCACTGGGTCCTTCAGAACTACTCGTCATCTTTGTCATGGTATTCACCGCCTCCGCTATTCCCGGCTGGGCATTCACTACATACCTGGTGGTGGTGATAGGTTCGCCGTATTATTTTGCCACCCCGGAGAATCGCTGGGAGGCCGTCTTCTTCGATCATCTCCCCGATTGGCTTGTGGCGAGTAATCAGGGTGGGGCTATGGCATGGTTTTTCGAAAGTCTGCCGGCCGGTGACACGATACCCTGGGGCGCCTGGATCCCGCCCTTTGTGTGGTGGACGTCATTCTTTTTTGCGCTCTTTACCGTGGGTGCCTGCCTGATGATTGTGTTACGCAGGCAGTGGAGTGACCATGAAAAACTCACCTTCCCTCTGGCCAAGGTACCCGTACTCCTTACCCAGGAAGAAGAGCATGGAGGCATCTTACCACCTGTTGTCCGCAATCGTGTATTTCTGGCAGGATTCGGCATCACCCTGTTCATCATTATCTGGAATATTGGTAGCTATTTTCACTGGATTTTTCCGATCCCGATCGGAAAACAGTTTACCACGCCGGTGACGATCGCTCACGGTTTTCCTCCCATACTGATTCGCATAAACTGGCTCGTACTCGGATTCGCCTACTTTGCCAATCTCGATGTGCTGTTCAGCATCTGGCTGTTTCGTCTGATCGCGATTATACAAGAGGGCCTGTTAAGTCAGATCGGCTTCAGCACCAGTAACCCGAAGGCGGGGCTTTCGAGTGTAACCGCCGCACAGAATATCGGCGGATTTTTCTTTTTTGTCCTGTGGGGATTATGGATGGCTCGTCGGCATCTCCGCCTTGTTGTGCGTAAAGCCTTCGGACGGGCGCCTGAGGTGGATGACAGGGACGAGTTGCTATCCTACCGCACAGCCCTGATCGGGTTTGTTGTCGGCATCGTGTATATTATCTGCTGGCTCACCAGGGCGGGCATGGAACTCTGGGTGGCGGTGTTATTGATGGCCTGTGTACTCCTGCTCTATCTGGGAGTTACCAGAATCGTCTCGGAAGCCGGGGTGGTTTTACTCGACTTTCCATTAATCGCGCATGACTTTACCATATCCGTCGTAGGCTCTTCGAACCTATCGTCATCAAGCCTGACGGTCATGGGTATGACCAACCCGTTTGTGCGGAATTGGCGGACCTTCGGCATGACCACGATGGCACATGTCGCCAAAATAGGAGACGACATTCTCGGGGAGAAACGCCGCCTCATCGGGGTGGCCCTTATCAGTCTGCTGGCGAGTGTCGTCACCTCGGTCGGGTATACGATATATCTGGGGTATACGACTATTGGCGCTGACCATTTCGGTGGATGGGGATTTACAGTCGGAAAACGATTCATGTTCGATGAGGTCGTGCGGTGGATCTCCGTTCCAACGGCGTTTGGCGTCGCCGATCTGGGGTTCATGGGATTCGGTGCGGTGGTTGTTCTTGTGGCTTTTTTCTACCTGGGATGGGCCTATTTTCAGCGGACCCCACTTCCTTCGCTCCTCTTCGATCTCCCGGAAGGGGATTTCGTTGTCTATCGGAATACGAAGGGGGCTTTATTTTTTCGGGAGGGAAAGATTCTCTTTCCCGGAACGACGGAGATCGCGACCCTCTACAGGGCTGGCAATGGAATCGAATCGGTATCTCTTTACGAAGGGACCTTTGATCCAAAGAAGATCGAGATGGATCTACTCAATCAGGGGTACGAAAAAAAGGGATCCCTTCTGAATAAAGATCCCTTCTCAGCGAAAATTACCCCAACAAGGGTTCTTCATGGCGCTTCCTGGCTCGTCGAAGAGGTTATGAAAACAAAGAGTCTAAGGGCCAAAAGATTTTCTCAGACTCTTACCCCACGACAAAAAGAGACTTGGCAGAATCTGATCCCTGGGGATTTTATCTACTTTGGGAAAAACCCCTCTCGGGAAGAAAATCGGATCATGGCGAGGATTTCTCTAGGCCTACAGGGGCCTCTTTCGGGCGGTAATACGGGACTCGGGGTAAGCGTTCAGGTAGATCAGGATAATCGGGCTCATTGTTCCATCGTCGTTGGTATTCGGGTTGAATCGGATGTTCCCCATGTAAAAAGGATGTATGGAAGGATGGCAACGATTCTGGATCCGATGAAGGTTTCCTCTACACGGGATATTTGCCGAGCCG